>NZ_ANAT01000020.1:0-46533 GCF_000411595.1 Paenibacillus lentimorbus NRRL B-30488 | reverse complement strand
ATTAATTAGAAAACAGTTTAAAATTTATTATTTTGAATTGTAATTCCAACTGGGATTAAGTTAATTATATATATTTAAAATTAAAAGGGAATAAGTATAACCTGTAATTTTAAAGTCAAAAGATTAATTTTATAAATATGGGAGGAATTGATAAAAAAAAGTTGGGGGAAGTTTAATGCTTTACAAAACTTTATATTTATATATAGGGAAATTTATTTTGATACAACTAAGAAAACTAATTTTTTATCAAATATTATGCACGCTTATGTTTTCATTCATGCAATATCGGTATGGTATGGATTTTAATTTTTCTGATTATTTTATTGTTAATAAACCATCTCATCGGCAAAGCGAACAGCCGATGAGATGACCTAAGCGGTATTTTATTTTGACCCCGAATTGCTGGTTGATGAAGATGTATTGAAAGTATCCTTTAAGTCTTTGTCTTCAACTTTTACGTCGGCTTTCTTCATGATTTTCTGAATCGCCGCCTGAACAGCTGAGTTGTCGTTTAATTTCTGTTTAAGAACTTCTTCTTTCAGTTCTTTTTTCATGTCATCATATTTGCCGCGTTCTTCTGTCTTTTTGATGATATGATAACCGAATTTTGTTTTGACCGGATCGCTGACTTGTCCGACTTTCAGACCGAATGCAGCTTTGCTGAATGTTTCATCCATTGACTTTTTATCGAACCAGCCAAGGTCGCCGCCGTTGTCTTTTGAGTTGTCAGTTGAATATTCTTTCGCAAGCGTTTCAAACTTCTCGCCTTTTTTCAGTTTTTTCTCCACTTCGTCAGCTGTCTTTTTGTCAGCGACAAGAATGTGGCTCGCGCGGATTTTACCTTTTAAGCCGTCGTAATATTCTTTCGTATCAGCGTCAGTCACTTTGATGTTGTCTTTCGCCGCTTTTTGTTGAAGTAATTCAAGTTTAGCCTGCTCTTTCAGAAAATCTTCGCCGTACTGTTGTTTAAGGGCTGTATATTGATCGCCGTACTGTGTTTGATACTCTTTTAGCCTTGCGTCAATGTCTTTATCTGTCACTTTGTATTTTTTTGCAAGTACTTTTTCTTGAACAAGTTGTGTCAGGACATTGCCACCTGCCACTTTTTTCATATTCGTGTAGAGCTCGCCTTTTGTTACATTTCCGGCATCCGTCTTGGCAATCACGTCGTTGTCGCCGCTGCTGCAAGCGCTGAGAGCCAGGACGCTCGTTGCCGTAATAGCTGCTATCGCGATTTTCTTCATTCCTTTAAACACTCCTAATCATCCAAATTAAATTGCATATGCGTATCATAACATATTGTGGCTTTCTGTAAAAAGATTTTAAATAAAGGGCATTCGTCTAGTCAAACTTTTTCCTGATACATACAAATATATTGATCATGAAAAGGAGGTAATGAACCATGGGCGGAGGATATTCAAACGGTTTCGCACTGCTCGTAGTACTGTTCATATTGCTTATCATCGTAGGTGCAGCTTACATTTGTTAAGCGAAACGGATCGCTTTTTCTAAAAGCGGTCCGTTTTCTTACCCGGGCGCCTAATCGTTTCAGAAGTAAATTGCATATGATGTAATTGGAAAAATAAAACGTTTTGTAGGAGGTGCTTTTGGAGATGGGTGAAGTATTTGCAGGCGGTTTTGCATTATTGGTTGTTCTGTTCATCTTATTGATCATCATCGGCGCTTCTTGGCTTTATTAAGAAAAAAATATGGCTGTCGGGGGTCAGACCTCCGTCAGCCATATTTTTTTGCCTGTTTACACAGTAAAGGAGATCTCGACGAATGAAGAGATCAGTAAAATTAAAATAGATACATTAATAAAACGGAATACCTTATCCTGCCGGTCTTCAGGAATCTCTCTGACAAGGCATAATGTATTTGTGAGCCTGTTTATGAAATAAAGAATAAACAGGGCAGCCACGATAAAATAGAATAAAATGATGGGAGATTCCCCCTCTCTCTGAACTGCTCCCATATTACATTACCAAATATTTATTAAAAAAGATAGAATGTAACCTGAAAAATCAGCGGGATATCAAGACTCCGGCACTTTTTTTACTAATATATCAAAACCGTCGGATTCCTGGTCAATCAGACATGATTTGGGCGCTTTGACCAGGTGCAGCGCAAACAGAAGATCAGGCAGGCAATAACCCGCATGAATGCTCGAAATCATATAAAAGTAATGAGCGTGTCTCGGAAATGCCAGTCCGGCATAAAACAATAACGGCGTAATGAATAAAAACGGGCTGATCGTAGAAATCAGCATCGTCGTTTTCGGTATGCCTTTCCATGTCGGCATCCGCAAGAAGTACATTTTCATTTCCTTTTTCTTTTTTACAGATCATCGGCAGGACATGTATGACTTTATGTACAAATAAAGTAACAACGAGCAGAACACAAAAAGCAAACACGTGCCCGTCACTTAAACTGATATTCGGACGCAGCAGCCCGAATGCCAAGAAGTTGCATATAAAAAACAGGATCATAAAACCTACAGCAGTCAATAATAAACGAACCGCACCATAATCTTTGATCAGATTAATGGTTTTCCAGCAATTCATCAGAGTCATCCTTCCGTACAAAGATGGAATACAATCTCAAAATAATTTACTCTCTTCAGGAGAAAAAATCAATCCTTTTTTAAAGAAAAAAATAACCCCGGAAAGGGAAGAACAGAAGAGCTCGGTGAAACATGGAAATGTACGGTTTAACCTTTCTTCTCTATTCATTATCAGCTAAAATAAGATTAAAGATAGAAAGAAGTGAAACGGATGGATTCAATGGATCAGCGTATCGGGCGTTTAGAATATTACATACAATTGCTGGTGAAAACGGTGGATATGGATAAGTACCCTTTTTATGCGATGATGATTGAAAAAGGGCTGACCGAAGAAGAAGGAGAAGAGGTCGGGCGGATCTGCCGCGAATTGGAGGACGAGCTGAAGTCGCAAAAAGCGCAAGGCTTTGTGACGTTTGACAAGCTCCTTGCGCTTTTTGCGGGACAGCTGAACGAAAAATTAGATGTTCATGAAACGATTTTTGCTCTGTATGAGCAGGGGCTTTATACAGCGCTGATGGAAGAATTTATTGAGATTATGAAGCACTTTGATTAACTGTTGATCGGTTCCAGCTCTTCAGCCGTTTCATGGACAGCCGATTCGTCCGTTTTTTTCTTCAGCCTTCCGTCTTCACTATCAAAATCATTGTTTATGTTTGTCAATGATTTCTCGAATATCTCCATAAAATCCTCGCCGTAAATGTGGCGGATGACACAGGTTAATTCTTCAACTTCCGGAAACTTCCCGAATAAGTGGTAGATCGGCTGTGAGCCTTTAAACACCGCGTTTCTCGACGGGTCAAACTCCTCAAGCAGGCTTTCGAATACATTTTCCCCTTCTTCTGTTAACTGAATGTACGTGTTCCGTTTATCATTCAGTCGCTTGGAAAATTTCAGATATCCCCGTTCTTCAAGCTTTTTTGAAAAGTTAAATGCAGTTGATACGTGCATAACGCCGAATTTGGCGATTTCTGAAATAGAAGCTCCTTTAAGCTGATAGGCAATCCATAATATATGATGCTCATTAATATTAAGGTCGTACGGCTTCAGCCAATTCTGCCAGTCTTTCTCGATAGATTTCCAGAGCGCTTTGGACAGCTGCGCCATTTTTTGGGTATAGATTAAAGCTTCTTTTAGATCGTAAGGCGGTTCAACACGATTCAATACAGATCACCTGCTTCACATTTTCTTTTCCTCTATTATGCCAATAAAATAAAGATTAATAAAGATGAAAATTTAAGAATTTTATAATAAATTCTTCATCCGTTGCTGTGAAAGGCTTTAAACCGCAAAAAAAAGTGCGGAACGCAATATGTCCGCACTTTTTTTGGTTGTATAGGATATTAGTTTTGTAAGGTTTTCTCCAGCTGTCTGATTTTCTCTTCAATATCAGCGATTTCCTTTTGGAGATCCTGCTGGTGCGGCTTGATTTCCTCCTGCCACCTTTTAATGCTGGTCTGAAGCTCTCCGCCTACGTCTTTAATGACTTCTGCGCTTTCTTTCGCCGTTTGGACAAGCTGGTCCTTAAGCGCCATTCCGTCTTTTTTAACCGTTTGATTGTGTCCTCAATTGAATTGCAATTCGCTTTGATTTTGCCCCGCAGCTCTTTTCCGGATGAAGGAGCCGAAAGTAACACCGCTGCGCCTCCGATCAATCCGCCTACGAAAAGGCCTGTTAAAAGGGAACGTCCGTCAGCCATTTGAAATCACCCCGTTTTTTTCTCATAACTTTTATCATTTTTGTTCAGAAGAATAAACTTCTATACATAGCTTGCTTTATTTTAGCATATTTTTTTAAGGGAAAAGGAGGGAGAAGGTTGTCTGTCTTTATGATTGTTTTATCTTGTATGGCTCTTGTCTTTGCGGCGGGTGCCGTTTATTACCTGAAACTGCTCGGCCAGACCGCTTCTTATCCGCCGAAGCGGGTCGTCCGCCAAAAGGCCATCGTCTGCTCAGCAGGAACCGCCCTCGCATTGTTCCTTATCTTTTTCACAAAACTTCTCGTATAAAACATGCTGAAACACATTAAAAACCTCTTCCGGCCGGAAGAGGTTTCGGTATGCGGTTATTTCACCGTTTCAATCATATTGGACCGTTTTAAGATCGTCTGCACAATCGGATGCATAATGATAATGGCGATCGCATTCAGCGCAGCCGCCGGAAGGACGACCGCGAGCACCAAGGCGGTGAATCCGCCCGGCAGGCCGACAATCAGAAGGGCCAGCGCCAGAAAGAGCAAACCAGAGATGAAGGTGCCGGCTATTGTAATGACGGCGGCGGCCGCTGTTTTCACGCTCTTTTTCACCAAAAGCGCCAGCGCGAGAAACAGAAACGCCGTTACCGGTTTTTCAATGATATTCGGAAGCTGTCCGCCCGGAAAAGATGTCGTGAGTGCGGAAATGATTCCCGTTACAATCCCGATCATCAGCACGTTCTGCACACGGGGGAATAACAGAATACCCATAAACATCATCACAAGCATCATATCGGGTTTCATTCCGAATAATACCGGCGGCATAATGGAATGAAGCACCGCTCCGATTGCCGCAAACAGGGCCATAATGACTAATTCTTTTGTTTTCATACTAAGCTCTCCTCTGCTAAGCTTTTTCGCCATCCAATAATATGCTCGTCATTTATTGCGGTGGCCGGAAAAATTGATATGCAAACAGTATATCAAAGGAACCGTTATGTTAGAAGAAATTTATTCGTTTTCCTGCTGGAACTTTTTCATAAACTGAGCCAGTTTTTCACAATCAGCCAGGCTGACGGCGTTGTAGATAGACGCCCTGCATCCTCCGACTGAGCGGTGGCCTCCGAGTCCGGTCATTTTAGCCGCTTTCGCTTCTTCAACGAATTTTTTCGTGAGACTGCTGTCGCGGAGGGTGAATGTGACGTTCATGTGAGAACGGCTGTCTTTTGCGGCATGCCCCGCGTAAAACCCGCCGCTTGCGTCGATTGTGCCGTACAGGACGTCGGCCTTTTCCTGATTGCGCCGTTCAGCCGCTTCGACACCTCCGTTTTCAGCCAGCCATTCAAGGACGAGGCTCAGCATATAAATCGCAAATGTAGGCGGCGTATTATACAGTGAATCGGCTTTTGTGTGAGTGGAGTATTTCAAAATTTTAGGGACGTTGGCGTTTTCGTTTTCAAGCCATGATTTTTTCATGATGACGACCGTGACGCCGGACGGACCGAGGTTTTTCTGGGCGCCGCCATAGATGACATCAAACGTTTTGACATCAATTTTTCTGCTCAGGATGTCGCTTGACATGTCGGCTACGAGCGGGATCGGTGAATTCGGGAACTCTTTCCACTGCGTTCCGAAAATCGTGTTGTTGGACGTAATATGCAGGTAGGCGCCGTCTTTGATTCCTGTGAGGTCCGCTTCCGGTATGTGGTTATGGTTTGAATCTGCGCTTGTTGCCGTGACGGATGTGTTTCCGAACAGTTTCGCCTCAGCGAGCGCTTTTTCAGACCATGCGCCCGTTACGATGAAGTGAGCCGTTTGCTCCGGCGTTAAAAAGTTCATCGGCAGCATGGAGAATTGCAGGCTTGCGCCGCCTTGAAGAAATAAAATATCATAATCGTCGGGAATATCCATCAGTTCTTTCAGAAGGCTTTTTGCTTTTTGATGCACCGCATCATATTCTTTGCTCCGGTGGGACAGCTCCATGACGGACATGCCGGTGTCATTGAAGTTGACAAATTCTTTCTGTGCTTTTTGCAGCACATCCAGTGGAAGGGCTGCGGGTCCTGCATTGAAATTCGTTGTACGTTCCATGTTTACGATCTCTCCCTGTTTTCCGCTTTAGTGTAAGAAATAATACAATTATCCTATCACAATTTTTTGATTTTTTTGATATGAAAAAATATAATTTTATGTTTTTTGTGTTACCGGACGCAAAAAAACCTCATCTTTAAGATGAGGCAAGCCGTTTTCTGACGGTTGAAGCGATTTCCTGAAGATCGTCAGGCGCATAGTCTTCGGCGTGGGTCTTCCAGACAGCCCCGAAACCGTCGCCTTTTCCGTAACGCGGAATGATATGCATGTGAAAATGGAACACCGATTGGCCCGCTTTTTCACCGTTGTTATTGAGAATATTCAGCCCGATCGGCTCGAATTCATCGCGGATGGCGCGTGCGATTTTCGGCACCGCTTCAAAATATTCTTTAGAAAGCTCAGGCGTAAACTCGTACACGTTTTCAATATGTGTTTTCGGAATCACGAGCGTATGGCCTTTTGTGACCTGGCTGATATCAAGAAACGCCACAACATGTTCATTTTCGTATACTTTTGAAGACGGAATGTCACCGGCAATGATTTTGCAGAAAATACAATCGTCCGCTTTGTGCATAGATGGGTTTCCTCCCTGAAAAGAAATATATGTATATTCTCATCGTACCACAAAAACGGCCAAAACAAAAAACAGGATGAACGGCTGCGCGTTCACCCTGATGCAGAAGTACGAGCTTTATCACAGAAAATTAAATATGCCTTTTGTAAGCACCTCATTTGTTTTTAAAATGAAGACTTATGGGTCTGCTTAATCATTCCTGGGACAAACACCTCATTTGATTATTTCATCATGAATGAAGAACATCATCAAAGCAGTGTGTGAAGAAATTGTAAGCACAGGACATGTTGATTTTCATCCAACTGTTCTAAGACGTCTTTTATAAACACCTCATTTTCAGTTGATTAAAGCTGTTTCCTTCTACATACATTATGATGTCCGCCAAAACGATAACTATGCACGTTTTTCACGTGAGAAAAAAGGGAATCGTTTCAAATCAGACTTTATTTTTGGTACTATGAAGAAAAACGAATCAGAAGGGGAGAAATTATGTCTCTGCTATCGGTAAAAGACTTAACCGGCGGTTATACGAGAAACCCGGTCTTAAAAAATGTTTCATTCACCCTTGAGCCGAACCAGATTGTCGGACTCATCGGATTAAACGGCGCGGGCAAAAGCACGACGATCCGGCATATTATCGGATTAATGGACCCGCATAAAGGCTCGATCGAGCTGAACGGCAAGACGTTTTCGGAGGATAAGGAAAGCTACCGCTCGCAATTTACGTACATCCCCGAAACGCCGGTGCTGTATGAAGAACTGACGCTCAAAGAGCATCTGGAGCTGACGGCCATGGCGTACGGCCTTTCCAAAGAAACGCTTGAAAAAAGGCTTCCTCCGCTTCTGAAAGAATTCAGAATGGAAAAAAGGCTGAAATGGTTTCCCGCTCACTTTTCCAAAGGGATGAAGCAGAAGGTCATGATCATGTGCGCGTTTCTCGCGGAGCCTTCGCTTTATATCATTGACGAGCCGTTTCTCGGCCTTGACCCGCTGGCGATCAATGCATTGCTGGAGCGGATGGACGCCGCGAAAAAAGCCGGATCAAGCGTGCTGATGTCAACGCATATCCTGGCTACGGCAGAGCGCTACTGTGACGCTTTCATTATTTTACATAACGGCGAAGTGCGGGCAAGCGGCACACTGGAAGAACTGAGAGAGCAGTTCGGCATGAAAGACGCAGCTCTTGATGACTTGTATATTGAACTGACGAAGGAAGACGCCGGCCATGAATAATATGTCTACTATTTGGCAGTCCCGGCTTGAAGAGCATATAAAGGAAACCAGAATGTATATGAAATATATGCTCAATGATCATCTCGTCATTGTGCTGATCTTTTTTATTGCCGGCGCGGCGAGCTGGTACAGCAAGTGGGTCAAAGACATTCCCGTTCATTTTCCCTCATTTTGGGTGATGGCGGTGCTCTTTTCATTTGTGCTGACCGGTTCATACGTCCGGACGCTGTTAAAGGAAGCGGACCTCGTGTTTCTGCTGCCGCTTGAACCGAAAATGGGGACATACTTTAAGCATTCATTTAAGTACAGCTATCTGTCACAGCTGTTTCCGCTTATTGCTCTGTCGCTTGTATGCATGCCTCTGTTTTTCGCTGTAAGTCCGGGGGCGTCGCTTGCGTCGTATGCCGCAGTATTTATTCAGATGCTGGCGGTAAAAGCGTGGAATCAGGCCATGGAGTGGCGGATGACGTTTATGAATGACAGAAGCATGAAAATGGTGGATGCGGTCATACGCTTTATCTGCAATATGCTGCTTTTATACTTCGTCTTACAGTCGTTTTATGTGTACGCTGCCGCCGTCTACATTGTGATGGCCGGCCTTTATGTGTATTTCACATCGGCCGCAAAACATAAATCATTGAAATGGGAAGCTCATATTGAATATGAATTAAGAAGGAAGCAGCGGTTTTACAGAATCGCCAATCTGTTTACCGATGTGCCTCACCTGAAAAAACAGGCAAAACGCCGTGCGTATCTCGACTTTTTGCTCAGAATGATTCCGTTTGAGCAGCGGAAAACGTTCTCCTATATGTATGCGCGGGCCTTTCTGCGTTCAAATGATTATCTCGGCATTCAGGTCAGGCTCACGATTATTTTTATCCTGATTATTATGCTCGTTTCCGCCAATCCGTGGATCACGGCGGCGTTAACCGTATTTACCGTCTTTATTACGGGAATACAGCTTCTTCCGCTGTTCGGGCATTTTCATCATCTTTCTCTGCAGGAGCTTTACCCGGTCAATCAGAAAGCGAAGCTGCAAAGTTTCTTTTCGCTGATGAAATCGGCATTAACCGTGCAGGCGCTGCTGTTCTGTGCAGCGTCAGCCTATGCCGCGGGAGTCAGCGGGGCGCTGTATGCGGCCGTTGCTTCAGCCGTTCTGATTTTTGTGATCATGCCTTCGTATATGGGCGGAAGATTGAAAAAGTACGGCAAGCTGTAATCAATCGGGTTTTTGAAACCTCAATGAAAGAAGGAGACACAGATGACCGACGATCAGCAGCTGATACAGGAAGCACTGCAATGGAAAGCGCGTTTTTTGCGCAAAGATTCCATGCTTGAACGCTTTTCTAAAGGAATGCAGGCGAAAATAAATGAGCGGATTCCCGATAAAATTCATGCCGTCATCACAGAAAGCATTAAAAAAATGACCGAAGCAACAATGACGGGTTCAAATCTGGTGAAAAGCAAGCGGGATACAAACGGTATGACGCTTGCTGAAAAAGATGCCCTCGCCAGACAAACCATCGCATCGTACCAAAAGGTCGCGGCAGCCGAAGGTATCGGTACGGGGGCCGGCGGAATTTTTTTAGGGATGGCTGATTTTCCTTTGCTGCTATCCATTAAAATGAAATGTCTGTTCGATCTTGCCTCCATTTACGGCTATGATGTGAAAGACAGGGATGAGCGATTGTTCTTGCTGTTTATTTTTCAGCTGGCTTTCTCAAGCGGTGAACAGCGGAAACGCATATACTCAATGATTGAACAGTGGGATTCGAAAAAGCATGATGTCGATTGGAGAGTTTTTCAGCAGGAATACCGCGATTATCTGGACGTGGTGAAATTGTTTCAGCTTTTGCCGGTCGTCGGAGCCGCCGTGGGCGGAGCGGCCAATTATAAACTGCTGTCACAGCTCGGTGAGACGGCAAGGCACGTTTTTCATTTAAGAATCACAACAGCCGGTACGTAATGTACCGGCTGTTTTTTATGTCAGCGGGGGTAGCTTACCGCGGCGCCGATAAGCACCTTGGCGGCCGTCAGCATCGCTTTTTCATTAAAATCAAATTTCGGGTGGTGATGAGGATAAATGGTTTCCGCATTTTCTAAAGCGGCGCCCGTAAAGAAAAAAGCGCCTTTTGTATGCTGCAGATAATAGGAAAAATCCTCTCCCGCCATCTGCGGCTCTCCTTCAACGACCTTCGTAACGCCGTCTGTTTCCGCTGCGGCTGCCGCAGCGTGCGCCGCTTCCTCAGGATGATTGACGACGGCGGGATAGCCGCGTTTGAAACGATATTCATAGGAAGCGGAGTGCATGGAGCAGATTCCTTTTACGACGGCTTCTATTTCTGCTTCGAGCAGGCTGCGCACACTTTCGTCAAATGAGCGGACGGTGCCTGATATGACTGCCTGATCGGCAATCGCATTAAACGGATTTTCAGCGGTGAACGAGCCGGCTGAGATGACGGCCGGCTGCACCGGATTTACCCGCCGGCTGACGATATGCTGAAGAGCTGTGACGATTTGTGAGCCGATTAAAACGGCGTCTTTCGTATCGTGAGGGATCGCGCCGTGGCCGCCTTTGCCGATGACTTTAATCGTAAAGCCGTCAGCGGCGGCCATTACTGGGCCCGGGCGGCATAAGACCGTTCCGACGGGTTCAGTCGCCCATAGGTGTGTGCCGAAAATGGCATCGACATGTTCGAGGCAGCCGTCCTCAATCATTGCTTTTGCTCCGCCGGGAGATAATTCCTCAGCGTGCTGGTGGATCATCACAAATGACCCTTTCAGTTTTTCCCGGTTGCGGTACAGCACTTTTTCCGGCCGCGAGGAGAGCCGCCGTATGGCCGTCATGCCCGCAGGCGTGCATGACGCCGGGAATTTGTGAAGCATAGGGCACATCTTTTTCATCCTGTATCGGCAAAGCGTCAAAATCAGCTCTGAGTGCCACGACCGGTCCCGGTTCACCGCCTTCAATACAGGCTGTGACACCGTTGCCCCCGACATTCGTCCGGATGGGGACGCCGAGCTTTTCATAAAATGAGGCGATGAACGCCGGTGTTTTTTCTCCTTAAAGGATGGCTCGGGATTCATGTGAAGGTGACGCCTGATTTCAACCATTTCCTCATACAGCCCGTCAAGCTGAGCGTTTAAGCTTTTTTGAAGTGTCGTTAACGTCAAAAGCGATGCCCCCTCGTCTGCTTTTCCCATGATTGTATAGAAAATGTCAGAAGATTTCAATCTTTTTGCTACGGGAGAATGATGATGGCGGCGATCGTCGTGACGATAAGTCCGGCCGCAACCGGGATAAAGTTTTTCCTGGCAAGCTCAAACGGGTCAACTTTACAAATAGCCGCAGCGGGAATCAGTGCCCAAGGGACCAATGTTCCGCCCCCGACCCAGATCGCTGAAATCTGGCCCAGCGCCGTTAAAACGGCCGGGTCCGTATGAAGGGCGGCAGAAAACAGCTTTGCCATCGAGCCTGCAAGAGATATACCGGAAAACCCAGACCCGTCGAGCCCGGTAATCGCACCGACTGCGGCCAGTGCGATGCCGGCGAATTCTCCGGACATCGGAAAAGAATGGGACAGGGCCAATCCGAGGTCATTGACGATCCCCGCAGATCCTTTCGGCAGCGGGGTGTTCAAAATATTTTTAAACCCCGCGTCACCGAGATAAAAGAAGGCCGCGATCGGAATGACGGGGCCGAATACTTTAAAGCCGAATTGAAAACCGCCGATAAAATACTCGGTGATCTTTTCTAAATGCCGCTCTTTATATACAATGAAATGAATGATCAGGAGAATGCCGATCGCGGTTCCTCCGACGAGTGCCGTCGCATCGTTTCCTTGGAGGCGGTATACGATCATGCAGATAATATCGGCGAGAAAAACAAGCGGAATGAAAACCGCCAGGATCACCCTGAGTTTTTTCGGCAGGTACATACTTGTGTCCAAAGAACCGGAGCTGTCCAAGGAGAGGGGGGCCTTCGTTTTTTTCGATCCCGCATGATGAGGAAGAAAGCGGTGATTGTCGTCGTTAACCCCATGATCAAAACGAGCGGAATACTTGCCTGCATGACATCGCCCACGGGAATGCCCGCGGCATCGGCCGTTAATTTCGGGGCCGCCTGAATGACGTAATCCCCCGATAAAGCGAATCCGTGGCCGAACAGGTTCATCGCCATAGCCGCGGCGATCGGAGAAAGGCCCGCCCGGATCGCTGCGGGAAGCAGCACAGCGCCGATCAGCGCCACCCCGGGTGACGGCCAGAAAAAAAGAGAGATGGCAAACATCAGACAGCCGATAACCCAATACGCGACAGCCGGCCCTTTCATCAGCTTTGCAAACGGAGAAATCATCGCTTCATTAATACCGGTTTCGGTCAAAAGGCCGCTCATCGCCACGATAAAACAAATGATAAAAATCGTCGGCAGCAATTCTCCGGCGGCATACGTAAAGCTGTGAAACAGGCTGCTGACCGAAGCGGAGAATGAATGCGTCGTCCATAGCGCAATCACAAAAATGCCGGCGAGTGAAATAAAGGTTGTATCTTTTCTGAGAAGCATAAAAACGATAATGGCCGCGATAAAAGCAACATAAAGCAGATGTACCGAGTAGACGCCGATCCCCAATTGAACCACTCCGTTTATAAATAGGATTGCTACAGGGTATTCATAGGCGGGCGGAAGGTGCAAAGAACGAAGGGTAAAATCGGGACATTAAAAAAGCCGGAGAATCTCCGGCGGTTTTCAGTCTATTGCGTAATAAGCGGTTACATAAGACGGGCGGGAGAAAATAGACGTCGTGTCGATGCCGGCAGATGTTCCGCGTTTTTTATGAGCTTCCTGATAAGAGTTTGACTGCTGCCAATCCTGAAAGGCTTTTTCCTCTTCCCACAGGGTCAAAATGACATACGTATCGCCTTCGAGCGGTCTTAATACGCGGATGGCTTTAAAACCGGGTTCATTTTCCACTTTGCCGGCGCGGTTTTTAAACCGGTTTTCAAACAGCGGACGGCCTTCCTGGGTAACGGCGATGTTGTTGAGGACGGCGTAGCCCGGATTTTTGATTTCCCCGACGCTGTCGATGCTTTCATAGGAATGTGGCGCCTGAAAAACGGTTTCTCCATTTGTTTCATGAATTAAAACCGCATTATCCTCCCCTTGCATCAGCACCATATTCTCACTCGGGTGTTTCTTGGCAATCGTCTTTAAAAAATCGGCTGTCCCGTATGTAATATAAACCTTCATATCAGCCACCTCCTGCTTGCTAGTATATCAAAAGAGTGGTATAAGTTTCTATTGGCGACTCATTCTGACATAATTCGAAACAATATTTCCCATACTACAAGTTAAGAAAGGCGAGGTGACTTATGCTGAAAAAGAAAAAAAGATTCTTTATTCCGGCTGTAATTGCGGCGGCAACCGCTTTTCTCGCGTTAATCGGATACATTATCATTATATTTCTCGGCCATTATGTCATCGATGAAAAGAAATTAATACTGCACGCATCTTCAAAAATCGTCGATCAAAACGGTGATGAAATCGCGAGCCTCTATACGGAAAATCGCGAGCCGGTATCCATTCAGCAGGTTCCGGAAGATGTGAGAGATGCCTTTATCGCCGTTGAAGATAAACGGTTTTACGAACATCACGGCATTGATGTGAAGTCTGTCGGCCGGGCGGTGTTCCGGGATGTTTTAGCAGGCGGCAAGGTGGAGGGCGGAAGCACGATCACCCAGCAGCTGGCGAAAAACATTTTTCTGACTCATGATAAGACATTTTTGCGCAAGACGAAGGAAGTCATTATCGCCATCAATCTTGAGCGTGATTACAGCAAGGACAAGCTGCTTGAAATGTACCTGAACCAGCTTTATTTCGGCCATGGCGTTTACGGCATTCAAGCCGCGTCCCACTACTACTTTAATAAAGAAGTAAAAGATTTAACCGTTGCGGAAGGAGCCGTTCTGGCAGCGATTCCGAAGGCGCCATCTCTTTATTCGCCGATTCAGCATCCGGATAAAAATAAAGAACGGCGCGATACGATTCTTGCAATGATGAACGACCAAGGCTATATCAGCGCCAAGGAAGCCGTCAGAGCCCAGGGCCGGACATTGGGGCTTCATGTCAAGAAAACATCAGAAACGCCTTGGTTTGACAGTTATATCGATCTTGTCATCAAGGAGGCGGAATCCCGTTATTCGATGTCAGGAGAACAGCTGCTTCAAGGCGGCTATACGATCCGGACGTCACTTGATTCCAAGCTGCAGAAAACGGCATATACCCTCATGAAGGAAAGCGGCTATTTTCCGGGGACGGATCAGGCGGCAGAGGGAAGCGCCGTCTTTATTGATAATAAAACCGGAGGCGTGCGCGCGGCGGTCGGCGGGCGCGACTATGTGGCAAAAGGATACAACAGGGTTACGGCGAAGCGGCAGCCGGGCTCAACGTTTAAGCCGATTGCCGTATACGGGCCCGCCATGCAGGAAGACAAGTTCAAACCGTATTCGCTTCTCCAAGACAAACTGACGTCCTACGACGGGTATAAACCGAAAAATTATGACGGACAGTACAAGGGGGAAGTGACGATGCAGGATGCGATCACTTACAGCATAAATGCGCCCGCTGTCTGGACATTGAAGCAGATCGGCGTGGATACGGGAAAATCGTATCTTGAGAAAAACGGCATGAACATTTCTGACAACGGACTCGCGATTGCGCTGGGCGGTCTGTCTGAAGGCGTCACTCCGCTTCAGCTTGCCGGAGCTTATCATACCTTTGCGGCAAACGGAATGTATACGAAGCCATTTTTTATAGAGAATATCACGGACGAAGACGGAGAAACGTTATCCGGGCCTAAAAACGGCAAAACGCGCGTCTTCAGCGGACAGACGGCATGGAATATGACGAGAATGCTTCAGCAGGTCGTAAAAGAAGGAACCGCTTCACAAGGCAGCTATCAAGGCGACCTGGCGGGGAAAACCGGCACGACCACATTTACCGGCGTCCCCAGCGCGACAAAGGACGCCTGGTTTGCGGGATACACTCCCGGACTGACGGGAGCCGTCTGGATGGGCTATGACAAAACGGATAAAACCCATTACCTGAAAGGCGGCAGCCAATACCCGGTCAGACTCTTTAAAGATATCGTCACAAAAGCGGGGGAAAACGGCCGGACATTCAAAAAGCCTGAAAATGTGAAGGAACTGGGCAGCCCGATTGAGCTGGAGGCGGTAAAGTCCCTGTCGGCCCGTTATACATTTAAGGCGATGGGACTGATTACGGTTCAATTAAAATGGGATATTCAAAAGGATGATCGGGTTGTTTACCGAATATATGAGAAGAAAGACGGAAAAGACAAGCTTCTGGATTCGGTGAAAGGAAAAGGCAGCTTTGACATACCGTACGCCAATCTGTTTTCAGGGGCTTCATACAAAGTCGTTCCATATAATTCACAGACGGATCAAGAAGGAGAGGGAACGGAATACGTTCAGCCGAAGCTTTTTTCTTCTTAATCATGAATTCGGCGATTTTTTGAACATTAAGCCTCAATTCTATACCATTCAGAAAAAACAAGGTATAGTGTAATGGGCGAAGAACACGAACGTATGGTTGCAGGAGGAAAGGTGGAAATTCAGATGAGTAAACGAGAAGCGTTTAATGATACGTTTTTAAAAGCGGCACGGGGAGAAAAAACAAATCACGTCCCTGTCTGGTACATGAGACAGGCGGGGAGGTCTCAGCCGGAATACCGCAAGCTGAAGGAAAAGTACGGCTTAGTCGAAATTACGCATCAGCCCGAGCTGTGCGCGTATGTGACGAGGCTCCCGGTCGAGCAGTACGGAGTGGACGCTGCCATTTTATATAAAGACATTATGACGCCGCTTCCTTATATCGGAGTGGATGTTGAAATAAAAAACGGAATCGGCCCGGTGATCGATCAGCCGGTGCGCTCTGCTGCGGATATTGAAAAGCTCGGCGAACTGAATCCCGAACAGGATGTTCCTTACGTGCTGGAAACGATCCGATTACTCGTAAACGAACAGCTGAATGTTCCGCTCATCGGTTTTTCGGGAGCGCCTTTTACGCTGGCCAGTTATATGATTGAAGGCGGGCCTTCTAAAAATTACAACAAAACAAAAGCGTTTATGCACAGTATGCCGCAAGCGTGGCAAATGCTGATGGACAAGCTCGCGGACATGATTATCGTTTATGCAAAAGCGCAGATTAACGCCGGCGCAAAAGCCATTCAGATTTTTGATTCATGGGTCGGCGCGCTGAACCGCGAAGATTACCGGCAGTTTATAAAACCGGTGATGGACAGAATTTTCCGGGAGCTTTCTGCAGAGCAAGTTCCGCTGATCATGTTCGGTGTAGGCGCAAGCCACCTGGCCGGGGATTGGCATGACCTTCCTCTTGATGTCGTCGGTCTTGATTGGAGACTCGGCATAGATGACGCCAGAAAACAAGGCATTACAAAAACGGTTCAGGGCAATCTTGATCCGTCGCTTCTTCTTGCGCCTTGGGAAGTCATCGAGAAAAAGCGAAAGCGATACTTGATCAAGGCATGAAAGCGGACGGGTTTATTTTCAATTTAGGGCACGGCGTATTCCCTGATGTCAATCCGGAAACGCTGAAAAAGCTGACGGCGTTTGTACATGAATATTCCGCTGCCAAAAAAACGGAACAATCTTCCTGAGCAGATCGTTGGTTATAAGTAGATTTTCCTGTCAAAATCAAGGTAGACAGACCATCAAAAGAGGTGTTTAACAAAATGAGCAGCAAAAAGAAAATGGGACTTCTCGTCATGGCTTACGGAACGCCTTACAAAGAAGAGGACATAGAACGTTATTATACACATATCAGACGCGGAAGAAAGCCGGAGCCGCACATGCTTCAAGACTTAAAAGACAGATATGAAGCGATCGGAGGCATTTCTCCGCTGGCAAAAATCACGCAGGAGCAGGCGGAGAAGCTCGCACAGCGTTTAAATGAAATCCAGGACGACGTAACATTCAAAGTGTACATCGGATTAAAACATATTGAACCGTTTATTGAAGACGCGGTGGCGGACATGCATAAAGACGGCATTACAGAAGCTGTCAGCCTTGTGCTCGCCCCTCATTTTTCAACATTCAGCGTCCAGTCATACAACAAACGCGCGAAAGAAGAAGCGGAGAAGCTCGGCGGTTTGACCATCAAGTCTGTTGAAAGCTGGTATGATGAACCGAAATTCGTTGATTATTGGGTCGGCCAGGTGAAGAAAACGTATGAATCAATGCCGAAAGAAGAACGGGATGACGCGATGCTGATCGTCTCAGCGCACAGCCTTCCTGAAAAAATTAAAGAATACGGCGATCCGTATCCTGACCAGCTGGAGGAATCCGCAAAACTGATTGCCGAAGGCGCCGGAATTACCGATTACGCAGTCGGCTGGCAAAGCGAAGGGAACACCCCTGATCCGTGGCTCGGGCCGGATGTGCAGGATCTCACGCGCGAGCTGTATCAAAAGCATCCTTATAAAGCATTTGTATACGTGCCCGCAGGCTTCGTTGCCGATCATTTAGAGGTGCTTTACGATAATGATTATGAATGCAAAGCTGTGACCGAAGAAGTCGGCGCAAGCTACTATCGTCCGGCCATGCCGAACGCACAGCCTGAATTTATCGACGCGCTTGCAGCGGTCGTGCTGAAAGAGCTGGACAAGTAGAATTAAACGGTAAAGAAGGCGATAAAAATGAGTGGCGATAAAAAACATCTGGTCATCATCGGCGGCGGCATAACGGGATTAGCCGCCGCCTTCTACATGGAAAAAGAAATCAAGGAAAAACAGCTGCCGCTTGAGGTCACCCTGATCGAAGCGGGCCCGAGAGCGGGCGGTAAAATTCAGACGGCGCATAAAGACGGCTACATCATTGAGCGGGGGCCGGATTCTTTTTTGGAAAGGAAAAAAAGCGCGCCGCAGCTCGTTAAGGATTTGGGGCTTGAGCATCTGCTCGTCAACAATGCGACCGGCCAGTCTTACGTGCTCGTCAATGAGACGCTTCATCCGATGCCGAAGGGCGCGGTGATGGGCATTCCGACCAAAATCGCTCCGTTCATCTCCACCGGTTTATTTTCTGTACCCGGAAAAGCGCGGGCGGCGCTTGACTTTGTCCTGCCTGCGAGCAAACCGAAGGAAGATCAGTCTCTGGGTGAATTTTTCCGCAGACGCGTCGGCGACGAAGTCGTTGAGAATTTAATAGAACCGCTATTATCAGGGATTTATGCCGGAGATATTGATAAGCTGAGCCTCATGTCCACGTTTCCGCAATTCTATCAGACTGAGCAAAAGCACAGAAGCCTGATTCTCGGTATGAAAAAATCACGTCCGCAGCCTTCGGGACAGCAGCTGACGGCCAAAAAGCAGGGCCAGTTTTTAACGCTGACGACAGGGCTTCAAACGTTGGTGGAGGAGCTGGAAAAGCAGCTTACGCTGACAAAGGTGATGAAAGGAACGAAAGTCACCCATATCGGCCGCGAGGAGAAAGGATATTCCGTGACGCTTGATAACGGCAAAGTGCTCTATGCGGAAGGATGCATAGTGACAGCCCCGCATAAAGCCGCGGCGAAAATGCTTTCTGATCTGCCGGCGGTTTCATGTCTCAAAGACATGCATTCTACGTCCGTTGCCAACGTCGCCTTAGGTTTTCCTGAGGGAGCCGTCAAAATGGAGCATGAAGGTACGGGATTCGTTATCTCAAGAAACAGCGATTTCTCCATCACGGCCTGCACATGGACGAATAAAAAATGGCCGCACGCGGCGCCGGAGGGCAAAACACTTCTCAGGGCGTACGTCGGAAAGGCCGGAGATGAATCCATCGTAGATCTTTCAGATAACGAGATCATTAAAATCGTAATGGAAGATTTGAAAAAAGTAATGAAAATAAATGGCGAACCGG
Organism: Paenibacillus lentimorbus NRRL B-30488; assembly: GCF_000411595.1. Taxonomy (NCBI): domain Bacteria; kingdom Bacillati; phylum Bacillota; class Bacilli; order Caryophanales; family Paenibacillaceae; genus Paenibacillus; species Paenibacillus lentimorbus. The sequence goes on along the minus strand of NZ_ANAT01000020.1, from coordinate 27,448 downwards.
AAATGACCTGTGTGACCCGCTGGAACGAAAGCATGCCGCAATACCATGTCGGCCATAAGGAGCGCATCAAAGAGTTCAGAGATGCGCTGAAAGCTTCCTATCCGGGCGTATACGCGACGGGCGCGTCTTTCGAAGGGGTGGGCATCCCCGACTGTATCGACCAGGGAAAAGCCGCCGTATATGATTCACTGGCATATTTATTTGAAACGTACCAGCCTCCGTTATCGTAAAACGGAGGTTTTTTGCATGTTCCCGTTCTGTAAAGGGAACACCAATAAAGAGAAAAAACATTTGAATCTTCTTCGCGACTGTGATAAGTTATCTTATGTACAAAATGACTAAAACGTTCAAACGGTCAATTTAACGAGGTGGGAAACATGTCCGTCGATCGGAAAAAGCTCATTCTGGAAGCGGCAACGAAGTCTTTTACACAATTCGGCTACAAAGCAACGACAATGGATCTGGTGGCAAAGCTTGCAAATGTGGGGAAGGGAACCATCTACACGTTTTTCAAAAACAAAGAAGAACTGTTTGATGATATTTTCACCACTATTTTAAGAGAAATGAAGGAACACGCAGACGAAGCGATGAAACCGGAGCTTTCATTTCACGAAAATGTTCACCGGGCGCTTATCGCGATTTTGGAATTCAGAAAAACACACCAGCTGACTATTAAAATTTTTCAGGAGAACGCCGAGATTGGTACAATAGCCGTTCAGGATGTCATTGCGAAAATGGAGCGGGCCATTCTGTCATACATTAAAGAAAAGATAGAAACAGCCATTGAAAACGGAAGCATTAAACCGTGTGATCCGGAACTGACCGCTTTTGTGATGCTCAAGCTCTACATCGCGCTGATATTTGACTGGGAAAAAAACCATCCGCCTCTTGAAAAAGAGACGATCGCCGAATTGCTGGAAATGTATGTTGGTCAAGGATTATCTAAATAATAGATGATCCTTCACTTTTTAAGTGCCGTGACCGTTTTGTCAAATGAGTCAGTTTGCGGAAGGAGGCAACAGGGTTGAATACAATAAAAAGCCAGTGGAAAGACATTGTAACGAACAAGAAACTGTTAATCCCCATCATTGCCATATTATTCGTTCCGCTGATCTACAGCGGAGTGTTTTTGAAGGCGTACTGGGACCCGTACGGCACGGTGGATCAGCTGCCGGTTGTCGTTGTCAACCAGGATAAAGGGGCGGACTACGAAGGGAAACATCTTCAGATCGGTGACGATCTTGTGAAAGAGTTAAAGAAAAATGATAATTTTGATTGGCATTTTTCAAGCGATCTTGATCAATCGTTAAAGGACTTATTAAATGCTAAATATTATTTATTGGTCGAGATTCCTGAAGATTTTTCTAAAAACGCCAGCACGGTAATGGATAAAAATCCGAAGAAGCTGGATCTGAAATATCATACGAATGCCGGATCAAACTATGTCGGCGCGACAATCGGAGAAAAGGCGATCGACAAGCTGAAAGCCTCCGTGTCGAAAGAAGTGACGGAGCAATACGCAAAAGTCATTTTTGACAATTTTAAAGATATTGCCAAAGGACTCGGCAAAGCCAGCAGCGGCGCCAAGAAAATAGACGACGGCACGAAAAACGCGAAAGACGGCAGCGCCAAGCTGAAGGAAAATTTAGCGAAGCTTACTGAAAGCACCGCCACCATCGGCGATAAAACACAGCAGCTTGCAGACGGAGCGGCGAAAGTGACAAGCGGAATTCAAACGCTTGACAGCTCTATCGCAAAACTTCAGAGCGCAAGCGCCGAAATTCAAGATAAATCAGGACAGATTGCTTCAGGAGGAGGCCAAGTGGCCAGCGGGCTGAAAACGAGCCTTGACGCACAAAAGCAGCTCCAGCAAAAGCTTCCGGATTTAACGAATGGATTAAGCGCGTTAAACAGCAAGGCGCAGGAAGTGTCGCAAAAAGCGGCGGCATTTGAAGATGCGATCAATTCAGTCAACCTCTCAGATATTGAAAAAGCGGTTGGGGAGCTTGAGCAGACTGAAAAGGAATTGCAGCAGTTTAAGAAAAAGCTTTCTGATCTGAAAAACAGCCTGGATGCCCGGGATGACGCGGTCAAAAAGGTGATTAAGGACAGTGATTTCTTAACGGATGAGCAAAAAGCGAAACTTGTTCAGCTTCTGAATGAGAAGCTTCCGAAGGCCGACCTTCCGGATTTAGACAATATCGTCAGCCAGCTTCCGTCCGGCGGAGATATCCAGCTTCCGGATATGTCAGTCATAAAAAGCGCGCTGGCAGATGTAAAAGCGAAGGCTGATCAGCTGAAAGCACTGCCTCAGTCCACATCGAAACTGTATAACGGCGCGGCGGCGGTACAAGACGCGATTAACCAGCTGACGGCTGGAACTGATAAATTGTACAGCGGAGCGCAGACCGTCTTTGAAAGCCAAAACAAATTGACGGCCGGTATCGGCGAATACAACAGCAAGTTCGGACAGCTCAAATCAGGATCAGAAGCGTTAGTGTCAGGGAGCGGCCAGGTGTCAGGCGGCTTAACGAAACTGCTGGACGCGCAAAACAAAATCCATGACGGCTCGTCCAAAATTGAGCAGGGTCAAGCGTCTCTCGGCACCGGTTTAAGCAAGCTTTTAGACGGCACCGGACAATTGTCCAGCCAGCTGAAAGATGCGGCTGATCAAACCGGGGACATTAAGACGGATGACAAAACGTACAGCATGTTTGCCGATCCGGTAAAAACGGACGATAACGCGATTCATTCCGTGCCTAACTACGGTACCGGACTGACGCCTTATATTCTCTCTATGGGCTTGTATGTCGGCGGATTGATGCTGACGGTCGTATTCCCTCTGAGTGAAGCTTCAGGGCGTCCGAGAAACGGTTTTGAATGGTTCCTCAGCAAATTCAGCGTCATTCTGCTCGTCGGACTGATTCAATCCGTAATAGTCGCCACGGTTCTGTTAAAAGGAATCGGGCTTGATGTGGAAAGCACTTGGAGATTCTATCTCTTTACGATGATTACCAGCATCGCGTTCCTGTCGATGATTCAATTATTGGCGACAACGATGGGAAATCCGGGACGCTTTATCGCTGTCATCATTCTGGTGCTCCAGCTTGGGGCAAGCGGAGGAACCTTCCCGCTTGAACTCCTGCCGGGATTCTATCAAGTGATTCACGGGGCACTGCCGATGACTTACAGCATCAACGGGTTCCGTGCCGTCATTTCAAATGGCGATTACGGCTATATGTGGCAGCAGGCATCCATTCTGTTGGGCATCGCCGTTGTCATGATCGCGCTGACCATCGTGTATTTTACGGTGCAAAGCAAAAAAGAACACAAAACGGAAGAAGAAATAACAGCATAAGAAAAAGAGGCTCTGAGCAGATGCTCAGGGCCTCTTTTTTTAGATTTCGATTAAAATCCCCATCTCACCAACAGTCCGGTATACGTCAATCCGCCGCCGAACCCGAACAATACCAGCGTCTGGCCTTCCGACAGTTTTTTTGCTTTCACAGCTTCATCCAAAGCGAGAATAATAGAAACCGATGAAGTGTTGCCGTAATATTCAACGCTTGTCAATGTCCGTTCAAGCGGGAAAGGAAGTTTTTCACAGATGGATTCGATCATCCGCATGTTGGCGCTGTGAGGAACGAACCAATCCAGATCGTCTTTTGAAAAGCCGGCTTTTTCTAAAAGGGCATTGCATTCCTCAGGCACGGTTCTGGCCGCCCATTTATATACTTCGCGCCCGTTTTGCACCATATTTCCTCCGCCTTTAAGCGGCTCGCCGTTTAATTCTGCGCTCAGTCCCGTGCGATACAGCACGTCCGCGCTTCCTCCCGCTGTTCCTTGCACGGCTGCCAAAAATCCCGGCGCTGATTCGTCGCGTTCCACCAATAGGGCGCCTGCAGCGTCTCCGAAAAGAACGCAGGTCGTCCGGTCAGTATAATCCGTTACCTTTGATAATGTTTCACCGGCAATGACAATCACTTTTTGATGGGAACCGGCGGTAATTAATGCGTCTGCGAGCTGAAGGCCGTAAGTGAGTCCGGCGCATGTGGCGTTAATATCAAGCGCTCCCGTGTGCGGCCAGCCGAAGTAAGCCTGAACGCGTGCCGCGGTGCTTGGAAACGCATAGTCCGCCGTCGTTGTGGCGACAAGGATCATATCGACATCATCAAGAGTCCCGCTGTATCGTTCTGCAAGGTTTTTCACCGCTTCCACACACAAATCCGATGTGAATTCATGTTCGCCGGCAATGCGTCTTTCCTTCATACCGGTGCGCTGGACGATCCATTCATCAGATGTATCGACGATGCGCTCCAAATCCGCGTTTGTTAATCGGCGTGCCGGAGCATATGTACCGATTGCTGTAATTTTAGATTTTGACATGAAAAAATCACTCCTTTATATCAGATTATAACACCTGATATTATTACTTGGTACTAATTTTAATAAAAAACCCAAGCAGCATCCGCTGTTTGGGGAGCATGAGAAATCTATTTGTAAAACGGGCTTGTGTGAACGATTACCAATGACGGCAGCAGCGGCGGCATGAATGATGATGCTTCTTTTTTCTTTCTTCTTTTTACAAGGGTCTTCTTTTTTCTTTTTACAGTGATCTTTTTCTTTTTTACAGCACCAGAAGGCTGCACCAGACCAATCATCCTCAAACCAATCATTATGAAACCTTTTCCGCTTGTGCGGTTTACGGCTGATCATACATTTCCCTCCTATGCTCATGCTCCCTTCATTCTATGAAAAAAGAGCAGGAAAAGATTGGACGGGTTATGGATCAAAAGAGTATATTTTAAGAAGAATAAAATTGATAGGAGGAATGACCTGTGGCAAATATGAAACATACGATGGAACTGATTAAAGAACTGGTGTCGATTCCGAGTCCGACGGGCAATACATACGAGGTTATCGCCTATACAGAAAGTCTTTTAAAAGAATGGGGCGTCTCCTCTTACAGAAACCGTAAAGGCGGTCTTTTTGTCACAATTCCCGGCCGTGATGACAAGAAACACAGATTGCTGACGGCGCATGTCGATACGCTCGGCGCGATGGTAAAGGAAATAAAGGCGGACGGCCGGCTGAAGATTGACTTGATCGGCGGCTTCCGATATCACTCAATTGAAGGGGAATATTGCGAGATTCAAACTTCTTCCGGCAAAACCTATACAGGTACCATCTTAATGCATCAGACTTCAGTGCACGTCTATAAGGACGCCGGTAAGGCAGAGCGGAATCAGGAGAATATGGAAGTCCGCCTTGATGAACCTGTCCGGACGAAGGAAGAGACGTCCGATCTCGGCATCAGGGTCGGCGATTTCATCTCATTTGACCCGCGTGTGCAGATTACGCCGAGCGGCTTTATTAAGTCCCGTCATCTTGATGACAAAGCGAGCGTGGCTCTGCTCTTGAATTTAATCCGCCGCATCACGGAAGAGAAACTCGAACTTCCGTATACGACGCATTTTCTGATTTCTAATAATGAAGAAATCGGCTACGGCGGCAATTCCAACATTCCTCCTGAGACCGTCGAATACTTGGCTGTTGATATGGGAGCGATCGGCGACGGCCAGTCTACGGATGAATATACCGTCTCCATTTGCGTGAAAGATGCGAGCGGCCCGTACCATTATCAGCTCAGAAAGCATCTGGCCGGGCTTGCGGAGCGCTATGGCATTGATTATCAGCTTGATATTTATCCGTATTACGGTTCTGATGCCTCAGCAGCCATCCGTTCGGGCCATGACATCGTCCACGGGCTGATCGGCCCGGGAATTGACGCTTCACACGCTTTTGAACGCACGCATGAATTATCGCTTCTTAATACGGCGAAGCTTTTGCACCGGTACGTTCTATCGCCGATGGCATAAAAAACCCTGCGCGGAAATCATTCCGTGCAGGGTTTTCATTTTAACCTGAGATGGTTGTGTTTTGTTCTGTTTTGGCGAGGCTCATGACCTTCGCGCCTTTAACGGGATCATACTGGCCTTCCCATTTTGACATCACAACGGATGCCAGCGCGTTTCCGGTCAGATTGACGACCGTACGGGCCATGTCCATAATCCGGTCAACACCGGCGATGAATGCAAGGCCTTCTGCAGGAATGTTGAATGCGCCTAATGTCGCAAGCAGGACGACGAAAGAAGTCCCGGGCACGGCAGCCATTCCTTTGGAAGTGACCATCAAGACAAGCACAAGGGTAATCTGCTGCCAAATGGACAAGTCAATGTGGTATACCTGAGCGAGGAATAAAGCGGCGATAGATTGGTACAGCACAGATCCGTCTAAGTTAAAGGTATATCCGATCGGCACAACAAAGGAAACAATACCTTTCGGACAGCCGATTTTCTCCATTTTTTCCATAACGCGGGGGAGTACGGTTTCGGAGCTTGACGTACTGAACGCCAATAAAATTTCATCCTTCATATAGGCGAGGAATTTGAAAATGTTTACTCCGGCAAGCTTTCCGACGATTCCGAATACAACAATGAGAAAGAAAGCCAAAGCTACATATACTAAACCGACCAGTTTACCGAGTGAAAGCAGGGAACTGAGCCCAAATTTGGAAACGGTAACACCAATCAACGCAAAAACACCAAACGGCGCAACTTTCATGACGAGGTTCACAACATGGAACATCGCATGAGAAACACCTTCAAAGAAGGCCAATACGGGCTTTCCTTTTTCACCGATTGCCGAGATGCCGAGTGCAAACAGCACGGTAAAGCAGATGATGGCAAGCAGATCTCCTTCGGCCAATGATTGGAAGAAGTTTGTCGGTACGATATGCAGGAATGTGTCTGCGATGGATTTACTATTTTGTTCTTTTTCTGTTTCAACATATTGACTGATATCTGTTTTTTGAGCTTCATGTATATTAACGCCTGTTCCCGGATGAAACAGATTCGCCAAAGCCAGCCCGAGAATAATGGCAAAAGTGGTAATGATCTCAAAATACAAAATCGTTTTGAAGCCTAATTTTCCGACTTGTTTTCCGCTTCCCGCGCCGGCAACGCCGATGATTAAGCTGGAGACGACAATTGGAATCACTATCATTTTGATTAAGCGTAAAAACAAATCGCCGATAGGCTGTAAATATGTTGGAATGGCAGGATTGCCGTACCAGATGACACCGACTACAACCCCTAGTATGAGTCCGACGAAAATTTGCGTCGCTAGTCCAAAGCGTAATTTTTTCATAGATTACCTCCCGAAGAAAAAAGTGCAATAAGTATCTAAAAAGATAGCTATTAGAACAAATTATAATAGAAAAGAAAACAATCCGTCTATAGAAAAATATAGATTGAAAATACTGAATCTTTTAAAACGTACAGATAATTGCTAATAATGGTGAATAAATCCCTATTCAGAAAGTATGATGACGGCCGAAAAAAACGGGCGCCGCACAATTTAGAATTGTGCGGCGCCCTATTGTCACATATCCTTAATTTTCAAGCAGTCATTGCACAAATTAATGTGACACTCATACTGCTCAACAATCTCATTTCCGCATTCTTCGCATTTCTTACCGGGTAAATTTCTGAAAAAATCCGACATCTTTTCCAACATACCCATCCCTCTTTCATTGTTTTGTCTCTACATTGTATTATAACAGTTTCGGAAAATCAACGGCTGTTTTGGCACAATGTTTAAAACATGCAATTTGTACGAAAAATAGGTATATTGGAGGAAAGGATCTTTTTATCATAAACATTCGGAGGGTCATATGAAAGTTACAGTTATTGGATGCTGCGGCGGGTTTCCGGCCGCAAACGAAGCAACTTCAGGCTATCTGTTTCAGTCCGGCGGCTATTCTCTGCTCGTTGATTGCGGAAGCGCCGTATTATCGAAGCTGTTTGCCTATGTTCCGGCAGAAGAGCTTGATGCCGTCATTTTGTCCCATTATCACCATGATCATATCGCTGATATCGGGCCGCTTCAATTTGCCAAACAGGTCGGCTCCTTTCTCGGAAAAGGGACGCATGCACTGCCGATTTACGGGCATGATGCTGATATAGAACAGTTTGAGCGTCTTACATATAAAACGCATACAAAAGGAGTGGCCTATCAGCCGGGCCGCCCGCTTTCTGCCGGGCCGTTCACCATTACCTTTCTGAAAACGGTGCATCCGGTCACTTGTTATGCGATGCGGATTACTGACGGTGCAGCTTCTGTTGTGTATACGGCTGATTCAAGCTACCAGGACGCGTTTATCCCGTTTGCGGAAAATGCCGATCTGCTGATCTGCGAGTGCAATTTTTACGCGGACCAGGACGGCACGTCAGCCGGCCATATGAACAGTTTGGAAGCCGGACGTATCGCGGAGGAGGCCGGAGCGGGGGAGCTGATTCTCACACATCTGCCTCATTTCGGCGAGCACCGGAAGCTGAAAGAAGAAGCGGAATCCGTGTTCGGGGGCGAAGTGACAATCGCCGCTTCCGGATTGAAGTGGGAGAAATAAAGGAGGAGCACCATGTTATTTATCGACAACCAAAACATAACCGACCCGAGGATCAACCTCGCGATCGAGGAATATTGCGTGAAGCATCTCGACCCTGAACAGACATACCTGCTGTTTTATGTCAATCAGCCGTCGATTATCATCGGGAAGAACCAAAACACAATAGAAGAAATCAATACGAAATACGTAGAAGATAACGGAATCATCGTCGTCCGCAGGCTGTCAGGAGGCGGCGCGGTTTACCATGACCTCGGGAATCTGAATTTCAGTTTTATCACCAAGGATGACGGCGACAGCTTTCACAATTTTAAAAATTCACCGAACCCGTTATTCAGGCGCTGCGCCAGCTCGGTGTGGAAGCTGAATTAAGCGGCCGAAACGACATCGTCGCGGACGGCAGAAAAATTTCCGGCAACGCTCAATTTTCGACGAAAGGGCGTATTTTCAGCCATGGAACATTAATGCTGGATTCCGCCATTGATCATGTCGTGTCAGCCTTGAAAGTGAAAAAAGACAAAATCGAATCAAAAGGCATTAAGTCAATCAGAAGCCGTGTCGCCAACATCAGCGAGTTTCTTGATGACAAAATGACGGCGGACGAATTCAAAAAGCATCTGCTTCACCATATTTTTAATACAAATGATCTCTCCGAAGTGCCGGAATATAAACTGACCGATGAAGACTGGAAAGCGATCCGGAAGATTTCCGAAGAGCGCTATCAAAACTGGGACTGGAATTTCGGCAGGTCGCCCGCATTCAACCTTCAGCATTCGAAACGTTATCCGGTCGGATCGATTGATCTGCGTCTTGAAGTGAAAAAAGGAATCATTCAGGACTGCAAAATTTTCGGTGATTTCTTCGGTGCGAAAGATGTGAGTGAAGTCGAACAGGCGCTGACCGGAAAACAGTATGACAGAACCGCTATCAGGGAGGCGCTGGCCGGAATCGATCTGAAACAGTATTTCGGCAAAATAGAGCTGGAAGATTTCCTCGAGCTGATTTATTAGAACATTTGCCGAACGCATGATTTGAATCAGCGCCCGTTTTTGTGAAATGATAGAACCATAATGAATGGGGAGGGATCATGATGAAAGTATTTCTCATCGGAGCAAACGGACAGATCGGACAGCGTCTGACCGGGCTGTTTCAAAAAGACGGCACGCATACGCTGCGGGCGATGGTCCGGAAAGAAGAGCAGAAAGAAGCGCTTCAAGCCGCGGGAACAGAAGCCGTTCTTGCAGATTTGGAAGGAAGCACGGAAGACATCGCGAAAGCCGCTGAAGGCTGTGACGCGATTGTGTTTACCGCCGGATCAGGAGGAAGCACCGGATACGATAAGACGCTTTTGATTGATCTTGACGGAGCGGCGAAAGCGATAGAAGCGGCAAAGAAAGCCGGCATCAAGCGGTTCATTATGGTAAGCGCCCTTCAGGCTCATAACCGCGACAATTGGAATGAAGCGCTGAAGCCGTATTATGCCGCAAAGCATTATGCGGATAAAATTCTTGAAGCGAGCGGTCTGACGTATACGATTATCCGGCCGGGCGGGTTATTAAATGATCCCGGCACGGGAAATATCAAAGCCGCAGCCGATTTAGAAAGAGGCTCCATTTCAAGAGACGATGTCGCCAAGACCGTTATCGCATCCCTTGATGAACCGAATACGTATGAAAAAGCGTTCGATCTGACAGCAGGCGGCACGCCGGTCAGTGAAGCGCTGAAACAATTATAGTTTCCGGTTTTCAGGCACTCGGGGCTTTTTGCCCTTGAGTGTTTTTCTATATTTTTCTATAATAAAAGTGAACGTTTATTCCGGATAAATGAATGACTATTCATTCATTATATTTTTAAAGGGGTGGGAAAATGAATCTGGTTTCCAAATTGGAAGAAACGGCATCGCAGAAACCGGAAAAACCAGCTTGTCTGTTTCAAGATCAGTACATGACGTATGAGGAGCTGGCAGGTAAAATCAAAGCATTTGCAAACGGCTTGGAGGACAGGGGACTGAAAAAAGGGGATCATCTCGCGCTGCTGCTCGGAAATACGCCTGACTTTGTTATTGCGTTTTTCGGCGCGTTAAAAGCGGGAATTGTCGTCATACCTGTTAATCCGGCATACACACCTTCAGAAATCGCATACATGCTGAAAAACGGCGATGTCAAAGCGATCGCCGGCATCGACCTATTAATTCCCGTATTTGAAAGCCTGCACGGCTCGCTGCCGCTGCTGGAGCATATCATTATCAGCCAGACAGCAGAGAACGCTCCATCGACAGAAGACCCTCAATTGCGCTTAAAAATGACAACGTTTACAAAAATGCTCCGCCCGGCGGAGCGCAGCAGAACTTATCCGACATTGTCCAAAGACGATACTGCCGTCATTTTATACACCTCAGGGACGACCGGAAAACCGAAAGGCGCCATGCTCACCCATCAGAATCTTTTCTCCAATGCAAATGATGTCGCCGGATACTTAGGAATGAATGAGAAAGACAAAATTGTAGCGGCATTGCCGATGTTTCACGTTTTTTGTTTAACCGTTTGTATGAATGCGCCTCTGATGAGCGGAGCGTGTGTCTTAATCGAGCCGCAATTCAGCCCGGCTTCTGTGTTTAAACTGATTAAAAGCCGACAGGCAACCATTTTTGCCGGCGTTCCGACGATGTATAACTATCTGTATCAATACGAGCACGGCAAGGCGGAGGATTTTGCGTCCGTCAGACTGTGCATTTCAGGCGGGGCCTCCATGCCGGTCGCTCTGTTGCAGACGTTTGAACAAACCTTTGACGTCACCATTCTGGAGGGGTACGGACTTTCTGAAGCGTCTCCGGTTACTTGTTTTAATCCGTTTGACCGGGGGAGAAAGCCCGGCTCGATCGGGACGAATATTTTACATGTCGAAAATAAAGTCGTCGATACGCTCGGACGCGAATTGCCCGACCATCAAGTGGGAGAATTGATCGTGAAAGGGCCGAATGTGATGAAAGGCTATTACAAGATGCCCGAGGAGACGGAGCACGCGCTGAAAGACGGCTGGCTGTACACGGGTGATTTGGCGAAGCGCGACGAAGACGGTTATTTTTATATCGTCGACAGAAAAAAAGATATGATTCTCGTCGGCGGATACAACGTCTATCCGCGCGAAGTAGAAGAAGTGCTCTACAGCCATGAGGGCATTAAAGAAGCCGTGGTCATCGGCGTTCCTGACGCCAAAACGGGGGAAGCGGTGCATGCTTATATAGTGCCTGGGGACGGTGAGCTGACAGAGCAGGCGGTTTTTGATTACTGTGAAACACATTTGGCAAAATATAAGCGGCCGGCGGAAGTGGTTTTTCTTGATGAGATTCCGAAGAACGCGACCGGGAAGCTGCTGAGACGGGCGGTCCGGGACATGCTTCCGAAATGACGGACGAAAAGCGAAGCCGGGGGCTTCGCTTTTACATGCTGATCCGGTCAGCTCTGCGATTCTTCCTTGATGATGCTTTGCACAAGCTTCGTATCATGCCGGGTCAGTTTGTAATACGTGTTTTTATGCTTGTACATTATATAATTGCCGCTTTCGAGCCACATGCTGAATGAATCAAAACGGTCTTCATGGTATTTGACCGTTCCGTCGTAATCGGGAGACACGCTTTTGGTCAGTTTGACTTGTTTTCCTTGGTTCAAGATATCGAGCATATCTTTTACATTCTGCCTGTCTTTAATTTTGATTTCTTTTTTTCCGTGCTCTGACAGAATAATTAGATCTGCGTTACTTGATGGAAACACATCGCCGGTCCGGCTGTATACATAGAAGAAAGCAATAACCAAAAGGGCGATTACTACAATAAACGCGATTATTTTTTTCATATTCATCACTCCGTCTTTTAGTCTTTCCCGCTTCCTGTTGTTCCATTCTTTTCTGTTGTGAAAAGATTAACATCCGTTTCGGAGGCTTGGTTCTATTTATTTGCATTTATGCTTACAATAGGAGTAAGTCATAAGGCTAAGGAGGGAGACTTCCATGCGCAAATGGATAGCGGCAGCGGGACTTGCCTATGTGCTGTACGGCCTTTTTTTCTATTGGTATTTCTTTATGACAGGAGACTCCGCCGTCCCGGAGGCCGTAAAGGGAACAAAAGCCGATCCGTCCTCGTTTATGGACCCGGGCCGCCTGGCAGCCGCTGAAAACTTTTCAAATGTAAAGGATTTTTTATTTTTCATCGGAGCGCCGTTAGATTGGTTTTTATTTTTTCTGCTGCTCATTACGGGGCTTGCCAAAAAAATAAAGCATTGGCTGGAAGCAGCGGTGCGCTTTCGGGTGCTGCAAATCGTAAGCTTCGTATTTGTGATTTCACTCATCGTTACGGCGGCTTCACTTCCGCTAGAGTGGATCGGATATCGGGTTTCGCTTGCGTATCATATTTCGACGCAGACAGCAGCAAGCTGGATAAGAGACCATGTCATTGATTTCTGGATCAGTTTTCCGCTGTTTGCCGTGTGTGTGCTTGTGTTTTACTGGCTGATCACAAAGCATACAAAAAATGGTGGTTTTACGCTTGGTGTCTTACTGTGCCGTTTACCCTGTTTTGTTTTCCTGCAGCCGGTCGTGATTGATCCTTTATACAATGATTTCTATCCGCTGAAAGACAAGGAGCTGGAAAGCAAAATTTTGTCGCTGGCCGACAAGGCCGACATTCCGGCCAGCCATGTGTATGAAGTAAATATGTCGGAGAAAACGAATGCGCTGAATGCGTATGTGACGGGCATCGGTTCGAATAAGCGGATCGTTTTGTGGGATACGACGCTTAACAAACTGAAGGATCGGGAAATTTTGTTCATTATGGGGCATGAGATGGGGCACTATGTGATGAAGCACGTGTACATCGGACTGGCCGGGTATCTGCTGCTGTCATTAGCCGGGTTCTATATCATTGACAAGCTTTATAAGCGGCTGTCCAAATTCTTCGGCCGAATGCTTCATATAAAGGGGCCTGAAGATCTGGCCGCCCTTCCGCTGTTATTGCTGCTCATATCCGTTCTCAGTTTTGCTTCTGATCCGATTACGAACGCCGTCTCCCGGTATCAGGAAAACGCCGCCGACCGTTACGGCATCGAGCTGACCGGAAACCGGGAAGCGGCGATTGAGACGTTTCAGGACTTGGCCGATACGGGACTGAGCCGGGTCAACCCGCCGTTTCTCGTCAAAATTTTCAGAGGGAGCCACCCGTCGATCATGGAGCGGATTGAACATGCGGAGGAAGAAAAATAATAAAAAACCGGCGGGGCCATGGCCGACGCCGGTTTTTTATGTTTTACTGAGCTGCCGCCTGTACGTTGATCAGCCCTTTTCCGTAGTAGAAAGCATCACCAAGTTTTGTAGTGGTGTTTTCTAAACTGCTGCGGACTTGAGTGTTTGTCCAGTTCGGATGCTTAGAAAGAATCAAAGCAGCCGCTCCGGCAACGTGCGGAGATGCCATTGACGTACCATTGTACGCACCGTATTTGTTTCCAGGAAGCGTGCTTTGGATAGAGACGCCTGGTGCCATGACATCAAGCTCAGAACCTACGCTTGAGAAAGATGCTCTTTGGTTGCTGCTGTTAACAGCGCCTACCGCAATGACAGAAGGGTATTTACCAGGGTAGCCCACTGTGCTTGAGCCGCCGGAAGTGCCTTCGTTACCGGCTGCCGCAACCACTACGACGCCGGAAGCAACGGCTTTGTCAACTGCCGCTTTTAACGCTGCAGAACCAGAAGGTCCGCCGAGGCTCATGTTAATAACGTCCATATTGTTTGCGATCGCCCACTCAATTCCGTTAATGATCCAGCTGTACTGGCCGGAACCGTCAGCGCCGAGAACTTTTACCGCGTAAAGAGATGCGCTTGGCGCAACGCCTAATACACCGACTGAGTTATTAAGAGCCGCAACTGTACCGGCAACGTGAGTTCCGTGAGAGTTGTTGTCTTGGAAAGGATTTGTTTCAGAAGGAACCATGCTGGCTCCGCCTGCTACCTTTAAATCAGGATGAGAAGAATCGATACCGCTGTCGATAACCGCTACTTTAACATTTGATCCGGTGAAGCCTTGAGAGTGCAGAGCAGGGGCTTTAATCTGTGATACGCCGTAAGGCACGGACTGCGCGTACGCCTGTGCAACGTGATCTTCTTCAACGTAAGCGACGCTAGGGTCTTTTTTCAGCTCTTTTACAGCTTTTTCATTTAATGTAGCTGAAGCTGCGTCTACATATTTGAATTGCTTTTGCACTTTCCCGCCTTTTTCAGAAATGACATCTTTTTTCTTGGCGGCGCTCATCGTGCTCATTGTCTGCTTAAATCCGACAATATATTTCTTTTCCCCGTTTGATTTCCCTGCAGCCTGGGCAGAAGTCGTGCTGCCGAACGCCATCGTAAAGATTAACGCTAAAGCAAACAGCAAACTGATCCATACCTTTTTGCCTCTCACTCTTTATCCACTCCTTTTTTCATTTGCAGAATAACCAATAGACAGATTATTCTGTGGATTAATTGTATAGTATGGAATAATATTTTAGTAGACCCAATTTTTTTCAGTTTGTTTTATTTCTATTTAGGTATATCATCTCTCTTTCGTTTAATAGGAACCCGAAATATTTAAATTTTAATGGAAAAAACCGATGGAAGGACATGAGTATTTGTACACAGCCGCAATCGCTCTCTTGTTTACTGGGTCGAACGGTTTGATTCCATTTTTAGAAGCTGCGGCAAAAACAGGATAAATGTCACCTTTTGTTGAATGCAGAAGTCTGATGGAAACGAAAGCGGAATGAAATAAAGCGGCCGGCATGAATCAGTCTTTGGCTTTCTTGACGGAGAAAGCTGTGAAACCATTTTATGAAAATAATGATATTGAATATCATTGATACTTATATTGTCAATGATATAATTGCGGAAAAACGAAAGAGGGGGAACAGATGAAACCAATTTTCAGTATGCTGATGATCTTATCCGTTCTCTTCATAACGGCATGCTCAGAACAGGAACATGAAACCGCCGTCAGGCACGATCTGGGGACGGCGCATGTGGCTGCGCACCCGCAGCGCATCGCCGTATTGAATGAGGGCTTTATTGACACCCTCCATGATCTCGGCATAAAGCCGGCGGCCGCGGCGGATAACCGGAAAGAGCGAAACGACGGCAGTCCGTCCGTCGGGCCCCCGTCACATCCCGATTTGAAAAAGGTCACTTCGTTAAAACCCGATCTCATCATTGCAGACTCAAGCCTGCACAGGGGGATATACCATGAGCTGACAAAGATCGCTCCGACAATCGCTTTGAAAAATGAAGCTGCGGATTATCAGGATGTGGTTGATGCTGCCCTTACCATTGAAAAGGCGGTCGGTAAAGAGGGCATCATAGAGAAACAATTGTCGGCTCAGGAAGAAAAGCTGAATGACATCAAAAGAAAGCTGGATGCAGAAGGCGGCACGATTTTATTAATTGACGCTGCAAATGGCAGCATTTCCGTAAAGGATGATCAGTTTTTTACGTCCCGGCTTTTGGCGCTCGCAGGGTTTACATATGCGGTCCAGACGGATTCCGGCGGGAAATCAGACTCTATCAAAATGACGCCCGGGCAGCTTTTGCATATCGATCCTGATTACATCGTACTGCTGGACGGTGAGAAAGAACTCGAAAAAAATCACCTTTGGAAACAGCTGACTGCCGTAAAAAACGGCCGCGTTTACCGCGCGGACAGGGCGGTATGGACGGAGCGCCGGAGCATTGACGGTGCGGACGCCGTATTACATGATCTGCAGAAAAAAATGCTCGCTAAAAAGGCCCAAAACTGAATTCGGGCCTTTTTGTTATGATTCTGATAGGTGGCTGCTTACATTGTAATCTTTGACGCGCCACTTATTTTCAATTCGTTCGATATTGCTCAGGCACGCATTGACAAGCTTTGCGTTTTGTATGCCGGTATCACCGTCAGAAATGGCGGACAAGAGGGCGTGAATGGCTGCGCCGTGAGCGACGATCAGTACTTTTTGCTCAGGAAACCGCTCCTGAACTTTCACTAAACCGGTAAGCATTCTGTCTGTCAGCTCTTCTGCGGTCTCCATGTTCGGGTAGTTTTTATCCGGGTAGCGCTTCGACCGTTCCGGCAAAGACATTCCTTCCGTATCACCGTAGCTCCGTTCTCTGAAATCTTCCATGACGACAATGGGAAGATTCAAAAACCCGTTAATAATGTCAGCCGTTTTTCTGGCCCGTTTCATCGGGCTCGAGACGATGACATCCCATTCGGACCCCTTTAAGTACTCTCCTGTTTCTTTCGCCTGACGCTCTCCCGTCGCATTTAACGGAATATCCGATTTGCCTTGAAGCTTCTTTTGGGCATTCCAATCAGTCTCTCCATGTCTTACTAAACAAACGGCAGTCATAAAGTCTCCACTCCGATCATTTTTTATCGATATCATCTATTATACTGCCGTTACGTTAACACTTCAAAGAGAAGCGCCAGTCCGACTCCGCCTCCGCTGCCGATCGCTGCTGCTGCATAGCGGGCATCAGGGCGTCTTTTTGCTTCATAAAAAAGCCGGGTGACAAGCGCCGCCCCGGAAGCCCCGTACGGATGCCCGACGGCCAGAGCGCCGCCCCGGACATTTATTTTAGAATACGGCACTTGAAGCTGCTGTGAAAAAACGCATATTTTGACGGCAAACGCCTCGTTGATTTCGTATATATCAATATCATCCGGTGACAGGTCCCGTTCCTTCAAAAGCTTTTTGACGGCATAAACCGGAGCTGCTGACGGATAATGCGGATGGACGCCGCTTACCGCGCTTCCGATAAAACGCAATCCCGGCTTTAAACCGAGAGACCGCGCTTTTTGTTCTTCCATCACACAAACTGCCGCCGCCCCGTCAGAAATTCCGCAGCTGTTGGCGGCGGTGACAGAGCCTCCGGGCTGAAAGACGGGTTTGGCGCGGGCGATGAGAGGCGCCATGTTCCGCTTTTTCAGCATATTTTCGTCAGAGGCGAATCCGTGGCAGGGGAGAATTTCCCGGAGGTACAAGCCGTCTTCGTGCGCTTTGACGCTCCGTTCATAGCTGAGAAGGGCATATTCGTCCTGCATCTTTCTCGTTACGCCGTAAGCCTGTGCCGTATACTCGGCCGCTATGCCCATATCAGGATCGCCGATGTGTTCAGGAGAAAAGCGCGCCCGGGATGAGAAAGGGGAACGGCTGCTGCTCTCCGCTCCTCCCGCGATGTATGTGCTCCCCGCGCCGGCTTTAACAAAGTGGCACGCGATTCTCACGGCGTCCAATCCGGAACCGCACTGCCTGTCGATGGCCGTACCGGACACGCTCAAAGGAAGCCCGGCGGCCAAGGCTGACAGCCGGGCGAGGTTCCCGCCGCGGCCCGTCGCGTTTCCGAGCAGGACTTCATCAATGTCTTCGGGCATGTTCCGGCTCAAATGTCGGATCAGCGGAGCTGCCAAATCTTCAGGGAGACAGTCTTTTAACAGGCCGTTTTCCCGGGCGAAAATCGTCCGCTTCGCATCCGTAATTACAGCTTCCATTCCATCATGTCCTTTGCCTGCTTTTGTACGGCGGCACGGGCGATCTTTCCGCCGGCTGTTTCCGGTATTTCTGAAAACAGCCATTTTTTCGGGATTTTATATGCTGCCAGCTGCTCGCGGCACTGTTTCTTCAGTTCCTTTACATTTGCATGTCCGTCGATCACCGCAACGGCGATGCTGCCCCAATAATCATCAGGAATGCCGATGACGGCCGCTTTTCTGACGCCCGGACAGCGGTTGAGCACACGTTCTATCTCTTCCGGGAATACATTCAGGCCGCCTGATACGATCATCCCGTTTTCACGTCCTTCGATATAAAGATAGCCTTCATGATCGATATATCCCATGTCATCAACCGTCATCCAGCCGGAATCATCAGGCTTTGCGCCGTTGATGTATCCGGAAAATTTCATCGGGCTGTTCACAAAAATCTTCCCCGTTTCGCCCGGCATGCAGCGTTCCCCGCCGGGCCGGCGGATTTCGATTGTAACATTTTCAAACGGACGGCCCGCCGCGTCAGGCTTTCGGGCGCTGTCTTCAGGCGATAAGAACGCCACGAAACTCAGCTCAGACGTTCCGTAAAAATCATACAACCGCAAATGGGGATAGCGCTCTGACAGCGATTGTTTAGACGAAGCGGGCCAGTCTGCACCGGAAGAAATCACCTTGAGCGGTGTATCCGGAAACGCCTCTAGTGAGAGCAGGGCGTCCGTCATTGTCGGAACGGTATATAGAACGTCAGCTTGTCTGAGCCGGTCTTTCATTCCGGCCGGATTGAATTTTCTTTGAAGGAGGACGGTTCCGCCGATAAACAAAGTGCTGACAGCGCCGTATAAAAAGTGTGATGAGCGCAGCGTGCCCGGCACCAGCACTTTGTCATCAGGGGAAATGCCGAATTCACGTTTCGTACAAGAAAAGCTCTCCAGCCACGAACGGTGAGAGCGGGTGAAGGCTTTCGGCTTACCGGTCGATCCCGAGGTGAATCCGGTATAAAAGGGCAGGCCGTCGTTTTTGATAAAAGCGCCTTCCGTTTTTCCGCCTCGATCAAAGGCCTGCATTCATCCCACAGGATGACAGGCGTTTTGACGCCGTCCAGTCTGCCCCTCAGCCGGCGGTCACAGATGACGAGGCCGGTTTTGCTGATGTGCAGCTGGTCCGCGAGTTCCGCCGCTGCCGAGCGGGGATCTAACGGAACCGCCGTGCAGCCGGCATGCGCCGCGCCTGCGAAAAGTTGTAAAAATGGGATGCCGTTCGGCAATAATATTGCAATGTTTTCCGGCTTACCTGAAAGGCTGCCAAGCCAGTTTGCGGTTTGGTTAACCAGCCTGTTCCAAGTTTGATAGGTGATCTGTTCTGTTTCTGTCTGAATCGCGATCTGTTCCGGCGCTTGTCCGGCTGTATCTGAATATGATGATGTAATCATGATGACTAAAATCAGCTTCCTTTCGTCGGCAAAAGCCGGCTTGCTTGAAGAGTTTTCCTGATTCTTACGGCTGCGAATGAGGCTGCGGCCGCTTTAAGCAGATCTCCGGGCACATAGATGAGGCTGAGCTTTACGGCAGTTAAGATATCAATGTGCATCATAAAAGCCTGAACGGGAATGCCGATGACATACAAAAACAGCACGCCGAACAAGAACTGTCTGATAAACAAATGGGGGACAGCAGCTGAGCGAAGGCCTTGGATGCTGAGGCTCAGCAGGAATGCCGCCAGCGGATATGCGATGAGATATCCGGCGCTCGGCCCGAAAAAAACCCCGAACCCGCCTCTGCCGCCTGAAAGGAGAGGCGCTCCGCATGCCACAATCAGCAAAAACAGCAATTGGCTTAAAAACGCCGCTTTCGGTTTTAGGATGCTTCCCGATAAGAGCACTCCGATCGTCTGGAGCGTAATCGGAACCGGCGTAAAGGATAAGAAAAGCGGCGGGAGCAGCCCCAAAAGTCCCATAATGGCGGTAAACACGGCAATATGCATCATTTCTGTCAATTTCATTATGTATTCCTCCAGCTTATCAAAATATGTTTATACAATAAAGCGAGTCTTTACATATGTCAACTCTATTATATTTTAAGTTAACAATAAAAAGACCGGCCCTTTATGAAAAAGGCCGGTCGGTTTATCTTTATTCTTCTGTAAGGATAACAAGTGAATCAACGGATGATGCAACGTGGGAAACGGCGCGGCTGACTTCTTGAAGGCCGCCGAGAAAGGCCTGCAAATCAACGTCGATTTTGCCTGTTTGGTCTTTGCTCGTTTTCATGCTTTGGACGATGTCATCAAACAGACGGTTGATCTGCGTCATTTTTTCTTTCGTTTCGCTTACAAGTCCGTTTACATCTTTAATATGTTTGGACACGATGTTGATTTGTGTATTGGTATTGTTCACAAGCTCTGATACGGTGGAAACGGTTTTTTCGTATCCTCTGAAAGCTTCCTTACCTCCGTCGCCACAACGGCGAACCCTTTGCCGTGCTCCCCGGCTCTCGCGGATTCTATTGAAGCGTTGAGTGACAGGAGATTCGTTTGCTCGGCGATCCCCGTCACGATGCCGAAGATTTTTTCGATCTGCTGGGCAATGTCATTCAGCTTGTCCATTTCTTCTTCAATCTGCAGGAGGCTGGCGTCGATTTTATTCATCTGCTGCTGCTGGCTTTCAAGCTCTTTTTTCCCGCCGATTGATTTTTCTTCGACATGTACGGAAGTGACGGTGCCGGCTTTTGACGCCTCGGAAATGCCCTCAGATTTATCGACCAGCTCCTGCACGGCTCTGCTCGTTTCTGAAAACAAATCAGCGAGTGATCCGGATGTTTCCTGGATTTTCTGATGAAGACGGGCTTTCTTTTCCTCTTGTTCGTCACGCTGGCAGTTATATTCAGTCTGGAATGCTTCAAGGACGAGCTGCTGTTCAAGATTCAATATTTTCGTCGTCGCTTTGATCGCTTTTAAAAGCTCATGCAAATCCGGAATGGTTGCTTCATATATGTTCATCATCGACAGAAGCAGATCCTGAAACGCTCCCATATACCATTTCGGTTCAAGGCCGATCCGCAAGTGGATGGAAGCGATGCGCTGTCTTTTTTCAATGAATTCATCATCAATCGTGCCGGCGAACATCTCATGGATATGACGCCGTAATGTTTTTTCAGGCGCTCGACCGTGCTGTGGTCGTTAATGATCGTCATTAATGATTTTTCGTGATCCAGGTTTCGGTAAAAGGAATCGACGATTGTTGAGATATGTTCTTTAATTAACGGCTGCAGCTCTTCAAGCACATGAAGTTCTTCGTTTCCGAGCCTGACCATTTTCAGCTGTTTTTGGACATCTGCATATTGATTTGAAAGCGCGATGCGTTTTTTTCCATCGGCTTCTGAAAAATATGCTGTTTCTTTTTTACGGTCTTTTTTAAATAACAATATAAGTTCCCCCAGATATTCTCTTTTTCTTTTTATCGGTTTGGAAGGAACTTGAATGAAGGAATCTGATAAAAATATTTTAATGCGGAAAAAAATAAAACCATTCATACAGAATGGTTTAGTCAATCTTGGGTGAGACGTTTCAGCGGCTTGATGGCGGGACCTTCGGCAACCCCGCCGTCGGGTGTGAACCGGGACCCGTGACATGGACAGTCCCACGTCCGTTCGCCGTCATTCCATTCAACCTCACAGCCTAAATGGGTGCATGTCGTATCGACAAGATGCAGACAGCCTTTTTCATCTTTATAGGCGCCGGCCCGTTTGCCGTTTACCGTTACGATTTTTCCCTCCCCGGGCCCAAGACTCTCAGGCGAAGCGTCCGGCCTCTCAAGTTTGCCCGAGATAAGGTGTTTGGCCACGTCGGCATTATAGGAAATCAGCTTTTTCAGTCCGGGATCTGCGTGGAAACGTGACGGAATAAACAGGCCGGAAAACGGGTTCTTTTGTTTTGAATATGATCAGCCAAAAGCTTCGCGGCGAGCGCTGAGCTTGTCATGCCCCATTTTTTAAAACCGGTCGCCGCCAAAATATGTTCTTCATCGCCTGAGATCGGACCGATGAACGGAATTTTGTCAATGGTGACAAGGTCTTGTGCAGACCAATGATATGGGATGCTTTCAACTCCGATTGTGTCTTCCGCAAATTGTTTCAGTGCTTCGTAATGCCCGGACATTTCTTTTCCTTGGCCTGTTTTGTGGCTTTCACCGCCGACAAGCACCAGTTTTTCACCGTTCAAATCGGTGTATCGCAGTGATCTGGACGGCTTGTCTACGCTGAGATACATCCCGTCCGGATACGCTTGTTTCGGTTTTACCGCGAGTACGTAGGATCTGCTGGCATACATTCTGGCGGCATAAAGCCCGCCTCCGTCATAAAAAGGAAAGTGGGAAGCGCAGACAATGTAGCTGCACTTGATGCCGTGTCTGTTTTTCGTGACCACTTCCGGCTGCGGTTCTTTTTTATGTCGATCGCAGCCGTCTGTTCAAAAATCCGCGCCCCGTTTTTAACGATCTCTTTGACGAGCGCCGCACCATATAAAAGCGGATGGAATTGCGCCTGATTCTTCATGGCGAGGCCGAGCCTGCAATCAACGGGGACGGGAAGTTCTTTCACAAGCTCGTGTTCAATACCGAGCTTGGTATAAGCTTCCTGCTCACTGCGGATTTTTTTGACGCCTGATTCTGTATTCGTGTAAAGATATGCGTCTTGTTCAATCAGTCTGCAGTCAATCGAAAGGTCCTTGATGATCTGCTTCATGTCTTCCATGGCGCGGAGATGGGCTTCGAAATACAGCCTTGCGCTGGTCAGGCCGATCTGCTGAATAAGATCGGCATAGATGAAATCATGCTGGGCGGTGATTTTTGCGGTCGTGCCCGCGGTCGTCCCGTTTAAAATCCGGTCTGCTTCAATGACAGCGACACGGAAACCTCTTTTCGTCAGTTCGTATGCCGTTGTCAGGCCCGTAATTCCTCCGCCGATAACCGCAACGTCACATTCCGTATCTTCAGTGAGGGCGGGAAAGGAAGGAATGTCAGCTGTTGCTTTCCAATAGGAAGCCGGTTCCTCGTTTGAAAAAGTAGTCAATTCAGATTTACCTCCTCTGTTGTATATTCTTAATTTTTCCAATAAGGCTCTGTTCATACATGAAATTCGTATAAGATGCTCAAATTACTCATAATATAGTAATTAATGTAAAGGAGTGATCAAAATGGCGAATCAGAAGAAGAAAACCTTGCCGCCGCAGCATCAAAACCGGCAGCCGGGCTTTGAATATGTAATGGACCCGCGTCCCGTTTTTGACAAACCGAAAGCGGCGAAAAAACTTGAAGGGAAAACGGCGATCATCACGGGCGGAGACAGTGGGATCGGCCGCGCCGTATCCGTTTTATTCGCGAAGGAAGGTGCTAATGTGGTCATCGTTTACTTTGATGAGCATCAGGATGCCGAAGAGACGAAGCAATACGTAGAAAAAGAGGGGGCGAAGTGTCTGCTGATCGCAGGGGATGTCGGCGACGAAGCCTTTTGCAACGATGTCATCCGCCAGGCGGGCCAAGCCTTTCCTTCCATTGACATCCTGGTCAACAACGCAGGTGAGCAGCACGTGCAGCCGGGGATTGAGAAAATCACGAGCCACCAGCTCATCAGAACGTTTCAGACGAATATTTTTTCAATGTTTTACTTAACGAAAGCCGCGCTCCCCCACCTGAAAAAAGGAAGTTCAATCATTAATACGGCCTCCATTACCGCCTATAAAGGCCACAAAACATTGATTGACTATTCAGCGACAAAAGGGGCGATCGTCACGTTTACAAGATCTCTTTCCCAATCTCTTGTCACTCAGGGCATCAGGGTAAACGCAGTGGCGCCGGGGCCGATCTGGACGCCGCTGATCCCGGCGAGCTTCTCGGCGAAGGAAGTGGAAGTCTTCGGCTCAGACGTGCCGATGCAGCGCCCGGGAGAGCCTGTTGAAGTGGCGCCGAGCTATTTGTACTTAGCAAGCGATGATTCTTCCTATGTCACGGGACAGACGATTCATGTGAACGGCGGCACCATCGTAAACGGATAATGTAAAAAAAGCCAATCCATATGGATTGGCTTATTCACTCTGTTTGAGTGCTGCATATTCTTTTGAAAGCGTGAGGAACGCTTCTTTATTTTTATCATCAAGCGCCTTATTAATCTGCATGGTCAGCATGGCGAGCCGGCGTTTATACAAGGATTCATCAAGCACCATTTGAATGTAAATATCGGCCATTGTCACATCGAATTCGTTTGCTATTTGCGTGTTGCGGGACTTCATGAGCTCAGTGTACGACTTTTTCTCTTTCATAAAGAATCCCCCCAATGCCTTTTTTATAGTATATGGATAACGGCCGGAAAAATCAATTAATTTTTATAATCTTTAGACAACTAATACTTGGAAATATATCGACATATCCTGCAAATTGACGAAAAAACGAAAATGATCATTGTATAAATGAGGTGAAATGAAAAAGAAAAATAATATTTAAATAGTAATTTAAGACTAAATTACAGCTTTAAAAGGTGATTTTTAGCTATATTCAAAAAAACCTGTCGTTTTCCAATGACAGATGATAGATTATTAGTATAAATTTTCAAGAAAAGGATTGGAGGCTGCACATCATGTGCCAGAAAACACACGCACCCTTAGAAAGCTACGAAGTAAATCGTTCAACCATTGCTGTTTTGCCTGAGGAAATAGACGGTAAAATGGGGTCGAAGGTCATTGAAAAAGACTGCATTCTGTATGTCAGCATGAAGCCGATTCACATCATCGACAGAAGCTGCCGCTACTTTGGCTCCAGCTATGCCGGGAGAAAAGCGGGAACATATGAAGCGATTAAAATTTCTCACAAGCCGCCGATTATGGTGGACCCTTCAAATCACATCTTTTTATTCCCTACACTTTCTTCTGCAAGGCCTCAATGCGGCTGGATATCTCATGTGCACGTTAAAGATTTTCAACCGACGGCATTTGATGACACAGCGGTCACGTTCTCAAACGGCAAAACGATGGAACTGGAAGTATCCTATCATTCTTTTGAAAATCAGGTTTACAGAACCGCCTATCTCAGAACCACTTTTCAGGACAGGATGGGCAGTCATATCCCGAAGCGGCAGGAATTCATGCTGTATCCGAAAGAAGAGCGGACAAGAATGATCTACGACTTTATTTTGCGGGAGCTGGGGGAGAGATATTAGAGAAAGCTGTGATGTGAAGGGACGGGCCCTTTCCTTTTGGGAAGGGCTTTTTTCGATTTACATGCCCGGATAGAGTTGTATCGTGTCCGTCTGTTGGCTATGATGATGTAAAGAGTAATGATATTTCATTTTAGGAGAGATGGGCATGGATGTGTTTGCAAAATATGTATCAGAAATCGATAACCCGGATCACCGTCTCAAAGCAGAGGAAATTTTGTCGTGGACGGCTGACCAATTTCCGAACTTAGAAGCACAGATCAAGTGGAACAAACCGACATTTACCGATCACGGCACCTATATCATTATGTTTGCCGCGGCAAAAAATCATTTGAGCATTTTACCTGAAAAAGAGACGATGGAGCATTTTGCCGATGACATCGCCCAAGCCGGGTACAGCGCTTCTTCACGCCTGTTCAGAATTCGGTGGACTGATCCGGTGCACGATGATCTGCTTAAGAAGATCATCGAATTTAACATCAAGGAAAAAGCTGAAAATCCGGGGTTTTGGCGCTAGCGGACGTGATGTTGAAGGAGGAAGACATGGACGTTTTCAAAGACTATTTATCAAGTATCGACAGCCCTGATCATCGTCTGCGAATGGAGGAAATCCTGTCGTGGACGGCTGAGCAATTCCCGGGTTTAACACCGCAGATCAAGTGGAACACGCCGATGTTTACCGATCACGGCACGTTTATTATCGGCTTTGCGGCAGCAAAGCATCATGTAAGTGTTTCCCCCGAAGAAGCTGGAATTGCGCATTTTGCCGATGACATCGCCCAAGCCGGGTACAGCGCTACTTCCCGTTTGTTCAGAATTCAATGGACTGAACCGGTGCATTATGAGCTGCTTGAAAGCATGATTCAATTCAATATCCAGGATAAGGCGGACTGCTCAGCGTTTTGGCGGAAATAATGAAAGAAATGTTAAAAAACAACCCTGAGGAGGGCTGTTTGTTTTTTATTAAACGTATTCCGAAAAATAAGGGATTTGCGTATCCGGCAGACCCTCACGAAACGCACGATGACAGAAATCGTGCGTTCAAAATTCTTTATTTGACGACAGACATGCTGACGCTGCTGCCTGACACTGTCAATTTGGCAAAATCCTGTGTATCAATCACAGGTGTGACTGCTTTATTGTCGATCGTGATGTTTGTAAAGGCTGTTGAGAAGTTTGATTTGATGTAAGGGCGCTGATCCTCTGATGTGACCGCGACGGTGGCGAGCGCTTTCCATTTTGAGACAGAGCCTACATTTGTTTGGGCGAGTTCTGAGATGATGCGGCCGGTGTATCCGTCATTATTCGTGCCCCAATATGTGGCGCGGGTATTGCCGTTCAGATTTTTGTAAATGGTCAGCTGTACGGTGCTGCCGGGCCGGAAGCCTTTCGTATAAGTGAATTGGCTTTCTCCTTCCAGATACCGGACCTGGCCTTGTCCCTTTGAACCGACTTTCATGATCGGTTTCCATACATGATAGGTGTCGCTGTACTGAAGCCCGATATCAGCCTCTGTGCCTCCGGTAAATCCTGAGTAAATATAGGCTGTCCCATTTGACACCTGAATCGAGCTTGGAAGCTGAATTTTCGTGACGAGAACTGAGCCCGTGCTGTTCAGGTAGGCCCTT
This sequence comes from Paenibacillus lentimorbus NRRL B-30488, assembly GCF_000411595.1. Lineage (NCBI taxonomy): Bacteria > Bacillati > Bacillota > Bacilli > Caryophanales > Paenibacillaceae > Paenibacillus > Paenibacillus lentimorbus. Next base: position 616 of record NZ_ANAT01000020.1, on the reverse strand, counting down.
CCGCCGATTCCTTTACTGAGCTGGGACGCCGCTTCCGCCGTATTGGGACTGATCACCCCCGGAATATCCGCCGTACATGCGCCGAATAGAACGGCTATAGTAAGAACACCCGCAACAAGCCCTTTTTTCATCATCATTTCTCCTCCTATCATCATAGTCAGATAGCGCTATCAATTCATATTATAAAAGGTTTTGGGAAAAATTCCATAAAAGATATACGAGCGGACATAAATTAAAACTATTTTCCTATTTATCTTGTAAATGGAGATTATTTGAACTATGATATGTTCAGCCATACAACATGATTCTGGAAAGGGGATAGGATAGAAATGAAAAAGACGGCAGCTGTGCTTTTGTCTTTCGGCCTGGTGTTCGGTTGTTCATACGGAGCAGGGAAGACGGCAGAAGCGAAAACAAAGGTAAAACGTATCAAAACTGCAAGGCGCTGAATAAGGTGTATAAAGGCGGCGTGGCCAAATCGTCGAAAGTGAAAAACAAGGGCGGCAGAACAAAGTACAAGCCGTATGTATCAAAAGCGCTTTACAATGCAAATAAAAGACTTGACCGGGATAAAGACTATATCGCATGTGAGAAATAAAAAACAAGCCTCTTTAAA
>NZ_ANAT01000019.1:0-74409 GCF_000411595.1 Paenibacillus lentimorbus NRRL B-30488 | reverse complement strand
GTGTCAGATCGGAAGCGATCGCTTCCGCAAGCGAAGACCGTATTGATAAATTTGAAAAACTCAGTCCGAGCTGTACCGCGGTTTGTGCGATTTCAGGACGGATTCCGGATAATGTCGCTTTCACGCCGAGCATTCCGAGTGATTCAATTAAGGTGAAAAGCTGTTGGGCAACCATCGTATCAACCATGGCTACGCCTGATAAATCAATGTACAGCTGCGTGATGCGCTTCTCTGAACACTGGTGCAGCGTATTCTCCAAAATCATTTTGGCTCTTGCCGTGTCAATATCCCCGATCAGAGGCAGCAGTCCGACATTGTCAAAAAGCACAATGACCGGCGAGCTCAGCTCGGTAATCAATTCTTTTTGCGCTTCAAGCTGAATGTTTGTGTTTTTATACATTTCCTCTATGAAAATATGAATGACCACATCAAACGATTTGATCAGCGTATGGAATATATCTTCGGCATCTTCTTCTGTCACGGTGTCCGAATGAAGTCTGGTAAACTGCTTGACATGGCCGACATACAAATCACGAACTCTGATAAACTCGCGAATAATATAATGGATGGGAGTTTTTAAATGTTCTTTATCCCGTGCGGCTTCAAACGCCCACTTTTCCAAGGCCGCTGTATATACTTCCTTCTCTTCAGAAAAAATCCGATTGAGTTGATAATTAAACGCCAGATTTTGTTTTTTCAGATTTGTGAGTACAGCCGGGTCAGTAGAAGCATAAACAGAATCAGGATCCGTTTCATGAAGCGTATCAAACCATGTCTGACTGATGTCCTCCGCCCGTTCAATTAAATAATCGTACAGCAGTTTATGTTTTGGCATTGCTGCTCCTCCTTTATAAAATCATCATTTTTTCACATAACGCTTTTGCAGTTTCATCAGTCTGAAGAATAAACCGACAGCTCCTGCGGCAAGTCCTGCAATTAACCCGATCCAGTAGCCGTATGCCCCGAGGCCCGTATAAGTGCCGACTGCGTAACCGAGCGGAAGCCCGATAATCCAATACGACACAAAAGCCGCGCCGAGTGTATAGTTGACATCCTTATATCCTCTCAGAGCGCCTTGTATCGGAGCTGCTACGGCATCAGAAAGCTGGAAAAACAGCGCATAGATTAAAAAGTGCTGCGTCAACATGAGCACCGCCGGATCTGATGTATACATTCCGGCGATTTGCGGCCTGAACAGTAAAATGAAAGCCGCCGTGCATAAAGAAAAACTAAGCGCCATCACGATCCCGATATAGCTGTATGAGCGGGCATCTCTATAGCGATTTGCGCCTGCTTCAAAGCCGACTAAAATGGTCATGGCCATGGATACGCTGAGCGGCAGCATATACAAGAGGGAAGCAAAATTCATTGCCGCTTGGTGGGCTGCAATCGTCACCGTCCGGAAATGGCTCATTAGAAGTGTGACAGCCGCAAAAATGCTCGTTTCAAAAATACCGCAAAACCGATAGGCAAACCGATTTTCAAAAGTTTTCTGCATTCAGACGGAGAAAAACGGTACAGTTTCCGAAATACAGAGTACCCGGCAAACGGCTCAAATCTGAAGACGATAAAAAAGCTGATGGCGCAAATACACCAGTAAGTCAGGGCGGAAGCGAGCCCCGCACCGACTCCGCCCAATGCCGGCATGTTGAATTTCCCGAAAATAAATACATAATTTAAAACAAAATTAATAGGCAATGAGCAAAGCGTAATAAGCATCGTGACTCGCGTTTTGCCGAGTGCGTCAATGAACGAGCGCAAAACGGCGTACACAAACAAAGGAAAAATACCGAGGGATAAAAAGCCTAAAAAGTGTTTGGCGATCGTCCGGACACGAGGTTCCAGGCCCAAATGTCCCAAGACCATATCAACGGTGAAAAAGCCGATCAGGATAACCGCTACACTGAGAATGGCCGCTACATAAACGGCCTGGATGACGGAAAACGGCACTTCCTTTTGTCTGCCGGCTCCAAATAGCTGCGAAACAACAGGCGTAACGGCCATTAATATTCCTGCAAGGCCCGTATACACCGGCGTCCACAGGCTGGAACCGATTGCAACACCGGCTAAATCGGCGGCGCTCACTTTCCCTGACATCACCGTATCCAAAAAGGTGATCAGGGAAAGGCCCGCCTGTGTGATTAAAATCGGAATGAAGATATGTAACAGCTGTCTGACCTTTTGGCCGATCGTGTTCGTTTCTCTCAAGTTAGGTTCCCCGTTTCTTTATTTTAACGAGAGAAATTATAACATTTTATGTATAAAAAGCAATGAAAGCCGGCCTACTCTTTTTTGTCCGGTTTCGGCTTTTTAAACATCTTGGCATAAATGAATGAAAGTGAAATGACCCCTAAAAAGGTGCAGATATATTGCATCAGCCGTGCGAATTCCATATGATGTGCGCCTCCTTTCATGATTATGGTGTACACAGCGGCGCATATCCATGCGCGCGATGCAGAAAATAAGGGAAAGGAGATGATGTGACATGCGCCACACTCAAATGACGGAAAGCGCGTTTACCGCTGCCGTTCAAACGTATTTGAAACAAATTACGGAGGATGCCGGAATGATACTGCGGACATTGGATGAAAAAGACCAATGCCTTCTTTGCGAATTAGATGAACTGGGACATACGTTTCAGGAAATGCAGGCTGTCGCTTCGTCGTTTTACCTGCAGTCATATATCGAACATTTTACGCCTTCCTATACAGAGCTGGCGAGGGCCGTGCAGCATCTGGCGGAAGAAAAGCACGGAGCGCTGATTGTGATTGAACGTGCAGATCCGCTGGACGGAATGATACAAAAAGGGACCAGCCTGCATGCCGAGATCAGTTCAGCTTTAATTGAGAGTATTTTTTATCCCGGCAATCCGCTTCATGACGGAGCCGTATTGGTCAGAGAAAACCGGGTTGTATCAGCAGCCAATGTGCTTCCGCTCACAACAAAACATGTCGATCTCAAATACGGGACGCGCCACAGGGCCGCGATGGGACTTTCGGCCGTGACTGATGCACTCGTGCTCGTTGTTTCAGAAGAAACGGGAAAAATGTCCTTTGCCAAAGACGGCGGACTGTATCCGCTTGTTTCGCCGCGGGCGCTTCATACGAAATAATAAGAAAATGGGAATATTGTACCCATTTAATATTAATAAGGTGAACATCTTTACCTTTTTCTGTATTGATGTTATCGTTTAAATATACATAAAATTTAAACGAATAGGGAGTGGAAAGATGGCAAATGTATTGATGATCGGCTTTCCGGGAGAAGGCCATATCAATCCGTCTTTAGGCGTCGTAAAAGAACTGAAGGAAAAAGGGGAACATGTCGTATATTACGGCGTGAAGGAATATGAGCACAAAATCGCGTCAAGCGGAGCGGAATTCCGTGAATATGAAGATTTCCGAAAAGATGAATTCGGAAAAAACGCAACGGGTGATGAACAGCGGGACGCTACCGAGTTTTTGCTATTAATGATTGAGACTTCCAAAAAAGCTGCACTCCGTATTCTTGAGGAAGTAAAAGATGAGTCCTATGACTACATCCTGTATGATCATCATTTTCTGGCAGGAAGGCTTGTGAGAAATAAGCTGAAACTGCCGGCATATTCACTTTGCACGACTTTTGCAATGAATGAAGCATTTATTAAAGAAGTGTTTTCAAATACAAACCTTGTATCAGAGGAATCATCACATTATCCGGCTTATACCGAAGCGGTCAGCCGGCTCAATGAAGAATTCAGCGCAGACATTAAAACGCCGTATGATATTTTCTCAAATGACGGCAGAAAAACCATCGTATTTACTTCAAGAGCGTTTCAGCCGAAAGAAGAAGAGTTTGGCGATTCTTATCTCTTTGTCGGTCCGTCCATAACTGAAAGGCCGGCGGCTCAGGATTTCCCGTTTGACCAGCTTGAAGGAGAAAAAGTCCTGTTTATTTCAATGGGCACGATTTTTAACAATCAGAAGGAATTGTTTAATAAATGCTTAAAAGCGGTCAGAAACTTTAACGGAAAAGCCGTCATGTCAATCGGCAAATATCTTGATCCGGCGGAGCTTGATGAAATTCCTGAGAATGTTATTGTAAAGCCTTATGTTCCGCAGCTTGAGATCCTGAAGAGAGCGGACTTATTTATCACTCACGGCGGAATGAACAGTACGAGCGAAGGGCTTTACTACAAAACTCCGATGATCGTCATTCCGATGGGCGCAGATCAGTTCGCCGTCGGAAGCCAAGTGGAAAACACGGGCGCGGGCAAGATGTTTAAAAAAGAAGATGTAACAGCGGAACTGCTCACTGAAGCAATAAAAGAATTGAGCGAAAATCCTGAATATCAGACAAAAGCTTCTGAAATCGGAGAATCCCTGAAAGCGGCCGGCGGAGCACAGCGTGCAGCGGAATTGATAGCAGAAGACGTGAAAACTGCCGAGACCCGGGTTCTGTAATCAGCCGTCACCCGCTTCCTTTAAAGGAAGCGGGCTTTTTTTGATTGTTTTTCGGGAGGATTTTCCACGCCGTAAAGAGAATTGTATGAAAAACAGACAAGAAAGGTGGAATGTCGCGGAAAAAAGCCATGTTATGAAAATGATTCCAAAGTCTTTTGTGAAATGTTCTCAATTTATGTAAAATGTGTGGCGTTGGTGATGATCTAAGACCAAATGAATCGGAATTAATGTCGACTTCTGAATGAATCCTGCATAACAGGCGGCGTCCAAAGAAAAGGGACGTCCCTTTCAGCAATGATAAATAGGAGGTTTTTCGTTATATGAAGAAAAAATCGCAGCCGGACTGGCTGTATCTGCAGTAATGACTTCAACCTTCGCCGTGCATCCCGCTGAAGCAAAAACCATTCAAGTAAAAAGCGGCGACTCTCTTTGGAAGCTTTCCCGGCAATATCATACAAGTATTTCAGCCCTGCAGGCGGAAAATAAACTGAAATCAACGATACTCCACCCAGGACAGCGGCTGCACATTCCCGACGGCAGCGGCATACATAAAACAGGGCAAAAGGGAAAACGAAGCACGGGTGCTTACACAGTTACATACGGAGACTCATTATGGGTGATCGCAAAAAAATACCGAATGAGCGTTTCTGAACTGAGAAGCCTGAACCGTTTGAGTTCAGATGTCATCTATCCGGGCCAAAAACTGAAAATTAAAGGGTCTGCCGGCGGCACGGACGGAGGCGGCAGACAGACAAAGCCTGATAAAGGCGCATCAGGGACTTACACTGTGAAGCCGGGTGACTCGCTGTGGAAAATCGCCAATCAAACCGGCATCACCATCGCCGAACTGAAAAAGCTGAATCAATTAACATCAGACATGCTGTATCCGAATCAAGTATTAAAGATCAAAGGTTCTTCACATAACGGAAACAGCGGCACAACACCGCCATCTCATTCAAATCCTTCTGAGAAGCCATCCACTTACAAAGTAAAAGCAGGCGATTCCCTCTGGAAAATTGCTAATCGGTTCGGTATCACCGCTCAGCTCATCAGAGACAAAAATAAACTGACAACTGATGTGCTTCAAATCGGACAGGTTCTGGTGATTAACGGAACGGGAAAAACAGAAGATCCTGTGCGTCAGCCGGATAACAAACCGGAAAAGCCAAACAAGCCAAATACTCCCGAACCTCCGGTGACAGGGTCAAAGATTGACAGAATGATAGGCGAGGCGAAAAAACATGTCGGCGTGCCTTACCGCTGGGGAGGCAATACGCCTGCGGGCTTCGATTGCAGCGGTTACATCTATTACCTTTTAAATAAGGTAAGCTCTGTTTCCCGTCTGAGCACGGCCGGATATTGGAATACGATGAAACATATCAGCCAGCCGTCAGCAGGCGACTTTGTCTTCTTTACGACATATAAAGCGGGCCCTTCTCATATGGGAATGTATTTAGGCGGAGGAGACTTTATTCACGCAAGCTCCTCCGGGGTTGAAATTTCAAACTTAAGCAATCCATATTGGAAAAAAGCTTATTTAGGAGCGCGCAGTTATTTTTAAAAAAAGCCTTTCGGGGCTTTTTTTTGTTTACCATTTTCACGTTTTGACAAGACTGATGGGTAAAAAAATAAGGGGGAGGAAGCATGAATCGTCTCTTGCTTTTTCTCATGCTCGCATCAATTACGCTTTGCGGCTGCGGGGGGAGACCCGCTCCTGTTCCGCCCAAAAAACATGGGGAAAGCCGCGCATTGGAAGCATCTGCATACCGTGAGCATGCCGGACTCATCAATCAAAACGGAAAAACGATCGGATATATCGAAGTGAGGGAATCTGATGATGAAGGGTCAGACATTCATATATCAGCGGGACATCTGCCGCCCGGCGCTTCTCTCGGATTTCATATTTATGAAAAAGGGACATGTCAGGCACCTGATTTCGAATCAGCCGGCGGTCCGTTCAACCCTTTGAACAAAGAACACGGCTTCAACAATCCGATGGGTCATCACGCCGGGGATCTCCCCAATCTTGAAGTGGGGGCTGACGGTAAAGTGGATGTCATTATGAACGCGCCGCAAACTTCATTAAAAGAAGGGAGCAGACTCAGCCTGCTCGACCGGGACGGAAGCGCGTTCGTCATTCATGAACATACGGACGATTATTTAACAAACCCGAGCGGAAATTCCGGAGCCAGAATCGCTTGCGCTCCCCTGACAAAAAGCGCCCGCAGGGAATGAGCCCTTTTGTATTGAGTATACAAGGGCTTTTTTAGTATACTCGGTTATGGAATACAAATGGAAAGGAAACATCACCTATGACTTCAGAATTACAGCACCTATCACTTCCGGAAGATATACAAAACAAACTGCAGGCTTATCAAAATCATCCCGTTTCCCAAGAATTCCGGGATTTAATCGGATCATCAGGCTATGAGGCCGAAGATAAAGCGATTGTATTCGATGCCGTCATCGCTTTGACAATGGGAAAAAATATCTTATTAAAAGGACCGACGGGTTCGGGGAAAACAAAATTGGCGGAAACGCTTTCGAACTATTTTCATAAACCGATGCACAGCGTCAACTGCTCCGTAGACCTCGATGCAGAAGCGCTTGTCGGCTATAAAACGATTGAAAATGAACAGGGGCAGGCGACAATTGAATTCGTTCCCGGACCTGTAACAACCGCAATGAACGAGGGACATTTTTTATACATTGACGAAATCAATATGGCAAAGCCTGAAACCCTTCCGATTCTAAACGGCGTGCTTGATTACAGAAAAATGATGACAAATCCCTTTACAGGAGAAGTGATTAAGGCAAGCGAAGGGTTCGGTGTTATCGCCGCGATTAATGAAGGCTACGTCGGCACCGTTCCGCTGAACGAAGCCCTTAAAAACCGTTTTGTCATCATTGATGTTCCGTATATTAAAGGAAGCCTCCTGAAACAGGTGCTGACCTCTCAGTCTGTCTTAAAAGATGAGAAATTAATTGAGCGCTTTATGACGCTGTCTTCTGATTTAATCGCACAAGCGCATAACGGACAAGTGTCAGAAGAAGCGGCGTCCATCAGGGCTCTCATTGATACGTGCGACTTGGCTGCGTACATCCCGCCGAAACGGGCGATTGAAAGAGGCATCGTGGAAAAACTTGACGATGACAGGGAAAAAGCCGCTGTCAGAAATATTGCAGAAACGCTGTTCGAATGAGGGATATACAATGAAGTTTATCAAATTTAACGACAGCACGATTGATTCGTTTTTGTTCATGATGCTGACTGATCTGGCCAAAACACTGACCAGAAGCAGTGAAGTTGAAGTGGAATACGGCGTGCAGTCTTACTACAATCCCTTTGAAAAGAAAATTTACATGAGCCACTTTTGGCAAGACCGATCAGCCGGGGATATGGAAGCCGGCCTGAAAAGCGATGTCTATTTGCGCGCTGTCGGGACACGCAGCAGCTCATTTCGGGTATTTGCGGGGTTTTTAAATGACGTTCACCGGCACTTCACCCGCCAAAGCTTTGCCAAGCAGCTGTTTATGCTGCTTGAGGATATCAGAATTGAAGAGCTGATCAAAAAAGAACGGCCGGGAACGAAACGTGTTTTTCAGAAGCGGAGGGAGATGTACAGGAAATATTTCACGACGCAGCTGACATTGAATTTAGAACGGAGCATTTTCACCGACGCTTTGTATTGCGCGATGTTTGTCAAGCTGACGGCTGAGTCTCCGCTTGAATGTATTCCTTCCATGCATGAAAATATTGATATGATGATACCGTATATTGAACGTCAGCTCATCCGGGTGTATGAGGCGGATTCTACTGAACAAATCGCAACAATAACGGAAGACCTCATGGAAGGCCTTGATGAAGTGCTTGAGAAAGATATGCTGAACACATACTTTTTTCTGCCGGAACTTGATTATGAAAAAGCGGCTGAAGAGCCTTTATTCGAAAGCGTAAAAAAAGCGCCTTCATTAAGTGACGATCTCACGCTCCCTGAGTCTTCCGACGGAGATGAAGAAATCCTTGAAGAGAAAATGAATACGTGGCACCGGGAAACCGAAGCGCCGTCAAAAAGCTTCCTTCAATTTGATATTGAGCACGGCGCGAAATCAGATCTTGGGAAAGACGCGGCCAGAGAAGGCGATGACGGTGACCAGGCGCTCGGCTCCGTTCAAGGTTCCTCACGTCAGACGAAAAGAGAGGATTACTCCAAACTGGAAGCGCTTGAATCCATTCAGGATGAACATGAGGGCGCCGGGCTGGCTGACGGAAAAGAAAACAAATTTGCCTTCCCGGTTTATCAAACGCCTCATAAAGCGTCTCCTGAAGAGGAGCAGTCTTATAAAGAACAGGCAAAAACGATAGAATCATATCAAAAACGCCTGAAGCAGATGATACAAAAAACACTTGAGCACAAAAAAACGCTCCCGCGGACCGACCTTCACGCAGGCCGGCTGAATCGCAAACTCATCCGCTATTTTACGGAACGGAACCCGCGCCTTTTCTATAAAAAGCAGGACCCGTCCTCAGACATTGACGCCGTTTTTACATTGCTTGTCGATTGTTCGGCCAGCATGTTTGACAAAATGGATGAAACAAAAAGAGGGATCGTTCTTTTTCATGAAGCCTTGAAATCAGTATCCGTCCCTCACCAAATCGTCGGATTTTGGGAGGATACAAACGAAGCGACCGAAACGAGCCAGCCGAATTTCTTCAATACCGTCATTCCGTTTGAAGAGTCGCTGCTGCAGGCGTCGGGTCCGCTGATCATGCAGCTTGCGCCCGAAGAAGATAACAGAGACGGATACGCCATCAGACAAATGACGAAACAGCTGATGCGGCGGAGTGAGGCGCAAAAATTTTTAATCGTGTTTTCAGACGGAGAGCCGGCAGCATTCGGATACGAACAAAACGGCATCGTCGATACGAGCGAGGCTGTCATCGAAGCGAGAAAAAAAGGGATAGAAGTCATAAATGTTTTTCTGTCCAATACTGCGATAGAAGAATCCCAGATGAAAACCATTCAGGATATGTACGGAAAGTACAGTATTTTTGTTCCGGATGTCGATCAGCTGCCCGATGTGCTGTATCCGCTCTTGAAAAAACTGCTTCATAAAAGCATAGGATAGGCTTTTTCCTATGCTTTTTCGCTTTTATTTTAAAATGATTTAATTTTTCGGTATTGATCTGTTTTTTACTATTTTGTGAACAATCAAGGTAGAATCCAAACGTAATCAGTGGTAAAATATCCTTGGAAGCGTTTTTATTACATAATTTTGGGCACAGCGTTCAAAAGTTATTTCAAGATAGTGAATTGATCACTTGATTATCTAGGTTGGGGGTAATATTCAAATGTTTCAAAATAATATGAAACAAAGAATGAATTGGGAAGATTTTTACGGACCGAACCTCGGCTACGCACTGGAGCTGTACGACCAATATGCTGAAGATCCAGACAGCATTGATCCGGATCTGAAAGACATGTTTGACGAACTAGGCGCTCCGCCAAGCCAAATAAAAGAGGCATCGGAAACAAAGGAACAGGGACGCGTCACCGCAGATCTGATTCAAAAGATCGCAGCAGCAGTTAAACTTGCAGAAGATATTCGAACCTATGGCCATCTGAACGCTTCCGTCAATCCGCTCAGAAAGGATCCGAAAAAGAGCGAGCTCTTTCCGTTATCCGAGTACGGGCTTACAGAAGAAGAAATGAAAGCAATACCCGCGTCTGTCATCTGTAAAGACGCACCTGCCAATATAACAAACGGCTTAGAAGCCATCCAGCATTTACGCAATACCTATAAAAGAACCATCTCTTTCGAGTTTGACCATGTGCATGATTTCGAAGAGCGCGCATGGATTACAAAAATGGTCGAGTCCGGAGAACTGTTCCGGAAAAATTCACCGGAAAAACTGTCAGCCGTTTTAGAAAGACTGACGGAAGTAGAAGGATTTGAACAATTTTTACACCGGACATTCGTCGGTCAGAAGCGTTTCTCAATTGAGGGATTAGACGCGCTTGTGCCGGTTCTTGACGACATTATCGCCCAGTCTGTGAAAGCGGGCACAACCAATGTCAATATCGGGATGGCGCACAGAGGCCGTTTAAATGTGCTTGCGCATGTGCTCGGCAAACCGTATGAAATTATTTTCTCAGAATTCCAGCACGCGCCGAATAAAGACCTTGTGCCGTCTGAAGGATCGACCGGCATCAGCTACGGCTGGACGGGCGATGTAAAATATCACCTCGGTGCAGACAGACAGCTTCAGGATGCTGAAACCAAAAGCGCGCGGATTACGCTTGCAAATAACCCGAGCCACTTGGAATTCATCAATCCGATTGTTGAAGGAAGCACGCGGGCGGCACAGGAAACAAGAACGCAAAAGGGGTACCCGGTTCAAGATGAAACAAAATCGCTCGCCATTTTAATTCACGGTGACGCAGCGTTCCCGGGAGAAGGCATTGTCGCCGAGACGCTGAACTTAAGCTCTCTGAAAGGCTATCAGGTCGGCGGGGCTATTCATATCATCGCCAATAATATGATCGGCTTTACAACTGAAAGCGATGAATCACGATCAACGAAATATGCCAGTGATTTGGCGAAGGGCTATGAAATTCCGATCGTTCACGTCAACGCGGATGATCCGGAAGCATGCCTGTCAGCCGTTAAATTTGCGGTTGAATACCGGAAGCGGTTCAATAAAGATTTCTTAATCGATTTAATCGGGTACAGACGATACGGCCACAATGAAATGGATGAGCCGTCAACGACACAGCCGATGCTGTATGATGCCGTCAGAAAACACCCGACTGTCAAGCGGATCTTTGCGGAAAAACTCGTAAGTGAAGGACTGATCAGCGAGGAAAAAGCGCAAAACATCGAAATGGCAGTGACAAAACGAATTGAAGACGCCTATAAAAAGGTGCCCGCCAAAAAAGAAGACGCCGTACGGGAAATTGAATTGCCGGAACCGGTGTCCAACGGTTTTCCAGACGTTGACACAGCCATTGATTTTGATGTTCTCCGCAAGCTGAACGGCGAACTTATCAACTGGCCGGAATCCTTTAACGTGTTCGGCAAGCTGAAAAGAATCCTGGAAAGACGTGCAAAAGCGTTTGATGATGACCGTAAAGTTGAATGGTCATTGGCTGAATCGCTTGCGTTTGCTTCCATTTTGAAAGACGGCACGCCGATCCGGCTGACCGGACAGGATTCAGAGCGCGGAACGTTCGCTCAAAGAAACCTTGTGCTGCATGACAGCGAAACAGGAGAAGAATTTGTTGCTCTCCATCACTTAGACGACTGCGCTTCTTCATTTACGGTGCATAACAGCCCGCTCTCTGAAGGATCGGTTCTCGGCTTTGAATATGGATACAACGTGTATTCGCCTGAAACGCTTGTGTTGTGGGAGGCGCAGTACGGAGACTTTGCCAATGCGGCTCAAGTCTATTTTGATCAATTCATATCTGCAGGACGGGCAAAATGGGGACAAAAATCAGGGCTGGTCATGCTGCTGCCTCACGGTTACGAAGGGCAGGGCCCTGAACACTCCAGCGGCCGCGTCGAGCGGTTCCTGCAGCTGGCGGCGGAAAACAACTGGACGGTGGCCAACCTGACAAGTGCGGCTCAGTATTTCCACATTTTAAGAAGACAAGCGAAAATGCTGCTTCGTGAGGAAATCCGTCCGCTTGTGATCATGACGCCGAAGAGCCTGCTGCGCAACCCGAATACGGTATCTGAAGTGCAGGAACTGAGCGAAAGCCGATTCAAACCTGTCTATGAGCAGTCCGGTCTTTCCCATGCTTACGAAAAAGTGACTCGCGTCGTATTATCAAGCGGAAAAGTGTCAATTGATATCAGCGATCACTTCAACAAAATGGAAGGCGATAAGGATTGGCTTCATATTGCCAGAATCGAACAGCTGTATCCGTTCCCGGCAAAAGATACGAAGGAGCTTTTCGCCAAACTGCCGAACCTGCAAGAGATCGTTTGGGTTCAGGAAGAGCCGCAGAACATGGGGGCATGGAGTTATATCAGCCCGTATCTGACGGAAATTGCGCCAAAAGGAGTAAATGTCCAATACATCGGCCGAAGAAGACGATCCAGTCCCGCAGAAGGAGATCCGACAGTCCACAAAAAAGAACAGGAACGCATTGTATCTGATAGCTTGACTCGCAAAAACTAAGGGGGAAATGTAAAAATGGCGGAAATTAAGGTACCTGAATTAGCAGAATCAATCTCAGAAGGAACGATAGCCCAATGGTTAAAGCAGCCCGGTGATTATGTAGAACAGGGTGAGTACTTGCTTGAACTGGAGACGGACAAAGTAAATGTTGAATTGACAGCAGAAGAATCGGGTGTTCTAAAAGAGGTATTGAAAGATTCGGGTGATACCGTCCAAGTAGGAGAAATTATCGGTACCATTACAGAAGGCGCTGGCGAAAGTTCTGCACCCGCCCCTTCAGAAAGTGCTCCAGCCAATGAACAAACAAAAGAGGAAGCAAAAGCTGAACCTGCTGCACAAGAAGTCAGCCAGGAAGCACAATCAGAAGCGAAATCCAGAACGGTAGCGTCTCCGGCTGCACGCAAGCTGGCAAGGGAAAAAGGAATTGATCTATCACAAATTCCGACGGGGGACCCGCTTGGCCGCGTGCGCAAACAAGATGTGGAAGCTTATGAAAAACCGGCTTCAAAACCTGCGGCACAGCCGAAACAGCAGGCTCAAAAAACACAGCAAAGCTTTGACAAACCTGTCGAAGTGCAAAAAATGTCCCGCCGCAGACAGACGATCGCGAAACGATTGGTTGAAGTGCAGCAGACTTCTGCGATGCTGACAACATTTAACGAAGTTGATATGACGGCTGTTATGAATCTAAGAAAACGCCGTAAAGACCAATTCCTTGAGCAAAACGATGTAAAACTCGGTTTCATGTCGTTCTTTACAAAAGCCGTCGTGGCTGCTTTGAAAAAATTCCCGCTCCTTAACGCTGAAATTCAAGGCGATGAGCTGATCGTGAAAAAATTCTATGACATCGGTATCGCTGTCGCGGCTGAAGAAGGGCTTGTTGTCCCAGTCGTGCGTGACGCTGACCGCCTGACGTTTGCCGGCATTGAAAGAGAGATCGGCGAACTTGCGAAGAAAGCGCGAAACAATAAATTAACATTAGGTGAGCTGCAAGGAGGCTCCTTCACGATCACAAACGGAGGTACATTCGGATCGCTTATGTCAACACCGATCCTAAACAGCCCTCAGGTCGGGATCTTAGGTATGCACAAAATTCAGCTGCGCCCAGTAGCAATTGATGCGGAGCGCTCTGAAAACCGTCCGATGATGTACATCGCTTTATCATATGATCACAGAATTGTAGATGGTAAAGAAGCGGTCGGGTTCCTTGTCACCATTAAAAACCTGCTTGAAGATCCGGAACAGCTGCTGCTGGAAGGATAATTTGAGACAGACAAAAAGTACACTGCCCTTACAAGCAGTGTACTTTTTTTATTGAGCGAAGGGGAGAATTTATATGAAAAGCTGTTATCCGCTTGAGATCGAATTTGAATATAATGAAGAATTGCATTCAATCACTCCGGTTCTTCTGCAAGACGAACATGACACGATATTAATAGACTGCGGATATCCCGGTTTTACAAACCATCTTCAACACGCTGCTGCCCGGCATGGTATGTCGCTTCATTCATTGACAAAAATCATTGTAACGCATCACGACATAGACCATATCGGCTCACTCGCTGCATTACACCGTTTGCACCCGGATATCAGCGTGACAGTACATGAGCGTGAAGCGCCGTATATTGACGGCTCTAAAAAATCTTTACGGCTTGAGCAGGCTGAATCAACGTTTAGTTCATTGCCAGAGGATGCAAAGCCTTATGCAAAACAGTTCATCCGCTCGCTTCAATCAGTCGAATCGGCCCCAGTTCACCGGACAGTTACTGACGGTGAGCTGCTGCCTTGGTGCGGAGGCATTCGGATTGTAGCCACGCCGGGTCATACACCCGGACATATCAGTCTTTATCTGCCTGCCGAAAAAACAATGGTCACAGGTGATGCGGTCGTCATTGAAGACGGAAAGCTGAACCTTGCTAATCCTGGCTATACGTTACATATGGATGATGCGGTCCGTTCTGTGCAGCGGCTGCTCGATTACGATATCCGCCAATTGATTTGTTATCATGGAGGTTTATTTCAGGGGGATGTAAAAAAGCGCTTTTGCGCCTGTTTCGTGATCTGCAGAATAAACAAGGATAGGAGCTGCAGCAGCCTATCCTTGTTCAGTTATGAAAACGGAATCTTTGCCGTTTCTTCTTCGGCGCTGTTTTTCTCTTTTTTCTTAGACCAGTAGGTGGCAAGAACAGACCCCGACAGATTGTGCCATATGCTGAAAATTGCGCTCGGCACGGCTGACAAAGGGGAGAAATGCGCTGTCGCAAGTGCTGCGCCCAGTCCGGAGTTTTGCATCCCGACTTCTATCGCAATCGCTTTTTGTGAAGCATAATCCATTCTGAACAGCTTTGCAGTCAGGAATCCTAACAAATATCCGATTCCGTTATGTAAGATGACGACAGACACAATCAGCAGTCCGGATTGAAGCAGATGCTCACGATTTACACTGACGACAGAGGATACAATCGCTACGATGCCGATTACCGATACGAGAGGAAGCGCGTGCACGGCTTGTCCGACCTGTTTTTGAAGAACAGCTTCATAATCACCCCGAGGACGATCGGCAAAAGCACGGCTTGCATAATGGAAACAAACAGTGAACCGAAAGAAACGGGAAGCCACTCTTTCGCAAACAGCATAATAAGTGCCGGCGTTACAATAGGAGCAAGCAATGTTGAGATCGTGGTGACCGCAACAGAAAGTGCCGTATTGCCTTTCGCCAAAAACGTCATGACATTTGATGCCGTACCGCCCGGACAGCATCCGACCAGAATGACGCCCGCGGCGATTTCTGCGGGGAGGCGGAGCCCGATTGATAAACAGAAAGCCGTAAGCGGCATAATCGTAAACTGGGCAGCGACCCCGATCACGACATGCCAAGGCTTTCTGATTAATTCTTTAAAATCGTCTGCTTGAAGAGTAAGCCCCATCCCAAACATAATAATACCAAGGAAAATCGTCATATAAGAACTGATCCAAGTAAACAAATCAGGGCAGGCGAATCCCAAACCGGCAAAGACGATAACCCACAAGCCAAAGGTTTGGCCCGCAAACCCGCTTATTTTTTCAGCCATTCCATAAACACAGCTCCTTTTATATCCAATCAATCAGTCAGAAAATATGACTGACTTTTCTGTACTCCATTATAAATAATATTCTGAATAATTCAATATTAAATATTAGTTTTCGATAAAATTATTATGTAAACTAATATCATCTTGACTATTCAGACATATATTCTTACAATTGATTTTTATACTGAAATGAATTGGGAGTGCTGAAGTGAAAGAAGCTAATCAATGGTCATCTAAGCTGGGATTTATTTTAGCTACGGCCGGCTCTGCAATCGGGCTCGGCGCAATATGGAAGTTCCCTTACGTAGCGGGAACCAGCGGAGGCGGCGCTTTTCTGCTTGTTTTTATTTTATTTACTGTTTTAATCGGACTGCCGCTTTTGCTTGCTGAATTTATTATCGGCAGAAAAACACAAAAAAACGCCGTTGAATCCTATAAGGCGCTGGCGCCGGGGAAAAAGTGGCACTGGATCGGATATCTCGGAATCATTACGTGTTTTATTCTATTATCCTTCTACAGCGTAGTGGGGGGATGGATATTAATCTACATTATAAAAGGCTTTACAGGCGGTTTATCGCTTTCTTCGGGATTTGATACGTTATTTATCGATACCATTTCCAACCCTTATGCAGCGGTTTTCGGTCAGCTGCTGTTTATCGTGCTGACGATTTTAGTTGTGGCAAAAGGGGTGAGCAGCGGCATCGAAAAGGTAAGCCAGGTGCTGATGCCGGCTCTGTTTATTCTGTTTATTCTTTTAATGATCCGCTCCGTTACGCTGCATGATGCAGCGAAGGGATTAAAATTTTTCTTCATGCCTGATTTTGGCGCGATGGATGCCAATACCATTTTATATGCGATGGGTCAATCATTTTTCTCGTTAAGCGTCGGAGTGTCCGTAATGGTTACATACAGCGCATATTTAGAAAAAGAAGAAAATATTGTTCAATCCGCCGTATCGGTGACGGTATTAAATGTCCTTGTTGCCGTGATGGCGGGAGTGGCGATTTTTCCGGCGGTGTTTGCATTCGGCCTCAAGCCGGACCAAGGTCCGCAGCTTTTATTTAACGTGCTGCCGACCGTCTTTAACCAAATGCCGTTGGGCATCGTGTTTTTACTCGCCTTTTTGCTGCTGTTTTTATTTGCGACGCTGACATCGGCTTTTTCAATGCTTGAAATTTTAGTTGCTGTTTTGTCAAAAGGCGATTCGGCAAAACGGAAGCGGTATGCATGGATCGGGGGACTTGCTATATTTATTGTCGGGGTTCCTTCGGCGCTGTCGTACGGAATTTTGAGTGATGTTTCTATTTTTCACCGCAGTATTTTTGACGCTGCGGATTTTCTGGTCAGCAATGTCTTAATGCCGCTGGGCGCGCTTTTAATTGCCGTTTTCGTACCGCTGAAAATTCCGAAACAGGCGCTGTTTGATGAACTGAAAAGCGGTTCAGGCATTAAACGGAAATGGTTTGCAGTCTGGCTTTTGTTAATCCGTTATGTGTCTCCTGTAGCCATTATTATCGTTTTTCTGCACGTGCTCGGTATTTTTAAATCAAAAGAAGCAAGCCCCCGTTCAAAACGGGGGCTTTTTTAATAAAGCGGCCACATCACGCGGTGCGCTTGTTCGAACCGTTTCTCCGCCTCCCGCCAGTCAACGACATTCCACCATTGATCCACGTAAGCCGCGCGGTCGTTTTTATATTGTAAATAATAAGCGTGTTCCCACACATCCAGCGGAAGCAAAGGAATGACGTCCCACTGGCTGTAGAGCTGATGCTTCTCAGCGGCCAAAATCTCCAGCCGCCCGGCGCGCGGCGCCCAGACTAGGATAGCCCAGCCGACTCCTTCGACTTTTTTTCGCCGCTTGAGAAAATTGCTCTTTAAAAGCAGAATAGCTTCCGAATGACACATCAATCATTTGAAAGAGCGCACCCGTCGGCCGTCTTTTTCCGTTTGGATTCATGGAAAACCAGAAAATACTGTGCAAATAATGGCCGGCACCGTGAAACGCCAATTGCCGCTCCCAATGCGCCACTAAGTCGTACTGTTTCGTTTGTCTCGCTTTTTTGAGCTCCAGTTCTGCTTTATTCAGACCGTCAACATAGCTCTGATGGTGTTTTGTATGGTGGAGTTTCATAATCTCTCTTGAAATATAAGGTTCCAGTGCGGAATAACTGTATGGCAGTTTAGGGAGGACATGCTTGCCGATCGGCACATAGGCTCTGCTCTCATCCGGCTCATCCGGTTCGGTAATGTCCCGGTAAAGTGCTGATGCCTGTTCGTACCATTCCGCCTCCGTTAATCCATCATCCTGAAGGGTGTGAAAAATCCGGTCGATTTGTGCCGCGAAGCGATCGAACCGACCTTGCTGTATGACTTGTTCCTTCAAGGTTTCACACCAATTCAGCATTTCGGTTTGATAAGCGTGCCGTTTCATTTTTCTTCCTCCTTTTCACTCACTTTCATAAAAGTGCTGAGCGCAAGCAAAGAAAACACATACGGGTAGCTGTGATACCTGATGTAAAACTGTTTCGGCAGGCCGATTCCGGTCGGATAGCTGAAAGCGTCTCCTTCGTAATGCCGGTTTTCAATAAGAAAGGATATGCCTTTTGTGACGGCTTGATGATGAGGTTTTTCGTATTGCAGCAAAGCTTCGGCCGCCCAAGCTGTCTGTACAAGCGTCCCGTAAGAAAGCGGAACATAGGTTTTGACTTCTGCGCTTTTACAGGATTCTCCCCAGCTTCCGTCCTCGTTTTGAATGGACTTCAGCCAGCGGATCGCTTTTTTCACGGCCGGGTGGTTTTGGCTCACGCCGCAAGCCTTCATCCCTGTCAGCGCTGCCCATGTGCCGTAAATATAGCAGACACCCCATCTGCCGTACCACGATCCGTCCTCTTCTTGATGGCGGATCAGCCATTGGACGGCCTTTTCAATCTGAGGGTGATCAGAAGAAAGCCCCGCTTCTCCTAAACAGTGCAGCACCCGTCCGGTTAAGTCGCTTGTTGAAGGATCGATGGCAGCTTCCTCAGCCGATTCCAGCGGCAGCAGGCGGACCAGCGGATGATTGACATTTTTCTCAAAAGCAGAGAAGCCGCCGTCACTGTTTTGCATGGACAAAAGCCAGCTCAGTCCGCGTTCCCATGAGGCGGGATAACGTTTTCGCGGAATAGCTTTGAGCACTGCGGCTGTGTCATCACAATCAGGATTATTTGTATTAATGTTTGAAAAACCCCATCCTCCCGGTTCAGCATGCGGGTTGTGAACGGCCCAATCAGCGACTTTCGTCTGCTGCCGTTCACGCAGAAACCGGGCGGCGCCGGTTATCATTTGATCGTTATCTGAGATGCCGCTTTTCATAAGCGCATAGCTGAGAAGCGCCGTATCCCAAACGGTCGACGTTGAGTTTTCCAGGTACGGTATATCGCCGCAAGACGTGAGCAAAGCTTTCGTGCCGGCAAGCGCTTTTCTGATAACGGGGGAGTGGCGCGATACACCGAGTGCGAGCAGGCCGTACACCATAAAAATAGTGGCACTCGCATAGCTGTATAATGTGCCGTCTTCTTCAATCCGGTCAAGCATATACGTTTTGGCCGTACGCAGACCGAGCTGGTGAAAAGCGGCAGGAATCTGCAAAAGCCGCTTCCAGTGCGCGAAAAGAGAAGAGAGATCTCTGTTCTCATCCTGATCGGAACGAAGCCATGTAAACGGATTTTTAGTCATATGCCGATCTAAATGCGCGAGAGACGGAACGTTGGGATTTTCCAGCGAAAATCTTTTGTTAAGCGTCACGGCCATCGGTACAAAATGAATACGAGCGTATGTACTGAACTGGTAAAAATGCAGCGGGAAGGATGGGGGAATGACTAAGAAAGATAATGGCAGATGCAGCGCGGGCCATGGATATAGGCCGTTTGCCGCAAGCATCCACTTTGTCATGAAGTGTACGTTGCGCAAGCCGCCATTTGAGATGATAAAGCGTTCGGCCTGAATCATATGCGCCTCAGAACGGCTATATAAACCGGAAGCCAGCAAGCCGGCATAGCCCTGTACAGTAGCGGTCACATTTCCTTTCCGGTCATCAGGATAGTTGGCAAAAGTTCCGTCCGGTCGCTGTTTGGCGCGAATGCCTTCTGCAAGCTCAGCGATCAGTTCTTTATCATTGTCTCCAAGAGAAGTGAGAAGGAGGATCAGAAAGGCGTTTGTCAAAATCGGTCCTTCAAAACAAAATGACCATGAGCCGTCCGCATTTTGCGTTTCTCTTAATAGGGAGATGGTTTTCTTTTGGCGGCTTCTGACGTTTTCATGAATTGTGCTCACACTCGCTCAACTCCTTCAGAAGCATATATATTCATATGTAAAAGGCGGCATGACAAAAGAAAGAAACTGCTGACAGGCAGCAGTTTCTTGTTTGATTTAATCTTCCAGGTTGATCCAGACACTTTTCACTTCTGTATAATTATTCAGCGCGTAAGAGCCCATTTCCCGCCCGAGGCCGGATTGCTTATAGCCGCCGAAAGGAGATGCCGCATCGAAAACATTGTAGCAGTTGACCCAAACGGTGCCGGCTTGGAGACGGTCAGCAATGTAGTGGGCGTTTTTCACATTTTCAGTCCAAAGTCCGGCTGCAAGGCCGTATTCCGAGCCGTTCGCCCGCTCAATGACTTCATCAACCGTATCATACGGAATGGCGGCTAAGACTGGGCCGAAAATTTCTTCTTTTGCGATGGTCATGCTGTCATCCACATCCGCAAATACAGTCGGGGAGACAAAATACCCTTCTTCAAACGGGCAGCTGCCGCCCGCGACAGCTTTGGCTCCTTCCGCTTTTCCTTTTTCAATATATGAAAGCACGCGCTCATGCTGTTCCTGACTGACGAGCGGGCCGATTTGTGTATCTTGGTGAAGGCCGGCGCCTTGCTGAAGCGATTTCGCATATGAAACCATTTCGCTGACGACCTCATCATATTTGTCTTTGTGAATGAAGACCCGGGAGCCTGCGCAGCATACCTGCCCCTGATTAAACATGACCCCGTTTAAAGCGCCCGGAATGGCTTTCTTCAAATTGGCGTCAGGCAAAATGATGTTAGGTGACTTTCCGCCAAGCTCCAGTGTCACGCGTTTAATTTTTTTGCGGCTTTTTCCATGATTTTTTTGCCGATTTCTGTAGAACCGGTAAAAGCGAGTTTATCGACATCGTCATGGTTGGTCAGCGCTTCCCCGGCCGTCTCGCCGAACCCTGGGACAATATTGATGACGCCGTCAGGAAAGCCCGCCTGATCTATTAATTCCGCTAAATAGAGGGCGGTCAGCGGTGTCTGCTCCGCCGGTTTCAAAACGATTGTGCAGCCTGTGGCAAGGGCGGCGCCCATTTTCCACATCGCCATAAGGAGCGGGAAGTTCCAAGGGATGATCTGCCCCACGACGCCGACAGGCTCATGGCGGGTGTAATTAAAATATGAGCCGGCGACCGGAATTGTTTGTCCGGTTATCTTTGTAGACCACCCGGCATAATAACGCATATGCTCAATTGCGAGCGGGATATCCCCATTTGTTGTTTCATTAATCGGTTTTCCGTTATCAAGTGTTTCAAGCTGCGCGAGTTCCGTTTTGTGCTCTTCCATTAAATCGGCAAGCTTATACATCAGCCTGCTTCTGGAAGCGGCCGGCATAGTGCGCCATTCGCCGTGATCAAAGGCTTTGCGTGCCGCTTTCACTGCACTGTCAATGTCTTCTGTCTGTGCCTCGTAAAGCGTCATCAGCGTTTCTCCGGTTGCCGGATTCGGTGTGACAAATGTTGATCCTGAAGCGCTCGGAACAAATTTTCCGTCAATATAAAGTTTCTTCGTACCCTGTAAAAATGTTTCCAGCCTTTTTGTGATCTGCATCGTTAAAGAACTCATTCGTAACAAACCTCCCGAAATTTTTTTATGGTCTGTTTTGAGCATCTTGATGTCCGCGCAAAGTAAGCGCATACAGTCATTCTATAATAACACCCTCGGTAAAATCAATCGATAACCGTTATTGCAATTCACAAGAAAAAACGGCTACAATAAGCTTATCGATTAAGAAAAGGAGTTTTATAAATGATTCATAATAATTGGCAGACAAAAGAAAGTGTCAAAAAGGTCAAATGCGTACATACAGATGCGAAAAAATACATTGTCAAAAATGTGCTGACGCCGGGTAAAGAGTATGAAGTCAAAAATGAAACAGAAGAATTCATTTTTGTTGCAGACAATACAAACAAAGTCGGAGGCTTCTACAAAGAGTATTTTGAAGAAGTTTAAAGCTGAATGAATCCATTTTGCCTGAGCCATACTAAAAAAGACTACATATAAAGGGTGGCTGCAAAATGAAAAAAACAGAGCAAGACAAACAAAATAAAACATCAGATCAGCTTCAGCAAGTGCAACCTGAAGAAGGCACCGACACGACGATGGAACAAATATCAGATACCTATAAAGAAGGAACAATTGAAGATACGGATCGTTGATGTTTTGTTGAAACCGCGGCATTGGAGAAGCCGCGGTTTTTTATGGGGAAAATAAAAAACTGACTTTTCGAAAAAAATACTGTTTTCTTGAAACCTTTTCTTCCGTTGAACCGTATTACTTCATAACAGCGGCACCTTTCGCGAAGGGCTTTTTTGATGAACGTTCTAAAAATGTAATCTGTTCGTAATGGTTTAAATGCCGTCTATGTCGTATTCTTATATAGGGATAAAGAACTTATTTTTTTATGATTGTAATAAAACAATAGTATAGAAGCAGAAAGTGGGGTTCTTCATTGGGAATTTTTTCTGTCAGCAGATCAACCGACACAAAAAAGCTGGAGGCTTTGCTCGTTGAGGGAGAACGGATCGAAACGATTTATAAACTGCGGGTTGACCAAATATGCTTTACGAATAAACGAGTGATTTTCTTTGATAATAAAATGTTCTCCAAAAAGAAAGTGCGCGTATTTCTTCCATATAAAACAATTGAAAGCTTCGCCATTCAAGAAGCGGGGATGTTTGATCCCGATACCGGGCTTGTATTAATGACAAGGGGAAAAACTTTCGAATTGGAATTTGCAAAAGAAACGGACTTGACTGAGGTTCAAGCCATCTTAACAAAATACTTATGCAGTTAAATATCACATAAAAGCCATCCGAATGCATGCGGATGGCCTTTTTATTATATAATGCTTGTTTTTCCGGAGTTCGAATCAATGAGATCCGAATCAGCGATAGAACTGATGGGGATATAAATCGGCGCCAAATCACCATTTTCTTCACCGAATCCGTAGTTGATCTTATTGGATAAAAAATAATCGATCTGCTGATACGGCCCGATCGTAATGGAAGAACCGCGGTCGACCGCATTTACTTTAAAGCCTCCTACATTTACCAAAACCGGCGAAAACATCATAATGGGCCTCCTTTTCCGGCAGGGATTTTATCGCATGCAGACTCAAAGGCAGACGGAGAATCAATTTGATCCCGGTCATCCACTTTGCCGTTCGTGCCGATGAAGCCGCTTGCATCTCCGAAGTTCTGTCCGTATCCCTGATTCTTTTTATCAGAATTCTGCCATTCCGCCAGTAAATTTTGTCCGACATTCACCGCTGAAGCATTTTCAAAGGAATTAATTTTCAACATGAAAATATTAATATTGATATATGGAGTTGGTTGAACCACAGGCAAACCTCCTTTAATACAGGTGTATGCCGGCTGTTATGACCGTATGCTTAGACAGGGGGCGTTAAAAATGGATTTCGATAAGATGAAGCAATGGATGGAAATGGCGCAAAACATGTCCGGCGGCGACTTTTGGAAAAACGTTTTTGATGATGAACAACTGAAATCATTTCAAAACGGCCATTCTCATTTTCCCTTTCAACAGGGAGATGGGCAAATGAGAAGAAATGAGGATGCTTTTCCTCTTATAGATATTGTGGAAACCCATGATGAGCTCCAATTTTTGCTGTATCTGCCCGGCTACCGGAAACAAGATGTTCAGCTTTTGTCCTATGGAGAATATATTGTCGTAAAAGGCACGAGAAAATCCTTTTTCAATGAACAGGATTTTAAACAGAAGACCGGAAAATACGGCGATTTTGAAAAAACTCGATCTTCCGCATTCCGCTCATGGTACGAAGGGAATGCATGCGGTATTCAAAGACGGGATTTTATATATATCGATTGCTAAACATCTGGGGGATGCAAGCCAGATCATTATCGAAGGCTGATCTTGTTCGCTGTGCCATCTATCAGATCTGAATCATCGATACTCATGATAGGGATGACGGCAACGGTGCAATCACCGTTTTGTTCACCGTACCCTTCATTTCTTTTATTGGCTGCTGTGTTTCTCACCATAACGGAAGAGCCGGTGTTAAAAGCCGCTCCGCCGCTGATTCCGTTCATTTTTATATACTCAAAGTTGATAACGGATGGAAAAAACATCATGATTCGCCTCCTTTTTGTATATCATGTTTATATATTCGCAATGCGGGACGCATAGAACTTTCCAAGAGTGACGGGGAAAGAAGTGATTTTCTTTGAAAAAAATAATGAAAGAGATTTTCAAAAAAGTGTGTGAAGATGAATTAGACCGGCTTAAGAAAGTGGAACAACAGCTTGATGACCTTCAGGATAAGTGTCATTTTGAGCCGCAAACGGTTGAAGGGGAAAAAACATATGTCCATATTGAGCACGTCAAAGTGGACAAGATTGAATACAATATTGATTTTGAACAGCTGAGTATAGAAGAGCTGAGCGGTATGCTGAATATCGGCGCCACTTACCATACACCGGCGCACAGGCTCAAACAAGCCTGCGCTGAAGAAAGTCGGGACAACCCGCAAAATGATGCTGCAAAAGAAAAAAGACAGACAAAGCAGCAGACACCCAATGTCACCATCAGGGGGAGAAAGCATTGACCCCCATTGTTTCATCCTCCTTTTTCGAGGGTATGTATTAACAGATGCAGCGAAGAATACAGACGAAAAAGGAGATGATGAATATGTCATTATCAAAAGAACAGCAGGACAGCCTTTATCATAAATTAATCGATTTAAAGGAAAGTCTTCAGGGAGAATCAAAAGAAAATCATTCAATGAGCGAAGACACAGGAGAATTGTCGAACGGAGTAGATAATCACTTAGCTGATCACGGAAGCATTTATTTGGACAGGGTCACGAATCAGACGCTGGACGGTGTCGATCAGAATCTTTTAGATGAGGTGAACGCCGCGCTTGAACGAATGGATAAAGGAACATACGGGATTTGCGAGAAAACGGGAAAAGAAATTCCCTATGAAAGACTTGAAGCCGTACCGTACGCCAGAATGACCGTCGAAGCGCAGCGAGAAACAGAAGGGGATGTGAAAACAGACGCTCCGTCATATGAAAGGGAATTTCACGAGCAGGTGAAAGACCTCTCAAATAAAGAAACCGTTGATCAAAAAAGCTCACAAACTTACGAAATCCTGGATCGCGAGCAGGATTCACAATAATAGCAACAGGTACATTCGTATGTACCTGTTTTTTTATTCCATAAAAAATCTCAGAATCGAAATAAAATCATTGACTTTATATAAAAAAGAAAGTAACATACTATTTGTAAGTAAATATTAAAAGATTACCGGGAGGAATTTAGAATGTCTCAAGTATTATTTGTAAAATCAAGTGACCGTACGGCTGAAGAAGGCGTGTCCGTAAAATTATACGAAGCGTTTCTGGCTGCTTATAAAGAAAACAATCCGAATGATGAAGTGATCGAACTTGATCTTCATAAAGAAAACCTTCCTTACCTCGGAAGAGATATGATTAATGGAACATTCAAAGCTTCAAAAGGAATTGATATGACAGACGAAGAGAAAAAACAAGCGTCAACTGCTGACATTTACTTAAATCAATTCGTCAAAGCTGACAAAGTCGTGTTTGCATTCCCGCTTTGGAACTTCACAGTGCCTGCTGTGCTTCATACTTATGTTGATTACCTGTCTCGCGCAGGGGTTACTTTCACATACACGCCTGAAGGCCCTAAAGGTCTGATGGGAGATAAAAAAGTAGCGCTCTTAAACGCACGCGGCGGCGTATATTCTGAAGGACCGATGGCATCTCTTGAAATGTCATTAAACTTCATGAAAACCGTTCTCGGTTTCTGGGGTGTCCAAGATCTTCACACTGTTGTCGTTGAAGGCCATAATGCTGCACCGGATAACGCTCAAGCGATCATTGAAAAAGGACTGCAAGAAGCGAAAGATCTGGCTGCAAAATTCTAATTGCCATAACTCTTGCGCCCCTACAGGGTGTGAGAGTTTTTTCTATTATAGAAGAAACTGGCGGAAGCTTTCGATCTGATCTTATATTGATATATTGATATTTTGTCGAAAAAACAATTTTTATGTAGAATAAAGCATTTTTTACAAAGAAAAAAGGTTTTCTGTAAAAGAATTAACCCTCTTGCCAAAATACGACTGATGGTGTAGGATATAAGAGAAGCTACATTGTTCGTATTGTTAATTAAGTTTTAACCTTTAAGCTGTAATAGGGAGTTTTATATCGAAGCCGGAATGTCATGCCTCCATTGCAGAGGACGACAGGAACGCTTCTGCAAACACCCACTTTGAGGAGTGGTGGTTTAAAACTTTCTTACTTGCGTACGGCATACGTAGCGAAAGCCATTTCCCTTGCGGAGATGGCTTTTTATTTTGAATTGCCCTTGAGCAGCGTATTTTATCATTATGATAAAATAAAAGAATCAAAGACAAAGTGAGGTTTTACAACATATGCTGGATAAAGCCCAATCCCTTCTGGCGCATTATTTTGGCTACGACAGTCTTCGCGCGGGCCAAAAGCAGGCGATACAATCAGTTGCAGAGGAGAGAAAAAACACGGTCTGCATTATGCCGACGGGGGGCGGAAAATCAATCTGCTATCAGATTCCCGCACTGCTGTTTGAAGGAACCACAATCGTTATTTCCCCTCTTATTTCTTTAATGAAAGATCAAGTGGACGCGCTTGAAGAAGCGGGTGTCGCGGCAGCTTATATTAACAGCACCCAGACAAGCCGTGACATTCATGAGCGCCTGACCGGTTTGAAACAAGGGGCTTACCGGCTCTTTTACATCACACCGGAGCGTTTGACTTCTTCTGAATTCATTCACATCCTGCAGAATATTACGGTTCCTCTTGTCGCCATTGACGAAGCTCACTGTATATCGCAATGGGGACATGATTTCAGGCCGAGTTACCGGAATATCGAAATCCTTTTTAATGAATTAAAAGAACCGCCCGTCATCATCGCCTTAACGGCGACGGCTACGCCTGAGGTTCATGATGACATCTGTAAGCAGCTTCATATTAAGAAAGAACAAACTGTATATACCGGTTTTGCCAGAGAGAATTTAACGTTTAAAGTAGTAAAGGGCGAAAACAAAGACCGGTTTATCGAGCGGTACCTCGAAAAAAATAAACACGAAGCCGGCATTATATATACAGCGACAAGAAAAGAAACCGACCGTTTATATGAGAAATTAAAACGCAGCGGCATCAATGCCGGCCGTTATCACGGCGGATTGGCGGATGATGACAGAAAAGACCAGCAGGAGCGGTTTCTTAACGATCAGATACAAGTGATGGTAGCTACGTCCGCTTTCGGAATGGGAATCGATAAGAGCAACATCAGGTTTGTTTTACACGCGCAGATCCCGAAAGATATGGAGAGCTATTACCAGGAAGCCGGACGGGCCGGGCGCGACGGCCTTAACAGCGAGTGTGTGCTCTTGTTTTCGCCGCAGGATATTATGGTGCAGCGTTTTTTAATAGACCAATCGGCCGCCGGAGAAGAAAAACAAAAGCAGGATCTCAAAAAACTGAGACAGATGGTGGATTACTGTCATACGGAAGATTGCCTGCAGCGGTTTATTCTGAAGTATTTCGGCGAGAATGAGGCGGAAGCTTGCGAAGCATGCGGCAATTGCACTGATACAAGGACCGCCCATGACGTAACAAAAGAAGCGCAGATGGTATTGTCATGCATCATCAGAATGAATGAGCGCTTCGGAAAAACGATGGTGGCGCAGGTGCTTAGCGGGTCTAAAAATAAAAAAGTGCTGGAAAACGGCTTCAGCAGCCTGTCCACTTACGGCATTATGAAGCATCAATCCGCAGCGGAAATCAGTGATTTTATCGAATTCCTTATTTCAGATGAATATATCAGAATGGCGGACGGCACATTTCCGACGCTTATGGTCACCCAAAAAGGCAGGGACGTTCTGCTTGGAAAAAGCGCAGTCGCGAGAAAAGAAGCCTTACAGGCCGCCGCCGTTACCGAAAATGATGAATTATTTGAGCTTCTCCGGCGTCTCCGCAAAGAGATTGCAGCTGAACAGGGTGTGCCTCCATTTGTCGTGTTCTCAGATCAGACGTTAAAAGAAATGTCGGCGAAACTTCCGAAAACAGATCAGGATCTTCTTTCCGTAAAAGGGGTCGGGGAACAAAAAAGATTGAAATACGGAGCGGTTTTTTTAGAAGAAATCCGAAATTATGTAAGAGAAACAGAGTGAAAAAAAGTTTTTTTAGAAATTTGCACATTGTGTTTTTCATAGGCGCCGGAAAAATCAGAAGCTTGAAAACCCTTGCTGTATCAAGGTTTCAGCAAGACTTACCAAGCGAGAGAAATGTTTCATGTAAAGGAACTGTAATCTAATTCAAATCGTTTTGTTATTGAACTGACATTTTCATATGTTACGATATCACCTGTTAGCCGCCAATAAAAAGCTAACAAGGGAGGATTTACTTATGAAGAAGACGATTATGTCCTTTGTCGCAGTTGCAGCAATTTCAACAACTGCATTTGGAGCTCACGCTTCTGCTAAAGAAATCACGGTGCAAAAGGGTGACACGCTCTGGGGGATCTCGCAAAAAAACGGAGTGAACCTAAAGGACTTAAAAGAATGGAATCAGTTATCTTCTGATTTAATTATTGAAGGAGAGAAACTGACTATTTCTTCAGTAGAAACAACCACATCTGGGCAGTACACAGTGAAGCAGGGCGACAGCCTCTGGAAAATTGCTCAGAAATTCGGAACATCAGTCGGCAATCTGAAAAGCTTGAATAACTTGCAATCAGATATAATTTACGCAGGCACAACGTTAAATGTGAAAGGTCAGGCTCAGGCTGTACAGCCGGCTCAAGAAGCCAGCCAGCCGCAAACTGAACAAAAACCAGCTGCTGAGACAGAACAGCCGAAACAAGAAGCTGTCAAAAAAGAGCAGCCTAAACAAGAACCTGTTCAAGAACAACAACAACCTAAACAAGAAGCGAAGGCTGTCGAAGCAAAACAGCAGCCTGTTCAATCAAATACAAACCAACAAGAGCCTAAAAAGCAGCTGACAATGACTGCAACTGCTTACTCTGCTAACGACGGCGGCATTTCCGGTGTAACGGCAACCGGTGTTGACTTAAACAAAAACCCTGATGCAAAAGTCATCGCGGTAGACCCTAGTGTCATTCCGCTTGGCTCTAAGGTTTATGTTGAAGGTTACGGAGTGGCAACAGCAGCAGATACAGGCGGCGCAATTAAAGGAAATAAAATTGACGTATTTGTTGCAAAGAAAAGTGACGCTAACAACTGGGGCGTCAGAACAGTAAATGTTAAAGTATTAGACTAGTTTCATATAGAGATGAAGAACACAAGGCGAAATGCTTTGTGTTCTTTTTTCTTCCCTTTTTTGACTGTATATAATCGTTATATGCGGAAAAAGAAAAAGCGTTTCTCTAATATAATAAGGAATGGATGTGAAAACGGAATCTGAAGGGATGTATGAATCTGATGGAGCCGGAATTTATATGTTTATGGAATGCCTTCACAGAATCACCGGTGTTTCAAGCAGGTATATGCACCGCTTTTGCCATGGTGCTCGTAATCGGACTGTCTATGCCTGCTGTCAGGCTGTTTCAGGCGCTTGACAGAGGGAGAGGAAGGCCAGCCGTTATTGAAAAGGTGAGACGTACTGGCGTGATGAAGAATGGAAGGCACGAGCTTGTACTTATTTTAAACGTAAAAACCAAGACGGAACGCATGATAAACGTGAACTGACACACGCCGTATATAATGAAGAGATCAGCCGTTTTTATGAAGGAGCTTCCGTATGGGTGACGGCAGCGGCTGGCGGACGAATTATGATCGCTCCGCGCACGCTGCGGCACATAAGGCGTCAAAATAAAAAGACGGGGCGGTTTTCCCGTCTTTATGTATTAATGCCGATCGATCCATATCCGTCCGCCTTCTGAGCCGGCTTCTATCCTGCATGTTCCTCCGATCGGGAATGTCATCAAAGGGGAGGTATGGCCGAAATCAGCATTTGCGATAACAGGCATGGATGACAGTTCTTCTTTTGTACGGATGACGGCACGCAGAGCCTCCTCAGACACATTTGAAGCATGCTGGAAACGTCCGATGACAATTCCCTTCACGGCTGAAAAAGCGGGAAGATGGATGAGTGACTGCAAATCCCGGTCAAACATATGAATGTCCGACATATGATCATCTTCTATAAACAGAATCACTTGTTCCATCTCCGGAAAGTATTCCGTGCCCTGCAGAAGATTCAGCGTGCATAGATTTCCTCCGATCAGTGTTCCTTCCGCATATCCGGGTTGAATAACGAGCGGTCCCGGATTCCGATAAAAACGTCTGTCCTCCTGATTCAAATACCATTTATCATCACTCCACTCGGATGAAGGTTTTACCTCATACGGGTTGTCAGAAGCACAGCAGGCCAAGAAAGAGTCAATCGTATAGTCCAGCCCTTTTTTCATGGCAAATGAAGAAAAATGGGGACCGGAATATGTAATAAGGCCGGTTTTTGATATATGGCATGGCCGAGGGCGGTAATATCTGAATAGCCGCAAAGGATTTTCGGATGCCGCTTGATGTTTTCATAATCAAGATAGCGGAGCAGCTGATTTGATTGGAACCCGCCGAGTGTCGTCAAAATCGCTTTGATGTCAGGATCAGCGAAAGCTTCGTGCAGATCCCGTACACGCGATTCAATCGATGATGAATGAAATTCATTTATTTCTTTTGCATTCTCTGAAAAAGAGACACAAAAGCCCAGCTCCTCCAATTTTGTCTTCGCGGCATTTATATTTTCATCTGACATAGCGGACATGCTTGTGGCCGGAGACACAATACGAATGCCGTCGCCTTTTTTCAATTTTTCCGGATACAAAAAAACCCTCCTTAAATGGTTTAATCTATTACACCATATTAACGAGGGTTTATCTATCATTTTTTACAGGTCGACCCATTTAATGCCGCCTGATTGCGTATCATTGTCAATCCAGACATCAAATTGATGTTTTTCATAAAAATGAACGAGCCGGTCGACATGATCCCAATCACGCTTAGCGATGTCGCCCGTCACTTTCGGGATATTCTGCTCTCTGGCGATATGTTTTAAAAATTTCATG
Organism: Paenibacillus lentimorbus NRRL B-30488; assembly: GCF_000411595.1. Lineage (NCBI taxonomy): Bacteria > Bacillati > Bacillota > Bacilli > Caryophanales > Paenibacillaceae > Paenibacillus > Paenibacillus lentimorbus. The sequence goes on along the minus strand of NZ_ANAT01000019.1, from coordinate 43,248 downwards.
CAGATCGAGCCGTAGCCGTGGTTCGGCGGGCCTTTAATATCCCCGATATGAATGGCATTGTCATAATAAGAAGCGATCAGTGAAAAACAGCCTCTTCCCCGGTAGGCTGATTCACAATCAGTCAGCATAATCTTACATGTTTGGCCATCATCAATCGAGGAAACAATGATCCAATCGTCATTGTTCGATTGATCAATACCAAGCACTCGCGCGTCTTTTGATACATCTATCAGATTTTCCCGCATTCTGAAAATCTGAAATTCAAGTTTATGAAGCTCTTTTTCCAGCTCTTTCTGATCTCTTTCTTCTGCAGTAAACAAAATCATACTCCTTTCACAGCGTAAAAGTCTTAGTCAAACACAAGTATCCATTGTAGTAAATGATGTCTTGGTTTGTAAATGGGTTTTGCAAAAACTTTTTTAGAAAAGTCTGCCGTTTATATGTGGATTGACGTTTTTAAGGCGGTACGGATAGGGAAAGGAACAGTGAGCAGCGGAAAAAGGAGGAATCTATAATGGCAATTGACTCACTCATCGGCAAATTGAAGTACGTAATGACGGAATCTCCTGATAAAATGCTTTCCTTATATGTAAATACGGATATGAGAAATCCGGATCAGCAGGGGGGAGAGTGGAAAATCGCCTTGAAAACCGGTTTTCGGAGATTAAAGGAGTATCTGTCTGTAAGTGATCCGGAAGAAGAAAAATCTCTCGTCCGCATCATGGAACGTGTCTATCAATATATCGATGGGCTTGGTAAAGAGATGCCGCGAAGTCTCGTATTTTTTGCATCGGGAGAAGGCGGCATCTGGGAGACGATTGAATTGCAGGTGCCTGTCGAAACACGATTTTATTGGGAAGAAACGGCTGTCCTTGATCAATTAGAACTTCTCCGTGAACAATTTCCGAGCACGGCTTTTATTCTCACCCAGCAGAATGAAGTGAAGATCATAGAAACCGTACTCGGAAAAATTGAAGGGGTGGAGCATTATCAATACGACGTCATCAATGAATCGTGGAAACCGCAGGATGTAAGCGGAAGCTCCGCATCGATGGACGAAGACGCTGCCAAAGCCCATGTCGAAGAAAACCAAAACAGGCTGTATAAACGATTGGCTTCAAACCTTGATCAAAAGGCCGCTTCACACCAATGGGAGCGTCTCGTAATCGCAGGGGACAAAGAAACAGCCGATATTCTCGATCAGCATATGAATAAACCGATAGATCGGATCATTCCAAAAAATCTGTTGAATGAAAACGAACATAAAGTGATAGAAGAACTGTTGAAGGAAGCATAATATGACGAAAGGCCGGGTCTCAAACACCCGGTCTTTTTAGGGCTTAAGTTTGTCTAATTTCTGACGAAGCGGACGAAACCGTTGACATCAAAGCTGAATTCTCATACCATTTGGATAGTCAGTAAAATTGAGAGAGGTCATAAGATGAATCAGACAGAAAACAAACCTAAAAGTTATACCGGTATCGTGCTGACATTGACCGTTTTGATCAACGGGTTAATTGCGGTGCTGTTTTTTATGCCGAAATCGGGACAGGTCAGCATTGCCAATATTCATATTCTGCCGATGTTAAATGCTATTTTTAACAGCTTTACTTTTATCTTTTTGCTGGCAGCGCTCTTTATGATTAAGCAAAAAAATATTCAAGCGCATAAACGCTTTATTTTGGCGGCGTTTACGACGACTCTGCTGTTTTTGATCTGCTATGTCGTGTACCACTCGATAGCTGAGAATACTTTATTCGGCGGCCACGGCATCATTCGGGGGATTTATTTCTTTATTTTGATTACGCACATCTGTCTTTCCGCCGTTATCGTGCCGCTTGCGCTGTTTACGCTGATCAGAGGATTCAGCATGCAAGTGGAGCGCCACAAAAAAATCGCGAGATGGACGATGCCGCTCTGGCTGTATGTCAGTCTGACGGGTGTCATTGTATACTTAATGATCTCACCGTATTATTAAAAAAAGCCGTGCTCTGCGCGGCTTTTTTCTATTAATGGAAAAAGGCGCCTCATCAGGGCGCCTTTTACTCTTCAAGCGTTTCAAGTGTTGTTACATTTAAGGATTGTTCAACGGTTTTTGTTTTTGCTTTTACTTTTTCTGCGTACGTGTAATCACCATAGCAGTAGGGATAACGGAAATTGTCTTTGTTCCCTCCGCAAGTGTAAAGTTTCGGATTCTTTTTGACCTGCTGCTCGGAGTATTGTTTTGCCAGTTCCTCAGTATGCGATCCTCCATGTTCAGCCACAAAATCAATATAGCCGGCTCCCATGTTGTAGCTTTGTATAATCGTATCCAAGTCTACGCCTTTTTTCTTGCCTGTTTGGTACATGAGAGTGAATTGTTTGATTCCCTGTTTGATACTGGTTTGAGGGTTTTTAATCTCATTTCGCTTTAAACCCAGAGATTCTGAAGACTGCATGGGATCATTTCCTCTTCCTTTTGACTCCTGATATATCATGCCGAGTACAAGCGATGTATATTTGGTGAGTCCTTTTTCATCCAGCTCGTCTTCAACAAGCGGTTTGTAATCTGTCAGCCGTTCAAGCACGATCGGTTTGACATCAAACGGAAGACTTTTGAGCCATTCATTATTTGAAAATAACAGAATGAGGAAGAAGGAAACCATGACAAAAACACATATCATCATAAGACCCGCGGCAGCGAAACAGCCTTTTTTCTTTTTCTCCACTGTGTTTCACCCTCAATTTCAGGAGCATTATGACTTTTTCATTATGACACAGATGAATGCGCGAAACCAAGCGGAAACCCGTATTTGAAACATAAATTTAAAATAACGGTTCTTTTGTCAGGCGCAGGATGTATCTGCATCAAATGACATTTGGTATAATTGGGCTACTTGAGAAAAGAAGGGTGAGGTATATGACTGAATTTCACGAATCCGGAAACACGAATGACCCCGCTGTCGATTTAGATGAGGAAACTTTATTTTTGGTTGCCCAGACTTTTAAGGCGCTGTCTGATCCGACCAGAATCAGAATTCTCCATTTGCTGTCACAGGGTGAACATGCGGTAAATGATATCGCAGAAAAGCTGAATTTGCTACAGTCTACCGTTTCTCATCAGCTGCGTTTTCTTAAAAATCTGCGCCTCGTCAAATCACGCAGAGAAGGAACATCCATCTATTATTCTCCTGAGGATGAACATGTGTTAGATGTGCTTCAGCAAATGATTCACCATACGCGGCACGATTAAAAACATCCCTGCTTTTTAGACAGGGATGTCAGCCGTACTGACTGTTATTGGTTTGGTCTCTGCTCGTTTTTAAAACATAAAAAGAGAAGCCGCTGTAATAAACTGCGATGAAATAAAAGATACTGATGGTCAGCGGATCGGCCCCGACCGTTTGGCTGTATGCCTCCGGATGGGTAAAGTCCGCTGTGACCCGGTATATTTCAATAACGCGATAAATAAATCTCGATAGGAATAACGTTAATAGAATAAGTTCAATCCACAGGTGAGTGCGAAAATACATTTTTCCGCGGCGTTCTTCAAAAGAAATGTTCCGTTTGGCAAACAGGACCAGAAGCCAGCCGCAAAAAGTGCCGAATATAAGATACCCGTATAAAGCCGGGTGTGTGATGCTGAAAAACGCCAGAGCGGCGGCCAGCAATGAAAATAAAATCATTCTTGTGTAAAGCCAGCGGGGTTTCAAAGGCTGAAAGCCGACGGACCGTTTCACCTTTTTATACAGAAAAAAGGCAATCATTAAGACAGGGCAGATGCTTTGAAGTGTGATATGCATGATGTGGAACTCCCCCTCCGTTGAGTAGTGTATGCTTATCCGGCTGGTTTTAGTAGTCTGATTTATTCGCAGGCTGAAAGCATCTTTTATCACAGTATGCGCGTTTCTTTTTTTGGCATGAGAGAAGCGCCCGCGCCTTTTTCAGGATTTAGACAGAAAACGCTTGATAAACTAACAGCATTAGTTATAATAAAACTAATGATATTAGTTTTAGGGGGATGTTGATGAGAATCTTACAATACGGAAGGGTTTGGCAGCTGACTTTTTTTCCAGCGCTTTTCCCGGTGAATTGTTATTTGGTTGAAGAAGAAGAAGGAGTAACCCTGATTGACGCCGGACTGCCTAACAGTCATAAAGGAATCAAACAAGCATTGCGGCAGCTTGGGAAGCCGCTGAATGACATATTACTCACCCACGCGCACGGGGATCACATCGGTTCGCTTGACTCATTAGCTGCGGAATTTCCGGATGCTTCCGTCTGTATTTCTGAGCGGGATTCTTTCTTGCTGAAAGGTGACACTTCTTTATTTGAGCATGAAGCACAAACGCCGATAAAGGGGGGAGTGCCGAAAAATGTTCAGACTGAACCTGATCGCCTGCTGAAAGGCGGCGAGCGGATCGGATCTTTACTTGTCATTCCCGCTCCCGGTCATACGCCGGGAAGCCTCGCTTTTAAAGATATGAGAAATGATATGCTGATCGTCGGAGATGCCTTTCAAGTACGGGGCGGCCTTGCTGTTTCAGGGAAGCTGAAATGGAAATTTCCGTTTCCGGCTTTTGCTACGTGGAATAAAGAAGAAGCTGTAAAAACAGCAAGAACGCTTATCGCTCATCAACCAAGCAGTCTGGCCGCCGGACATGGAAATGTTCTCTGCAATCCCGTTGAAATGATGGCTGAGGCTGCTGAGGAAGCCGAACGAAGCCTGCCGGGAGGCCGATCATAATGTCACCGAGAGTCGGGATGAGCCTTGACATGATATTGAGAGCCGCAGCAGGTATCGCTGACGATAAAGGGCTGAACGAAGTGACGCTTGCGGCCGTTGCAAAGTCCTTAAACGTAAAACCGCCTTCCCTTTACAATTTTGTCAATGGCCTTCAAGGAATTAAAACAGAGCTGGCTGTCTCCGGTTTAACTATGTTATATGAAAAAATGGCGGCCTCTTCAGAAGGACTGACGGGTGAAACTGCTTTGCTCGCTCTTGCCGATGCCTATATCAATTTCGCAGAAGCCAATCCCGGATTATATGACGCAACATTTCAAAAGATAAAAGACGGCCGGATTGAGAATCTGTCAAGCCTGCTTTTAGAGCTTGTTGTCAAGCAGCTGACAGCTAACGGTTATGCACAGTCTGACACTGCGATTCATGCTGCGAGAGGACTGAGGAGCCTTCTTCACGGATTTGCCGTGTTGAGAAAACAGAGTGCATTTGAATTAACCGAATCAATTAAAGAAAGTCGGAAGTTTGCAGTTGTTGCTTTCCTAAGAGGTTTACAGATGAGGGAACAATAATATTATTATGTAAACTAAATAAAAAAACGCATCATGTAAAAGGAGGGACAAATGGATTCATTACAACATATCATCTGTGAGCGGCGCACCTATTCACATATTTTTGATTCTCATGCACACACATACTGCCAAATGCTCTTTCCGCTCGAAGGACAGCTTGACTTGGAGACAGAAAGGCGTGAAATCAGATTAAAACCTGATCAAATGCTGTATATTCCGCCCGGGCATGAACATCGGTTCCGTTCTTTGGAGCGAAACGAATGTCTCGTTCTCGACATACCGGCATATTTTTTCAAAGGTCCATTTGACCCCGGCGTTCTGAATAAGCTTGATCCTTTTTGGACATCGATTCGGTTTTTGCTGACAGAAGAGACAAAGCAGCAGTCGGCTCATTCATTGAGTCTGCTTGCAGAATATATTGCTGAAAAGATACAAGAAAACCGTACGAATGATTCAATTGCGTATATCCGCCGAAATCTCTCAAAGACTTTTACAATTAAAGAGCTTGCCGCAATGGAACATTACCACCCGGCGTATTATTCCGACTGGTTTAAAAAGCAGACGGGGAAAAGCCCGCAAGCTTATATTGCTGAGCTCCGTATGAAGAAAGCGGAACAAATGCTTATTGAAACAAAATGCCGGCTGACAGACATCAGCCAGGAGGTCGGCTTTCAAAATTTGTCTTCCTTTACCAGATGGTTTGTCAGACATAAGGGAATAACGCCGCGCGTCTTCCGAAACACCTTTCAATCTGATAAATAATCCTGAAAATCGGTTAAATAAACTGCGTCTTTTTTTGATATCATGATTGTAAAAAAGGAGTTTTTGATATGGCAGTCATCGAAGATTTTATCAAGCTCGATCTCAGAATAGGAACGATCGTAAAAGCGGAAGTATTCCCGGAAGCAAAGGTGCCGGCCATTAAGATGACAATAGATTTCGGCGAAGAGATCGGCATGAAACAATCAAGCGCCCAGATCACAAAACGGTACGAACCGGATGATCTGACGGGCAGGCAGGTTACCGCTATTGTCAACTTTCCGCCGCGGCGGATCGCCGGATTTAAGTCGGAAGTTCTCGTTCTCGGCGGCATCCCGGAAAAAGGAGACGTTGTCCTGCTTACGCCAGAGCAGACAGTACCGAACGGAACGAAAATCGGATAATAAAAAAAGACGTTTGCAGAAGCAAACGTCTTTTGCGTATTGAGGCGATACACCACACGCCACATTCGTGTGTGCCGCAAGGGCATGTGCATCGGCTTACACAATTCAGCTCATCGCTATATGAATATAGCATGCCGGATGTGGAAATGCAAGAGATTTTTTAATATATGTTATATCTGGCTTTGTTTTGCCGATCACCATGATTACTTGGTGTAAGGTTTTGTTCAAATTCTATGATCTTGAATAAAGCAGTTCGAGAAATGCAAGAGGGAATTTGAGCAAATTGTGACCCGAAGTGTGACCTGGAATTAAAATCCGGGTCTTTTTGTGTAAAAAATGCATGCGAAGAGACCATATAGGCATTAAATGTTATTACTGATGTCTTCATTTATCTTTTTGCTAAGTTTCTGAACCTTCTCTTTAACATTTGAAACAGCTCTTTTTTGAATTTCATCAAAGTTCTCCTGAATATAGTCCATCACACTTCTTATTAGAACTTCACTTTCAAAATTGAATATCTCATTTATTTCTGACTGTTCTTCATCTGTCAGGTGATGGTATTGAAGTTGTTTAGCATTTACTTCAGCAGCTACATCAATCCTAACTTAGTTGTTCTGGCTGTACAATTTCATATTCACCTTCTGCATACTCTTGCTCCGCATAATGGCCTCCCCATTGACAGAGCTCCTGCAAGATAGGTTTAAGAGATTCTCCAAGTTCAGTGGATGAATATTCAACCTTCGGCGGTACTTGATTATACATCTTTCTGCTCACAAGTCCACTGGCTTCAAGCTCTCTAAGTGTTTGAATCAGCATTTTCTGAGTTATATTTGGGATAATGCGCTTTAATTCACTCGTTCTCTTTGGTCCATTCATTAAAAAGTATAATACAAGACCTTTCCATTTTCCGCCAATAACTTCCTTTGTCACTTCAAACCCACAGCTAAATTTTTTCATGTCTAAAGCTCTCCATTCCACATTTATTACTTTTTAGTTACTATATCACAAAAAAGTGGGTACTTCCGATAATGTGCTTACTGAAGGATACTATATCTTGTAAGTTGTTCTTCAAGTACTTAAAGGTACTAGACATAAAATAAAATTAATTCTAAAGGAGTGTTAAGTATGGGTAAATTTGAAGGTAAAATAGCGCTTGTAACGGGTGGAACAAGTGGGATTGGTCTTGCTGCAGCACAAAAATTTGTAAACGAAGGTGCATATGTTTATATCACGGGACGTAGACAAAACGAACTTGATAAAGCTGTTAACCAAATTGGCAAGAACGTAACCGGTGTTCAAGGTGATATTTCTAAGCTTGAAGACTTAGACAAACTATATGACATGATAAAGCAGGAAAAAGGTAAGTTGGACATTCTTTTTGCTAATGCGGGCACCGGCAGCTTCCTTCCATTAGGTGAAATTACTGAAGAGCAGGTTGATAGAACGTTCGACATTAACGTTAAAGGAACCATCTTTACTGTTCAAAAAGCGTTATCACTATTCCCGGACAAAGTAGGTTCTATTATTGTAACGGGCTCTACTGCTGGATCAATTGGCAACCCAGCGTTTAGTGTATATGGAGCATCTAAAGCAGCATTAAGAGCACTAGTTCGCAACTGGATTCTTGACCTAAAAGATACTGAAATCCGTGTAAATGTGGTTAGTCCAGGAGCTATTCTTACACCTGCCTACGATGAGCTTTTTGGTGATGCACTTGAAGAAGTAATGGAAAATAGCAGAAATACTGTTCCAGCTGGAAAAGTTGGGACACCTGAAGAAGTAGCAAACGCTGTATCTTTCCTTGCTTCAGACGAAAGCAGTTACTTGACGGGTGTTGAATTGTTCGTAGATGGCGGGCTAGCACAGGTATAATTTCACTGCGCAGAGATTACAAACCGTCCCCAAAAAAAGGTTAATGGGGATTTACTTGAAGAAGTCGTTTTCCTTAAAGGACAGGGAATTCGACTTTTTATGTTTAAATTTGATTAACGTTGTAAATTCGCATTTTCCTGGGCTACCACTAAATGACCTGTAAAAAAGATTACTTTGTGAATAAATGTACTTAAAGTAACGGGAAGGAGAATGTCCAGTTGTTATTTGGAGTGAATTCGGTGGCTATAAAGAACTTAATTCTGCCTTATAAAGTTCTTTTATGAAAGACTTCATGAGATGAAAGAAAACTGGGAAGAAGATGAGGACTGGGACGATTAATAAAAGAAAGCTCTCTTTTAGAGAGCTTTTTTCAGGTTTTTAATTTTTTAACAGGCTTTATAATGAGCAAACAGGCATTACTCAAAATACTCGCCGCGCCTATCCAAAGCAGCCATTGTGTTGCGGTCAGCCATGAGGCAGTTAGGATAAAGAGTCCAATGGCAATTGATATATAATTGCCGGCTCGGTCCAGTTTACGGTTGCTATGAATTTTATATTTAGCATGAGAAATAAATTGATCAATTTTATCTTTCAGCTCATAGCATTTTCCTTCATCTTATCCTCTGTTTCTTTTACTTTTCGATAAAGCATATTATTCATCGTCTGCACTCCCATATCGCCGTTTTGAAAATTCAGCCATGATTTTTTCTTCATAGTCATCTGAGATGAATTGTGCCTGGTCTTCAACTTTCAAATGTGCTTTTTCTTCAAAACCATCCTGTTCTTCACCATCAAAACGATAAAGTTTTTCCAATAGCCTCCAGAATGTTTCAACTTCTTCAGTTGTGAACTCATGAAACATATCCGCTAAAAAATAGGTGGATCTTTCTGAACAGGAAATTAACGCTTTTTTTCCTTCAGGGGTAATCTCAATATTGATTGCACGTTTATCCAGTTTGCTTGGCACCGTGTGAACATATCCTTTTTTCGCGAGGCTTGAAATTAATTTGTTAGCGGTTTGTTTTGTTGTGCCCAGCTTTTTAGCGATATTCATAAGTGTGGTATCTTCCGTCGGTAAATGGGCAATAGCAATAAGAGCCATATGCTGTCGGGAAGTCAACATTTCTAAGTATTCGTCCCCCCGAGTCTGCACCTTATTGACAACCGAAAATAATGATGCGTAACTTTGTTGCATAAAATGCAGTTCCTTCATTAGTAATTTAATATCCATAAGTTATCTCCTATCTAAATTGTCACCATATTGACAATTACAATATACATCACAAAGGGAAATAAGTCAACTTGGTGACTAATAGGGACGGGTACGGCTGTTTTCAAAAATGTCACAGGCAGTCGGAGTGTTTACAAAAGGGGAAATAAGTATAATAAATGCGAAAAGGGCTTTAATTCAAAGTGAGAAGGTGTTTGACATGCAGAAAGTGAACTGGTCAGAACGGTATGAATGGTTCAATAAACAAGATGAAAAAGAGGGGCGTTTAATGGCCCTCCTTCGTCATGAGCTTACATATGAGGAAGTCATACGGTTATATAAGAAAGGGTTTTATTTGAAATCTAAAGAAGGGGATGTTTCGTTACGTAAGAACGATATCTGTCGTATGTTTGGGGTTGAAGAGAGGCAGGGCGGCAAATCTTAATGAACGGGAAGAGAAAAACTCTTCCCGCTTTTCATAGCAGCTGTTATTCTTTTTCCAGCATGGAAGTCAGCCATTCTCTTAATGCCGTCTTCTGCACATACCGCTTTCCGTTTCTCGTGATATGCGGTATGTCAGAGGTGTCAGGCACGATTTGTTTCGCTTCTTCCTTGGTTACTCCTAAATAATAACCAATATAATAGTGTAAATCTTTTTCTTTAATGAGAATGTGGTCCGTGTGTTCATGAGGATCAGGTGATTTAAAGTTTTTCAATCCGTCTCCTATGAAATATCCGGCTAAAGCGATTCCGATGCCGGTAATGATATCCATACAGCAAACCTCCAATAAACGTAATCATTTTTTATACGGTGAAGCCGGCCGAAGGATTCAGCCTTCAGCAAAACCGCCGGGCGTTTATTGCGGACGGTTTTGATTGCTGAGCTTTTCCACCTGCACCTTTCCGGAGAAGAAAACAGCGCCTCCGCCCATATCCGCCAGCCGATCGGGCGTGAGCGAATTGACGAGCTGTTTTTTATCATCCATATCGGCCCAAAGACCTTGGCTCACCGCAACGCCGGGAAGCACCTGTTCGCCGACCGAAACTGTCAATTCGCACTCTCCGCGGTGATTCCAAACTCTAACGGTTTCCCCGTCTTCTATGTTCCGGCGTACAGCATCCTCTGTATGAATAAAAAGCTTTGGCGCTTTTTCTAATTTTACGTGTTTTTTATTATTTGAAAATGTTGAATTTAAAAAATTATGATTCGGTCCCGGGACAAATAAAAGCGGAAAATCGTCATCGCTCTCAAGAGGGATGTGTGTCGGCAGCGCCGGATAACCGTCCTGTTTCATCTTTTCCGAATATAATTCAATTCTTCCGCTAGGTGTCTTGAGCTTTCCCGGAAAAAGCGGTTTTTTCCGTTTGGCTTTCATGAAGGAATGGCGTGAGAGCGCTTCGTAATCAATATCCTCGATATACGGATTGTCGGGAAAGTCCAGCGCCTGTCTGATCAATTCTTCATCGGAATCCTGAAGCTCCTGCTCGGTAAATCCCATTGCTCCGGCAAGCAAACGGAACACTTCCGTATTCGATTTGCTGTCCCCGTAGGGTTCGATCACCGGTTTTTGCAGCTGAATAAAATGATGCCAGTAAGACGTGTAAAAATCCGTGTTTTCAAAAGCGGATGAAGCAGGGAGCACGATATCCGCATATTTGGCGGTTTCCGTTAAAAACAGATCGTGAACGACTGTAAATAAATCCTCCCGCAGCAGGCCTTTTCTGACTTTATTCGCTTCCGGCGCAACCACTGCGGGATTCGTACCGTAAATAAACAAGGAGCGCACGGGCGGTTTTGTTTCTAAAAGAACGCTTCCGAGCCTGTTCATATTAAATGATCGCGGCTTCCGGCCGTAAAGCAGATCAGGCCGCTGGAGCGCTTGTCTGTTATAGTTTAATACCGCGCTGTTGTGCTTGATTGCGCCTCCTCCGGTGTTGAGCCACTGCCCTGTAACAGCCGGAAGGCAGGCGACGGTGCGGACGATCATTCCGCCATTGTCATGGTGCTGAATGCCGTTTCCAATCCTGATAAGGGAAGGGGAGGTTTCCCCGTACATTCTCGCAAGGCGTCTGATATCGTCGGCTTTAACGCTTGTAATAGCAGAAACTGTTTCCGGATCATAGTGTTTAACATGCGCTTTTAATTCTTCACTGCCTTCGGTGTATTCTGTGAGAAATGCTTCATCGTGAAGGTTTTCGTCGAATAAGACATGCATGATACCGAGGGCGAGTGCGGCATCTGTGCCGGGACGAATGGGAATAAACCAATCGGCAAGCCGGCCGGTTTGGTTCTTATGTACATCGATAACGACAATTTTAGCCCCTTTTTTCCGGGCTTTTTGAGCAATCATGATTTGGTGCATATTCGTGCTGACGGCATTGATCCCCCAAAAAATAAAGAGCTTTGCATGTATGGTCTCCTCCGGATCAGTACCCGCTCCTTCACCCATTGTATAGTTATAGCCTTCAGATCCGGCTTTGCTGCAGATCGTCCGTTCGAGATGACTCGCTCCGAGACGATGGAAAAAACGGCGGTCCATTCCCTCTGCCGCCAGTTTTCCCATATTGCCGTAAAAGCTGTACGGAAGAATGCTTTCCGCTCCTTCTTCGGCAATAAGCTCTTTCCAGCGCGAACTGATCGTATTGATTGCTTCCTCCCAGGAAATAGGCGCAAACGCGGCTTCACCTTTTTTACCGATCCGTTTTAACGGAACGGTTACGCGCTTCTCATCATAAATACGCTCAGCCATGTGTCTGACTTTGTTGCAAATATTCCCTGATGTGACCGGGTGATCGGGGTCTCCCTGAATGTTAACGATTTTTCCGTCTTTTTTTGTCACAAGCAAGCCGCATTGATCGGGACAGTCTAGGGAGCACACCGACTTAAAGACCCCGTTCGGCTGTGTTGCAGCAGAATTCATAGCCCATTTCTCCTCTTTGTTTATATTGTAAGCATTATAACATTTCAAAATCGAACGTCAATTCAGAAAAAAGTGTTGACATCACGGAAAGACTTTTCTATGATGAGTTTATTCTTTTAAACAACCTGACAATTTCATCATTTTATTTTCTATCCAGAGAGGTGGAGGGACTGGCCCTATGAAACCTCGGCAACATTTATTGTGCCAATTCCAGCAAGCGTATGCTTGAAAGATAGGAAAGAATGGTCTATACATATTTGTGCGCTTCAAGCGGATAAAGACGGTATATGAATCTCTTTCCTTCTTTGAGGAAAGAGATTTTTTTTATGAAAAAAATTTATGTGAAAAGGATGTTTTGCATCATGACGGTTTTAATTACCGCGCCATATCACGACGAGGGGCTGAAGAAGCTGACTGAGCTGTTCGGCCGGACTGTGCACCGGCCGTGGAAGAAGCACGGCCGGGCCTATCGGGAAGATGAATTAATCCGAATGATTCAAGAGACAAACGCGTCGGGGCTTATTACTGAACTTGATGAGGTGTCTGAGCGTGTTATTGACATATTGCCGGATTCCGCTTTTATCGGTGTCTGCAGAGGAATGCCGTCTAATGTGGATATTGCGGCGGCGACTAAAAGAAAAATCCCCGTTTTCTTTACACCGGCCCGCAATGCCCAGGCCGTTGCTGAAATGTTTATCGGAAATGTGATTTCATTTTTGCGTCATACGTATTCTTCCCATCAGTGGCTGAAGGATGGGAAGTGGAATGGTGATTATTTGCAGGCTTACGTCAAATTCAGGGGAAATGAGCTGACGGGGAAAACAGTCGGCCTTATCGGTTTCGGCGCTGTCGGACAGAGAATCGCCCGGCTATTGGCCGCTTTTGATTGCAAGGTGCTTTACTATGATCCATTTGTCCGTCATGAAAACCGGGAGTATGAAAAAACGACGATTGAACGGGTATTTTCTGAAAGTGATATTGTTTCCGTTCACTTGCCGCGCACAGAAGAAACCATCGGCCTTATCGGCGCGCGGCACTTTCAATTGATGAAACAGGAAGCTGTTTTTGTCAATACGTCAAGAGCGGCGGTTACAGACAGGGAAGAGCTGCTGCGGGTGCTGAAAGAACGGCGGATTAAGGGAGCTATCCTTGACGTGTTTTATCACGAACCGCCTGAATCTTCTGATTATGATTTGATCTCTTTGCCGAATGTGTTCGCGACTCCCCATTTAGCGGGCGCAACATTTGAAGTGGAAGATCATCATGTGAAGATTTTAAATGAAGCGCTTTTCAAATGGAAACAAGATCAAATCTGCTCAATACGTGAACTTTATAACAAAAGAGAACTTGAAACGGAAGGAGGAGGCTGTAATGGCTGAACAAAAAGGCTACCTTGTATTTGACATCGGGACTGGGAATGCGCGAGTCGCGGTCGTGACTGCCGGCGGCGAAGTGACCGCGCTTGAAAGGGAAGACATCGAATATGTGACGGATCCGCTTTATCCGGACGGACGATATTTCTCACCGGAAGGGTTATGGACGCAAATCAGCGCTATGGCAAGAAAGGCTATTGCCAAGAGCCCTCATATTACATTGATTGGAATCACCTCAACAAGCCAGAGGCAGGGAATCGTTCTGATCAATAAAGATAAAAAGGCATTTCTCGGTCTGCCCAACATTGATAACAGAGGGCGTGAATGGGAAGGCGGGATTGAGGCAGAAGAAGAAGTGCATCAGCAAACCGGACGTCTTCCGAGCGCTTTATTTTCCGCCATGAAACTTGTCGGATTAAAAGCCAGACAGCCGTCTTTATGGAAAGAAGTGAAGTGCATCACAAGCATCAGTGACTGGGTGACATTTGAGCTGAGCGGAATTTTAAGCTATGAACCGTCACAGGCTGCTGAAACACTGCTGTTTGACGTAAGGAAAAAGGCGTGGTCAGAGAAATTATGCAACATCTTCGGTGTGCCTTCTGCCATTCTTCCTTCACTCGTCCGATCTGGGACGGTTGTCGGAATGTTAACGTTTAAGAAAGCGGCGGTGCTCGGTCTTTCTGAAAGAGTGCCTGTGATTGCAGGCGGGGGAGACACACAGCTTGCCATCAAAAGTGCAGATGCAAAGCCGGGAGATATCGTCATCGTATCCGGCACAACGACGCCGATTACAAAGATAACAGCGGAGACCGGAACCGAAAGTTTAGAGAATGCATGGCTGAATTGCCATACAGAAGAAGGTCAATGGCTTCTTGAAACGAATCCGGGTGTAACAGGACTCAATTATCAAAAATTAAAATCCATTTTTTATCCGAATGAATCCTACAGCGTCATGGAACGGGAAATCGCAAGTCTGCCGAAACATGATCATGCTTGTATATCTGCGTTAGGCTCCTATTTATCGCCTGAGAAAAACGCACTGGCAAAAGGCGGATTTATATTTGACGCTCCGCTGTCCCAAAACTTAAGCAGAGCCCATTTTGTTAAAGCCGCACTGCTGGAAATCGCTTTTTCAATCAAATGGAACTATGAGGCGTTAACAGAGGTGGCTTCCTTTTCACAAGATTATGTGAAGGTGTGCGGCGGCGGTTTCCAAAGCGATGCTTTGACGCAGTTTCTTGCTAACCTTCTTCAAAAGAAAATCTATAAGAGAGAGGGGTTCAGCCAGGCATCCGCAATGGGAGCGGTGATGATTTGCAACGAAGCTCTCGGTGTGAAAGCAGAGCTTTCGACCCGCACAAAGATAATTGAGCCGGAAGCGGATCAGACGGATCTCTTCCTATATGAAGAATGGAAACATACGCAAAAATTATTTACTCATTTTCAGCCGGCGGTGAAAGCCTGACTTGGGGATGAGATGACAACATGAAAGATTGCTGAGGAGGAACAAAAATGCTTAATAAAATAGGAATTCCAAAACAGCTCGCCTGGGGATTTTTAGGGGTCGTGCTGTTTATGATGGGGGACGGCCTTGAACAAGGCTGGCTCAGCCCGTTTTTAGTTGAAAACGGCTTGACGGTACAGCAATCAGCATCCTTGTTTACGGTTTACGGTATTTCTCTTGCTGTGGCGTCGTGGTTTTCAGGGGTCTGCCTCGAAGCCTTCGGCGCAAAGCGGACGATGTTTATGGGGCTGTTGTTTTACGTCATCGGAACAGCCGCGTTTATCGCATACGGATTTGAGAATCTTAATTTGCCGGTGATGTATGTCACGTATTTTATTAAAGGGCTGGGTTACCCGCTGTTTGCCTATTCATTTTTGACATGGGTGATTTACCGGTCGCCGAAAAACAGGCTCAGTACGGCGGTCGGCTGGTTCTGGATTGCATATTGCTGCGGGATGTTTGTATTCGGTGCTTGGTATTCAAGCTGGGCCATCAAATCCTTCGGCTATTTGAATACGCTGTGGAGTTCAATTTTCTGGGTATGCCTCGGCGCGTTTTTTGCTTTGATTTTAAATAGGGACCGCTTTGAAAAGAAAAAGGCAGATAAGCGGGAAAAGGCGCAGGAATTAATGAAGGGAATCACCATCCTTGCTGAAAATCCGCGCGTGCTCTCTGGGGGGATCATTCGGATCATTAACAGCATCGGAACATACGGATTTCCGGTATTCCTCCCGATGCATATGGCGCAGCACGGCATTTCTACAAATGTATGGCTTCAAATTTGGGGAACGATCTTTCTCGGAAATATCGTTTTTAACTTAATATTCGGCGCAGTCGGCGATGCCTTCGGCTGGAAAAAGACCGTCATGTGGTTCGGAGGAGTGGGCTGCGGCATTTTTACTCTTTTATTATATTATGCTCCTGTTGTATCACATGGGAACTTGCTTTTCGTCAGCATAGTCGGTTTTATATGGGGAGGGCTCCTCGCCGGGTTCGTTCCGATCGGGGCTATCGTGCCGACGGCGGCCGGCAGCAATAAAGGTGCCGCCATGTCTGTGTTAAATCTGGCTGCGGGCCTGTCGGCATTTGTCGGCCCCGCGCTTGCCTGGGCGTTCATCGGGCTTGTCGGCGCACAAGGCGTTGTATGGATTTTCGCAGCGCTCTATTTCGTAAGTGCAATCTTGACAAATCAAATCAAAATACCTGAAGAGAAAACGGCAAAACACAATAAAGCATTGCCTGAATACGCTTCTTAACAGCAGCGCCCCGAAAATTCGGGGCGTTTTTTTACAGCTTCTGAAGAAACCCGGCAAACCGCTGAATTTGTTCACGTAACGATTGTTGGTTTTCGTGAAATTGCTTGAAACGATGTCCGTTTGCTCCGGACGGATGCGGGAAGCCTTCCAGAATGACCGCATGGCCCATTCTGCCGTTCTTCTTCAGCATGCGGCAGGCCGATTCTGCTGCTTTACCGAGAGGGATAAGCAGAATGTCCTTTTTCATCATTTCTATTTCATCCGGAAAACATGTCAGCGCGTAACGGCTGAGAAGAGCTGATCTGCTGATTGCCGGCCGATGTCCAGTATAGTTTTTCTGTTTATAAAAAACAGGGTGTTTAATAACGGATGTCGTATGAAGCAGCTCCCGTTTTGAATCAAATAACCGGGATGAATCCTCAACGTGAAGCGCGGCCGGCAGACCGCATTCATTAAGCATTTCGATGATGTGCTGCCTCATGGAACCGGAAAGTCCGGCCGCTTTTTTTGTCTCATATGCT
This sequence comes from Paenibacillus lentimorbus NRRL B-30488, assembly GCF_000411595.1. NCBI lineage: Bacteria > Bacillati > Bacillota > Bacilli > Caryophanales > Paenibacillaceae > Paenibacillus > Paenibacillus lentimorbus. The sequence goes on along the minus strand of NZ_ANAT01000019.1, from coordinate 26,136 downwards.
ATCACCTCAAGAGATTCGCCGTTTTTTAAAAGCTGTGCCGCTGCTTTGTAAGCCCGCTGCATCTGAAAAAAACCGGGTGTAATTCCGGAGATGACAACCGCAGCATGTGGGTTGATATACTCATTATGAGGCGAATAATACATATCCAGATCTCCGTCCTTGGCTAAATGGAACTCCGGAGTCAGCAAATCCGATTTTGTAAATCCTCCCGAAGATGATAATGCTTTGAGCTGCTGCAAAAAATGCGCAAGCCGCTCACGATCGCAAATCATGTTATGCCTCATTGAATCCGCCAGTTTCTCTTAGTGTCATCAAAAACGTCGGATGACATGCAGGCTCATAAACCGCTTTTACCGGCGTTCCAGAGCATTTTCAGGACGTGAGGCGTTCCTTTAACTTCGGCTGCCGTCGTTTGCACGGCTGTTTTTTTAGTAAGAATGTCTTCCTGCAGTTCTTTCTGCTTTTGTGATAACAAACGGGTTTCTGTTTTGATTTCTTCAACGGACGTCTGCATAGACGCTGTCGCGGCGTTAATCTTCTTTATATCAGGCGCTGTGTTTCTTTTAAAATGCACGGCGGATACGGCTGCATAAATTAATGCGGCAGCCGCAACGGCAGCACTGATATACAAAATGATGATCATCTGCTTTTCACTCCTTTTTTTCAGTTGATACCCTTTACGGATCGTGTTGAATCATTTTATTTGCTAATTGTTTTTTTCTGCTTATAATGTGAAATCGTACATAAGGACATTCAGAAAGGGTGAAAGACATGGAAAGCCTACAAAACAAAACGGCTCTTATCACGGGTGCGGGCAGAGGAATCGGCCGCGCCGCCGCTATCGCTTTAGCCAAAGAAGGAGTCAATATCGGTTTAATCGGCCGTACAGAAGCAAATGTCGAAAAGGTTGCGGAAGAAGTGAAAGCCCTTGGTGTAAAGGCATCATTCGCTGCTGCCGATGTGAAAAACCAAAAAGAGGTTGAACAAGCCGTCTCCTCTATTAAAGAAGAACTCGGTGAGGTTGACATCCTGATTAACAATGCCGGAATCAGCAAATTCGGCGGATTTTTGGATCTTACGCCTGAAGAGTGGGAAGACATCATTCAAGTTAATGTAATGGGTGTATACCACGTGACACGCGCCGTTCTTCCTGAAATGATTGAGAGAAAATCAGGAGATATCATTAATATTTCTTCTACGGCGGGCCAAAGAGGCGCCGCGGCGACAAGTGCGTACAGCGCTTCTAAATTTGCCGTTCTCGGTCTGACCGAATCTCTCATGCAGGAAGTCAGAAAACACAATATCCGTGTCAGCGCAATGACTCCGAGCACGGTTGCAAGCGACATGTCTATTGAATTAAATCTGACAGACGGCAATCCGGAAAAAGTCATGCAGCCTGAGGATCTTGCAGAATATATGGTTGCTCAATTGAAATTACATCCGCGCATTTTCATCAAAACGGCCGGTTTGTGGTCAACTAATCCTTAAACAAAAGGGGACCTGTCTTCGTGACGGGTCTTTTTTTGTTTTCGCAACCCGAATAAATAGGCATAAAGATCCGTTTTTGCAGAAAAAAGAGTGAAAAAGAAACCGATATCAGCTATAATTAAACTAAATAAACTATGTACCAAATGTTCACTAAGATTATTTTTCCCGCCTCCAAAAAACAAATCAATACAAACCAAACTGTCCGAACAATAAAAGGGAAAACGGGATATAAAGAGAATATTTAGTACATGGAATAATTTGTTAGAAGGAAGGGTGTGCACATATTGAAAGAAGAAAAAAGAAGTTCAACCGGTTTTTTAGTGAAACAAAGAGCCTTTTTAAAGCTTTACATGATTACAATGACAGAGCAGGAACGGCTTTACGGACTGAAGCTTCTCGAGGTGCTGCGTTCGGAATTTAAACCCATCGGTTTTAAGCCGAATCATACCGAGGTGTACCGTTCACTTCACGAACTTTTGGATGACGGGATTTTAAAGCAAGTAAAAGTGAAAAAAGAGGGAGCCAAACTCCAGGAAGTTGTTCTCTATCAATTTAAAGACTATGAAGCTGCGAAGCTTTACAAAAAACAGCTGAAGACAGAGCTTGACCGCTGCAAAAAGCTGATAGAAAAAGCCATTTCAGATAATTTTTAAATCCGGCCGGAACGCACCCGGCCTCCCGGGCTCTAAAGGTTTGTTCTGTGATTCATTATACATAATAACAGGCTCGGAACAATACATATCAATAAAACCTTCAAACTTGACATCGACTCCTGAAGTGGTAACATAAAAAACGTGTGAAAAATACGAACAAAATACGAACAAGGGAGATGTTACCGATCTTAGATCAAAAGAAAGTTGCTTTTATCGGAGCAGGATCAATGGCTGAAGGAATGATATCAGGCATGGTCCGCGCAAAAAAAATTCCCAACCAAAACATCTGCGTGACAAACCGCCGCAATACAGAGCGACTCGCTGAATTGGAACATCAATACGGAATTCAAGGCATTGCTTTTGACAGCATGAAAACCGAAGACATTGATGTCTTTATTTTAGCCATGAAACCGAAGGATGCTGAAATCGCTCTTGCTACGCTGAAACGGCGTATCCAACCTCATCAAATCATCCTGTCTGTTCTGGCAGGCATAACAACCTCATTTATACAACAATCATTACATGACCGTCAGCCAGTTGTAAGAGTGATGCCAAACACATCCAGCATGATCGGCGAATCGGCAACAGCTGCGGCTTTCGGAGACCATGTCTCTTACGGTTCAGCAAAAACCGCGGTATCCCTTTTGGAATGCCTCGGGGAAGTGTACGTGATCAAGGAAGATCAGATGGACATTTTCACCGGCATCGCAGGCAGCGGACCGGCGTACTTCTATTATTTAATGGAGTTTATTGAAAAAGCAGGTGAAGAAGCCGGCTTAGACAAACGGCTGTCCCGCAAAATCGGCGCGCAAACGTTATTGGGCGCTGCTAAAATGCTGATGGAAACGGGTGAAAAACCGGATGTGCTTCGGGAAAACATCACCTCTCCAAACGGCACGACGGAAGCCGGCCTCGATGCGCTCAGGTCAGAAGGCGGCGGAGAAGCCATTGCCAAAGCCATTAAACATGCGACCGAACGTTCTATTGAGATCAGCAAAACAATTGAAAAAACGGCAGCACTATAATCGTTAAGAAACAGGAGTGATACAGTGACGTCTCGGACGAAGATCAAAAGAGTCGCGGTGAAAATCGGAAGCAGCTCACTGACGAGCCTGCACGGGGAAATCAGCAGAAGAAAGCTGGAAGCATTGGTGGATCAAATCGCACAGCTGAAAGACAGCGGCTATGAAGTGATTTTAATATCTTCCGGCGCAGTGGCGGCAGGTTATCGGAAGCTCGGATTTATTCAGAAACCGGAAGGCCTCCCTGAAAAACAGGCTTCTGCTTCCATCGGGCAGGGATTATTAATGGAGGCTTATTCAAAGCTGTTTTTAGCGCACGGTTATGTCGCATCACAAATATTAATTACAAGAAGCGACTTTTCCGATGAATACCGCTACCATAATGTGCGCAATACGATGAACGTCCTTTTGGAACGAGGCATTATTCCGATTATTAATGAAAATGACACGGTCACAGTCAACCGGCTGAAATTCGGAGATAACGATACACTCGCAGCGAAGGTGGCAGGTTTAATTGATGCCGACATGCTTGTGATTTTATCAGACATTGACGGTTTATATGATGATAATCCGCGCAGCAACCCGAAAGCGAAAAGAATCAGACATGTAAGTGACATCACTCCGGAAATAGAAGCAAGCGCGGGAGATGCCGGGAGTGAAATGGGAACCGGCGGAATGCGTTCGAAACTGGATGCTTTTAAAATTGTGATGGCCTCCGGTATTAAAGGCTTTCTCGGGCAGGCTAACATTCCGGACATTCTGCTTCAAGCGGTAGATGAGGCGGCTGAAGGAACTTATTTTGAAGCGGAAGGAACCCTGCCGTTAAACCACAAAGAACAATGGCTTGCATTTAATTCCGGCCCCGAAGGCGAAATTGTGATGGAAAAGAAAAGCAGCCGCGATGTCGCGAACGGAAATATGGCACTGTCACCGCAGGATATCGAACAGATTAAGGGCAGATTCAGCAGCGGAGCGGTTGTCAGGCTGCTTGATCAGCAGGGAGAAGAGCTCGGACTCGGCATCGTCAACTATTCCTCAGCCCAGCTGAAGACATTTAAAGAAACGCCGCACAAACAGACCGATCAATCAGTCATTGATCCGGAAGCGTTTGTCTGCCACGTTGAACTATCCATTCCGATCGGCTGAGAAAGATCTATAAAAATATGAAAAAGCCCGAGGCTTCGTTTTGAAGCTCGGGTTTGTTTTTATTGATATTGTTCAAGTTTGGAGAAAAATTGAATGACAAAATGATAGAAATCATTTGCAGACGGAGCCAGTTCTCTTCCTTCTGGTTTAATAATGCCTACGGTGCGCTTCACTTGAGGAAATTCAATCGGAATTTTGACCGTGAACCGGGGTGTGGTTTCTGCAAAGGTGCTTTCGGGTAATAAAGTAACTCCCATCCCCGCGGAGACTAATCCTTTAATGGCATCTAAATCCTCGCCTTCCGTCGATACAAGCGGCGCAAAGCCGGCCTGTCTGCAAGCGTCAATCGCCATGTTTCGGAGAATAAACCCTTCAGGAAATAAAACGAATTGGTCGCCGCGCAGATCAATTAAATGAATATTTTTCTGTTTGGCAAGCGGATGATGCAGCGGAACAAGCGCGTAAATCTTTTCCGTGAATAAGATATTGCCTGTTATGTCGGGGAATTCCGTGGGAACGGGGCCGAGCAGCGCAGCATCTATATCCCTGTTTCTTACCGCTTCGATTAAAAACTTATAAGAACCCTGGCGGAGCAAAAACTCAACGTTCGGGTATTCCTCTTTAAATGCCGAAATCACAGTCGGCAAAAGCTGGCTTGCAAGGCTCGTCGGAAATCCTATTTTGACGGTTCCGCGATTCGGATCAAGATATTCATCAATTTGTTCCTTCGCATAATCAATTGCTTTCATCGCGGTTTTAACATGTTCTAAAAATTGTTTGCCGATCGGCGTTAATTTAATATTTCTGCCTTCCCGTTCAAATAAAGTGACTTTCAGCTCTTCTTCAAGATTTGCAATCTGCCGGCTGATGGCGGATTGTGCGACATGCAGATGATCAGCCGCTTCTGACACATGTTCCCGTTCTGCTACCTCCATAAAATACCGAAGCTGGCGTAATTCCATTGCGTTCACACCCATCTATCTCATTTTGAGATGTATTTGATCTAAATTATATATTGTTTATATTGTTTTGAAAACTTACAATTAATTTAAAGTTGTCAGATTTTATGACCGATAATTAACGGAAACTGATCGGGGGAGAGGAATTATGACTTACAATCAAATGCCGAAAGCACAAGGTCTCTACCGTCCGGAATTTGAGCACGATGCATGCGGAATCGGCTTGTATGCCCATTTAAAAGGGAAACCTTCACATGACATTGTCAAAAAAGGACTGAAGATGCTTTGCCAGCTGGATCACAGAGGAGGACAGGGCAGTGATCCGAATACGGGTGACGGCGCCGGCCTGATGGTTCAGATCCCTGATGCTTTTTTTAAGAAAGAGTGCGGAGAAATGAAGCTGCCGGAAAAAGGCCGTTACGGGGTAGGAATGGTCTTTTTCTCGCAAAATGAAGAGGAAAGAAAAAAGATCGAAAAACAGGTGAATGCATTCATTGAGCAGGAAGGACAGATTGTTCTCGGCTGGAGAACCGTCCCTGTAAATGTCGGAAAAATCGGAACAGTGGCACAAAGCACTTGCCCGTATGTGCGTCAAGTATTTATCGGAGCCGCAAACGATTTGAAAGACAGCCTTGCTTTTGAACGCAAACTGTATGTCATCCGGAAGCAGGCGGAAAATTGGGGCGTTCAAGAACAGCTTGATTTTTACTTCGCAAGCTTGTCAAGCCAGACTATTGTTTATAAAGGGTTGTTAACGCCTGAGCAGGTTGACGCTTTTTATTTGGATTTGCAGGATGAAACCTTCGTATCTGCATTTTCACTCGTGCATTCAAGATTCAGCACAAATACCTTTCCTACTTGGGAACGTGCCCATCCGAACCGCTATCTGATTCATAACGGAGAAATCAATACGCTCCGGGGCAACATCAATTGGATGAGAGCGAGGGAGCAGCAGTTCGTTTCAGAAAGCTTCGGAGACGATCTTCACAAAGTGCTGCCGATTTTAAATGCTGAGGGCAGTGACTCATCCATTCTTGATAATGCATTTGAATTTTTCGTGATGGCGGGGCGGAAACCGGCACATACGGCAATGATGCTGATTCCGGAACCATGGACAGAAAACACTCACATGTCTAAAGCGAAACGGGCTTTTTATGAATATCACAGCTCTTTAATGGAGCCGTGGGACGGGCCGACCGCCATTTCGTTTACGGACGGAAAACAGATCGGCGCCATCCTTGACCGTAACGGCCTGCGTCCGGCACGTTACTATGTGACAAAAGATGACCATATTATTTTCTCATCTGAGGTCGGCGTTATTGAAGTGGAGCAGGAGAACATTCTTCATAAAAAACGTCTGGAGCCCGGAAAAATGCTGCTCATTGACTTAGAGGAAGGCCGGATTATTTCAGATGAAGAAGTAAAAACAGAAATAGCCAATGAATTCCCGTATCAAAAATGGCTTGAAGAAGAATTGGTTCAAGTGAATCCTGACCCGGAAATCCGGGAAGAGGAACAATTCGATGATCTTCTCGTCCGTCAAAAAGCGTTCGGCTATACGTATGAAGATATTCAGAAGTATTTAATTCCTGTTATTAAAGAAGGCAAGGACCCGCTCGGCTCTATGGGAAATGATTCGCCGCTCGCCGTTTTATCCGATCGCGCCCAATCACTGTTTCATTACTTTAAACAGCTGTTTGCGCAAGTCACAAACCCGCCGATTGACGCGATCCGCGAGCAGCTTGTGACCTCTACGGTGACATGGCTTGGAGCTGAAGGCGATCTGCTGCATCCGAGTGAAAGAAATGCACGCCGCATAAAATTGTATACTCCTGTATTATCAAACGAACAGTTTTATGCGCTGAAAACACTTGTGCACCCTGACATTAAGAGCCAGAACATCCGCACGCTGTTTTCCGATGACCTAGAAAAAGGCCTGAAGGATTTGTTTCAGCAAGCGGAAAAAGCGATCAAGGAAGGCGTATCTCTGTTAATTTTATCTGACAGGGCAATGAGTAGGGAATTGACGCCGATTCCGCCGCTTTTGGCCGTCAGTGCGCTGCATCAGCATTTGATCCGTCAAGGCCTGCGAACAAAAGCAAGCATTATCGTTGAATCCGGGGAAGCGCGTGAAGTTCATCACTTTGCGGCTCTCATCGGGTATGGTGCCGATGCTGTCAATCCGTATTTGACTTATGCTACGTATAAGCAGGAAATCGATGAAGGCCGGCTTGATATTCCGTATGAAGAAGCTGTCAGCAAATACGGAAAGAGCGTAACAGAAGGCGTCGTGAAAGTGATGTCAAAAATGGGGATTTCAACTGTGCAAAGTTACAGGGGCGCCCAAATTTTTGAAGCGGTCGGCATCGGTGAAGACGTTATCGCCAAATACTTTACCGGTACTGCATCTCAGCTTGGCGGAATCGATATTGAGACGATTGCGCAAGAAGCGAAACAGCGCCACCAAGCGGCGTACAAGGATGATTACAGCCAAACTCTTGATCCGGGAAGTGAATTCCAATGGCGGAACGGGGGAGAGCACCACGCTTTCAACCCGAAAACCATCCATACGCTGCAATGGGCCTGCCGAAAAAATGATTACAGCCTGTTTAAGCAGTATTCTCAAGCAGCGGATGAAGAACGAATCGGATTTTTACGCAATCTGTTCGCCTTCAAAGAAGACCGCAAGCCTTTAAAATTAGAGGAAGTTGAATCAGCTGCGTCCATCGTGAAACGTTTTAAAACAGGAGCGATGTCATTCGGTTCATTAAGCAAGGAAGCCCATGAGGCTTTAGCGATAGCGATGAACAGGCTTGGCGGAAAAAGCAACAGCGGAGAAGGCGGCGAGGATCCGAAACGTTTCGTTCCGGATGAAAATGGCGACGACAGAAGAAGTGCGATTAAACAGATCGCTTCCGGCCGTTTCGGCGTAAAGAGCCATTATCTCGTCAATGCGGATGAATTGCAGATCAAAATGGCGCAAGGGGCGAAGCCGGGAGAAGGCGGTCAGCTTCCGGGGAACAAAGTATATCCTTGGGTCGCGGATGTCCGCGGTTCTACACCAGGTGTAGGGCTGATCTCACCGCCTCCTCACCATGATATTTATTCAATTGAAGATTTGGCGCAGCTGATCCATGATTTAAAAAATGCAAATCGAAGCGCGCGAATCAGCGTCAAGCTCGTATCAAAAGCCGGTGTCGGCACGATTGCGGCCGGTGTGGCAAAAGGCACTGCGGATGTCATCGTCATCAGCGGCTACGATGGCGGAACGGGCGCATCGCCGAAAACGAGTATTAAACATACGGGTCTTCCGTGGGAGCTTGGTCTTGCAGAAGCTCACCAAACGCTGATGCTGAACGGTTTACGGGATCGCGTGGTATTGGAAACGGACGGTAAGCTGATGACAGGCCGAGATGTCGTGATGGCCGCCTTGCTCGGTGCGGAGGAATTCGGCTTTGCTACAGCGCCGCTTGTCGTTCTCGGCTGCGTCATGATGCGCGCCTGCCATTTAGATACATGTCCTGTAGGTGTCGCGACGCAAAATCCGGAGCTCCGCAAAAAATTCATGGGCGATCCTGACCATATCGTAAATTACATGCTGTTTGTCGCAGAAGAAGTGCGTGAATATATGGCGCAGTTAGGCTTTAAGACGCTTGATGAAATGATCGGACGGACAGACGTTCTTCATGTCAGTGAACGTGCGAAAGCGCATTGGAAAGCGGGCCAGCTTGATTTATCCACACTGCTGTACCAGCCTGAAGGCGTACGCACTTTCCGTACGGCGCAAAACCATAAAATCGACGAGTCGCTTGATATGACGGTTATTCTTCCGGCGGTGCAGGCTGCAATTGAAGCCGGTCAGGAAGCGGAAGCTGAAATCAAGATCAATAATACAAATCGCGTAGCCGGAACCGTGACGGGAAGTGAAATTTCTAAACGCTACGGAGCGGAAGGCCTGCCGGATGATACGATCAGACTTCATTTTACCGGATCAGCCGGACAGAGTTTCGGAGCATTTGTCCCTAAAGGGATGACACTTCATTTGAACGGGGATTCAAATGACTACGTAGGCAAAGGGCTTTCAGGCGGAAAAATCATCGTGAAAGCGCCTGATGCCTTCAATTGTGAAACACACGATAACGTTATTATCGGGAACGTCGCATTTTACGGAGCAACAAGCGGGGAAGCGTATATTAACGGACGCGCCGGTGAACGTTTTGCAGTCCGTAACAGCGGAGTCAATGTCGTTGTAGAAGGTATCGGAGACCACGGCTGTGAATACATGACAGGCGGCCGGGTTGTCGTCCTCGGCGAAGTCGGCAAAAACTTCGGGGCGGGAATGTCAGGCGGTATCGCATACGTCCTGAGTGAAGATGCCAAAGCATTTAAACGCAAATGCAACATGGAAATGATTTCATTTGAAAAGCTGACGGATGAGGCGGAGATCAAAGAAGTGCAAGAAATGGTCAAACGGCATGCGGCGCTGACAAACAGCAAAAAAGCCGCAAATCTTCTGGACAATTGGGAAAAAGCCGCAGAAACCTTTATCAAAGTCATTCCGAAAAACTATAAACAAATGCTCCTCAGCATCGAAGAACAAAAAGCGGCGGGTTTATCAGAAGAAGATGCAATTATGTATGCTTTTGAAGCCAATACGAAGGTTCAGCAAACGCCTGCCAAAGACCATAAACAAGCGGTAGTACAGTAAGAAAGGGGAGAGGAACATGGGGAAACCAACTGGATTCATGGAAGAAAAACGAGAAAAACCGGCTGAGCGGGACCCTCTCACTCGCTTAAAGGATTGGAAAGAGTATTCGGCTCCATTTTCAGATGAAGCGTCAAAGCGGCAGGGGGCGCGGTGTATGGATTGCGGCACACCGTTTTGCCAAATCGGCGCTGATATCAACGGTTTTACCTCCGGCTGCCCGATTTATAACCTGATACCGGAGTGGAATGACCTCGTCTATCGGGGGCGCTGGAAAGAAGCCTTGGAGCGCCTTCTGAAAACGAATAACTTTCCTGAATTCACAGGGCGGGTCTGTCCCGCTCCTTGTGAAGGATCTTGTACGCTGGCCATTTCAGATCCGGCTGTTTCAATTAAAAACATCGAGCGGACGATCATTGACAAAGGTTTTGAAAATGGATGGATTCAGCCGAGAATTCCCGCGAAACGCACAGGTAAAAAAGTCGCTGTCGTCGGTTCAGGCCCGGCAGGTCTGGCAAGCGCTGATCAGCTGAATCAAGCCGGTCATTCCGTAACGGTCTATGAGCGTGCCGACAGAGCCGGCGGCCTGCTGATGTACGGCATTCCGAGCATGAAGCTTGAGAAAAATGTCGTCGAACGCCGTATTAAGCTTTTGACGCAGGAAGGTATAGATTTTGTGACAAATACCGAAATCGGCGTTGACATAACGGCAGATGAGCTGAAAGAACAATTTGATGCCGTCATTTTGTGCACAGGCGCCCAAAAGCAGCGCAATCTGCTGATTGAAGGCCGGGAAGCAAAAGGCGTCCATTATGCGATGGACTATTTAACACTGGCGACGAAAAGCTATTTAGATTCCAACTTCAAAGACAAACAATTTATAGACGCTAAAGGGAAAGATGTCATCGTGATCGGCGGAGGAGACACAGGAGCTGACTGCGTGGCAACCGCGCTGCGTCAAAAAGCGCGCAGCGTGCACCAGTTCGGGAAACATCCTAAACTTCCTCAGACGCGCACGAACGACAATATGTGGCCTGAACAGCCGCACGTCTTTACCCTTGAATACGCCTATGAAGAAGCGCAGGCAAAGTTCGGCAAAGACCCGAGAGAATATTCAATTCAGACGACAAAAATGGTGGCCGATAAGCAGGGCCGCTTACAAGAGATCCACACCATCCAAATGGAAAAAGTCAGAAACGAATTCGGAAAGTATGAATTTCATGAACTGCCCGGTACAGAAAAAGTCTGGCCTGCTCAGCTGGTGTTCATCGCCATCGGTTTTGAAGGAACAGAACAGCCATTATTGAAACAGTTCGGTGTCGATTCGGCAAATTATAAAATTCAGGCGGCATATGGGGATTATAAAACGAATGTTGACGGTGTTTTCGCCGCAGGGGATGCGAGAAGGGGCCAAAGCCTGATTGTATGGGCGATTAATGAAGGCCGGGAAGCAGCGCGCGAAGTCGACAGTTATTTAATGGGGAGCACTGTTTTACCGTAAATAAAGGGGTTTATTTATAAAACCGGCTGGGATCAGCCGGTTTTTCGTATTGAAATGGAACCTCCTTCTTCTTGTATTGGTCATATAAGGGTAATGTGGAACTGGAAGATAAATATGGAATTTTGTTTTACAGAGTGGAGAGATTGTTTTCTTCCGGAGACTGATACGATTTGCAAGCCTTGCGCAGTCGATCGCGGTGCTGCTGACGGCGGAAGTCATCGCCGCCGTTTATTATTAAAAAACGTGACGGGCTCTGTGTGTCTCCAGTCGATTTGCGGGCAGATTTTAATCGATGAAGAACAACATTTTGAATTTCAAGCGGAAACGCTAATAAACAAATAAGGAAACGGACGGGTCCGCTCCTTTTTTTAGACATCTACACGAAAGCCGATATTGCCGAACTGCCGTCCTTCCCGCATCCTGTTAAAAGCGGCAGCTGCTTCACCGAGAGGGTACATGCGGTCGATAATGGGACGGATGCCGCAGCGGTTTATCAATTCCAGCATATCCACGAATTCCTCATTGCTTCCCATTGATGTACCGAGAATATGAATCTGCGGAAAAAACAGCGAGCGAATGGGAAATCCGAGCTGATCGCCTGAACTGGCGCCGAATGTTACGATCCGGCCATTCGGTTTAATAATGTCAAGATAGTGTTGAAATAAGGCGGGGCCTACACCGTCAAGTATGATATCTGCTTTTTCACCATTCAGCGCCTCATTCCAGTCACCGTAGCTGTCAATCGCCCGGTCTGCACCGTATGACAGTGCGGTTTGTTTTTGTTTTCACTGCGGGAGGTGACGCTGACTGTCGCTCCGATAGCTTTTGCCATGAATAAGGCGTATGTTGCCACGCCGCTTCCGATGCCCGGAAGGATAAGGTGTTCGCCTTTTTTTAATTTCCTTTTGTAAATAAGGCGCGATAAGCGGTTAATGCTGATAACGGCAGGACGCCCGCTTCCTCCCAAGTCAGGTGTTCGGGTTTTAAAACGGCATTTTCCGCAGGAACGATGACATAAGGTGAAAATGTTCCGTCGCTCGGACCGCCTAAAATATCAGGGACGGCTGGTACGTCCTCAACAGTCTTCCAATTCAGCACCGGGTTGATGATGACTTCTGCATTCAGTAAATGAGACCGGACGCCGTGTCCTATTTCGGTTACGATTCCCGCGCCGTCTGAACCGAGAATAAATTCATGGTTTCCGGTTTCTTGTTTTTTATTAAAACAAATCACGATGGTTTAATCCGGCTGTTTTCAGCTTTATTTTACTTCGCCGTTCCCCGGCCTTTTGTCAGGTGCCTGCCTGAAATCAAAGCCATTTTCGTGTATGATAAGGGCATTCATCATTCTTCTCTCCTTTATGATTGATGAGAAAAATTTTACAGGCTGTATCAGCTGCAGTAAATAAATGAAAATTGATAGCCGGCTATCAATAAAAATCATAGCAAGAAGGTGCCCTTACATGGAAAGCGGAGACTTAAAGATTTTTCAGGCTGTCGCCCGCAAAGGAAGTATTTCAAAGGCGGCAGAAAGCCTGCATTATGTTCAATCAAATGTGACAAACCGGATTCAGCAGCTGGAACGGCAATTGCAAACACAGCTTTTTTACCGCACAAATCGGGGAATGACGCTGACGCCAGCAGGTGAAAACTTATTAAAAGACGCAGACAGAATCCTTCAATTGCTGCATGAGGCGCAAAAAACGGCGCAAGAGGCAGGCGATCCGAACGGCCCGCTTCGAATCGGTTCTCTTGAAACGGCGGCAGCCGTCCATCTCCCTCAATTTTTCACGGAGTATTGCAGCCGCTATCCGAAAGTACAGCTGTCGCTGTCAACCGGTGATACACATACCTTAGTGCAGCGCGTTCTACACTATGAGCTGGACGGCGCTTTTGTTTACGGACCGGTCGAATATGAAGATCTTGAGCAAGACGCTGTATTTCAAGAAGAATTGGTCTTGGTTTCAAATAAGCGGGAAGGCAGTTTGCAAGACTTGCTGCGAGAGCCGATTCTGTATTTTGCCGCGGGCTGTTCGCACCGCCGCAAAATAAAAACATACTGAAAGAAGAGGCAGTGCCCGCACATAAAATCATTGAATTCGGTACGTTGGAAGCCATTATTGGGGCGGTGCAGGCGGGGATGGGGGTCTCCTTTCTGCCTGCATCAGCCGTCCGTTATTTTCAAAACAGGAAAAATCTTTTTCTTCATGAGCTTCCTGAACATTTTCGGAATATGAATATATCATTCATCTACCGGAGTGATTTATTTTTGACATCGGCGTTTGAAGAACTGCTGAATGGATTAAAAACATTATCGAACGGAAAATGAGAAAACAGAACAGCTGTGTACGCCAATTTTTTTCGTTCCGGTTTTTCTCAAAAGAAAGCGGGTATCCGGGCTGAGCTCGATCAGCGTGATGAAAAACTCGGCTATAAAATCAGAGAAGCACAAATGAAAAAAATACCGTATATTGCGGTTGTGGGAGATCAAGAGTGCCGCCATCATTCTGTACATGTAAGGCAATACGGGCGGGAAAACACATTTGAAGAGAATGTGAGTGATTTTATTTCCCGGATCATAAGAGAGACAAAACAAAAAATAGAGATTCAAGAAAAATAACATTGACATATCGTAAAATCACGATATAATAAAGCGTATGAAACCTATTGATGTTTTTAAAGCGTTGTCTAATGAGTCACGGCTTGAGATTTTACAATGGCTGAAAGAGCCGGACCGTCACTTCGCACCGCATGATGGCATTGATATGAATGAGATCGGAGTATGTGTCAGCCAGATCACCGATAAGCTTCAGATGACACAGTCAACGGCGTCTCAATATCTTTCCATCCTTCAGCGGGCAGGCCTTATCCAAACAAAACGGATTGGCAAATACACCTATTATAAAAGAGATGAAGATGCGATAAAGGCGATGGCCGATTATTTTCAGCGCGAAATGTAGGGCTGAATCCTTTAGAAGAGGGATTCAGTTTCTTTTTTCGACTACACATCGACATATTGCGATTTGTTTCTGTTTGTTCAACTCTTTATATCGATATATCACAATATATCTTTATATAAATCATCAATGAAGGAGTGTGTCAGGTGCAAAATACCTGGAAGATTTACATTTTGGCAATTATCAGCTTTTTAGTGGGGACGTCTGAATATGTGATATCCGGGATGCTTGATAAAATTGCAGGTTCCTTAGGAGTTACTGTGGCAGCAGCTGGGCAGCTGATTACGATTTTTCACTTGTTTATGCAATCGGAACGCCTGTCATGATGGCCCTTACAGCAAAACTGGATAGAAGGAAGCTCATGATCTATGCTCTTGGATTGTTTGTAATCGGAAATATCATTTCATTTCTCGTACAGGGATACGGCTTATTTGCGGCAGCCCGGGTGATCATGGCGCTTGGAGCAGGAACTGTGGTGGTCACCGCGCTTACGATCGCAGCAAAAATCGCTCCCCCGGGAAAACAGGCAAGTTCTCTCGCAACAGTCATTATGGGGTTTACGGCGGCGCTCATTATCGGTGTTCCGATCGGAAGAACCGTGTCTGAAGCTTTCGGCTGGAAGGTGGTTTTCGCCGGAATTGCGGCGATCGGAATCATTGCTATGCTTATTATACGTTTCGCGTTGCCTGAGATAAAAGGAGATAAACCGGTACCGCTTATTCAGCAATTTTCTCTTTTGAAGAAACGAAAGGTGGCTGTGGGGCTTGCCATTACGTTTTTTTGGCTCGGAGGCTATTCGGTTGCGTATACGTACCTTTCTCCGTATTTACTGAACGTCACTCATATCGGCAGCGGAATACTGAGTACATTGCTGCTTATTTTCGGTGTTGCAAGTCTTGCCGGTTCTAAAGCAGGCGGTTTCAGCGCAGACAAATGGGGGGCACGTATGACATTAACCGGCGGAATGGCGCTTCATGCTATCATGCTCATGTTATTGCCGTTTGTCACACATTCTGCTTTCGGAGCCGCGGCAGTGCTTATTTTTTGGTCCTTCGCCGCCTGGTCATCAGGACCTGCTCAGCAGTATCATTTGGCAACGATGGAGCCTGAATCATCGGGTGTATTACTCGGCCTCAACCAGTCCGTGATGCAGCTGGCTATGGCGGCCGGGGCGGGCATCGGGGGCCTTGTTGTCACTCATCTGTCTCTTGCGTCAGTGACATGGATCGGATCAGCGGGTGTTGTCATCGCGATGTGCGGCGTGCTTTTACTTGCCTCGTTAACATCTGAAAAATCCTCATCTGAATACAGTGCAGAATAAACAAAAGCCTCATTTCTCAGCTTGAGAAATGAGGCTTTTTGTCTAGTTATTTTTTATATTGTTTCAAGTTTACGCCGATTGCGGCTCCGTTTCGGCTTGAGTCGGCAACTCCGGTGAAGGTGCCGTTTTCACGGTCGATCAGGATGCTTTGCACATTACCGATATCAACCGGGCTGCTGCCGAATTTATGCCCCATTTCGTTCAGTTTTGTGCGGGCTTCTTCCGGCACTCCTTTTTCATATCGATAGGATGTCATGCTGTTCGTGTAAATTCTCGGCTCTTCGACCGCCGCTTTCAGATCCATGCCGTACTCAACTTTGTTCAGGATCGTTTGCAGGACGGAAGAAATAATCGTTGCTCCGCCGGGAGAGCCGACAGTCAGGACAGGTTCGTTATTTTTGAATAAAATAGTCGGAGTCATGCTGCTGAGCGGACGTTTATTCGGCTGCACTTCATTTGCGCCGCCAGGCACCGCATCGAAGTCTGTTAACTCATTATTCAACACAACGCCGTATCCGGGAACCATAATGCCGGAACCGAACAGCTGTTCAATCGTTGTCGTATAAGATACGACATTGCCGAAGCGGTCAGTTACCGTGAAGTGAGTCGTTTGGCCTTCTTGTTTGTCAGTCGGCTGCTTCACTTGTTTATAGTTTGCAGAACCTTCCTGATAGGCCCAAGGGTCGCCGGCTTTCGGTTTTTATTGACTTTATCAATATCTATCAGCTGTCTGCGGGCATTGATATAATCTGGATTCAAGAGGCCTTTGAGAGGGACGTTGACGAATTCTGGATCCCCGGCAAATGCGGCGCGGTCAGCATAAGCCAAATGCATCGTTTCTACGAGAAGCTGATATTTTTGCCAAGAACGGATATCATATTGAGAAAGCTTAAAATCATCCAGGAGGTTCAGCATTTGCAACAGGAAAACACCGCCCGAGCTTGGAGGAGGAGCAGTTGCGATATGATAGCCCTGGTAATCTCCCCAGATCGGTTCGTCAATCGTCACATTGAAGTTTTTAATATCTTTTTCTGTCATTGAGCCGCCGAATTCCTGCACTGTTTCCGCAAGCTTTTTGGAGAATGCACCGTCATAGAATGCTTTTGTGCCTTTGTACTTAATAGCTGTAAATGTTTTGGCTAAGTCTTTTTGGATGAGTGTGTCTCCTTCTTTCAGAGGTTCTCCGTCCGGAAGAAACACGTCTTTTGCAGCGGTGTGTGATAATTTGTCTTTATAATCTGAGATGGCATCAGCTAAAACCGAATCGATCGGAAAGCCTTTTGAGGCAAGTTTAATGGAAGGGGTGATGAGTTGTTTCATGGAGCGTGTGCCCCATTTGTCGAGCGCTTTTTCAAGTCCTTTTAATGTTCCCGGAACACCGACTGCAGTCCCTTTAGTAACGCGTTCGGAGAAAGGGATGGCTTTGCCGTTCTCGTCAAGGAACATATCCGGTGTTGCGCCTGCCGGTGCGCGTTCCCGGCTGTCGATAATGGTGGTGTCTTTCGTCTTCGCATCATAAACCATCATAAATCCGCCGCCGCCGATTCCCGACATCATCGGTTCGGTTACGTTTAATGCAAATTGGATGGCAACCGCGGCGTCAATTGCATTGCCGCCTTTTTTCAGCACGTCGGCACCGATTTGTGAAGCGAGAGGATGGGCGGTGGCAACCATGCCGTCTTTGCCGACATCTACCTGTTTGTAGTCGTCATAGGAAAACGGGTGTTTCTTAGCCTGAGCGTGATAAGGGATGCTTCCGGCCGCGAGCAAAGTACTGAGCAGAACGATAAAACAGAGATTCATAAACTTTTTCTTTTTCATAGTCTGCCTCCTTTGTTTTCCGCTTACAATTATAGAGTAAGTAAAATGTGCTGTTTTCACAAGTGACAAACGGAATAGTCCGGTGCGCAAAAAGCCGGAGTTTCTGTGTGAATGTAATCAGTCGCAAATAGGCTAAATGGGAAACCGGGCAGAAAAAGCTGTGAAACAAGCATAAAGACAAAAAATAAGCTACAATAAACAAAACAGAATTCACTCACATGACATATGAAAGGAACGTGAGCCATGTATTTAACGATCAAAGAGACAGCTGAGTTTACCAGTCTTCCTGAAGAATATGTGCACAATCTTGTTTTGACGAATAAAATAAGGGCCGTACATGACGGACAGCAATATTTAATCAACAAGGAACAATTTCAAACCCATCTCGAACAGCTGGAAAAATATAAGGAAATGATTCAAGAGTTTTTAAATGAGCCGCTTCCTGAAGACATTGATGTAAAAGATGAAGACTAGGACACAATTTCATATTGTGTCTTTTTTTTTCATTTTTTTCGGTTGCTCACAAAAAAACGAATGCTCAGATTTCGTTTTAAGGACGTTGTTTTTCTTTTTTAATACCGTGAGTCTCTATTGATTTAAAATCCCGTCACCGGGTCATAAATGATGTTTTTGAAGACTCCGATGAAACTGTGTGCCTTATTCCCCTTATGTAACACTATGTATATTATGTTACATAAGGCCCTTTATCCTTTATCATTCAACAGGTTTCGGCTATAATAGTAACATAATACTCAATATGTTACTTTACCAATTATAAGGGGTTTTTTGATGCATATCGTACAGCCGATCCGAAGTTTGGAGAAGATCCAGGAAGTCAAACAGTATTTAATGAAGAAAAGTGATCGTGATTATTTTTTATTTATTTTCGGCATGAACAGCGCACTGCGGATTTCTGATGTTCTGCCGCTTCGCGTGAGGGATGTAAGGAACAAAGACCATGTGTGGGCAACCGAAAGCAAAACGAGAAAGAAAAGAAAAATTCTGATACTGGAGTCTTTAAAGGCCGACATATACGCTTATACAAAAGACATGAAAGAGGATGACTATTTGTTTAAATCGAAACGGACGAATAAGCCCATTTCCCGGATTCAGGCATACAGAATATTAAAGGAAGCGGCAGCCGCTTGCGGATTGGAGGAAATCGGGACGCATACGCTTAGAAAGACGTTCGGGTATCATTTTTATCAGAGGACAAAAGACATTGCTGAACTGCAGAGGATTTTGAATCATTCTTCTCCGTCTATTACAATGCGTTATATCGGAATAGATGAAGATACGACGAGAGCCGCCTATAAAGTGTTCGGAGGGCTGTAGGCTTGAAAAAAACGGCCGCCAGCGTTACTATAATAGAAGCAGGCTCTAGTAGCACAGCGGATAGTGCAGCAGTTTCCTAAACTGCAGGTCGGGAGTTCGAATCTCTCCTAGAGCGTTTTTTGTATAAGATAGGCGCAGATTAATAATGTCGGCAAAACAAAAACCCCTTGTTATACAAGGGGTTTTTGAGTTTAATATTTTGCAAGAACCTGGTGGAAATGATGTGAAAAAAGCCCGCTGTAAGCAAGCGGGCTTTTTCTTATATGACAGCATCAAATTGATTGACTTTCCAAACGTTGTTTTCTTTTACGAATGTTACATCGCGTTTTGCTGACGGAGAACCGTCAAGAGTCGGTACAGTGAAGCGGTATGTTTGAACGCTTCCTTTTTTAGAAAGAAGAGTCATTTTTGCTTTTTTCCAATTCAGGAGGTTATCTCCGTCGCCAACCGGAACAGCCAATTTGCCGTCTTTTACAGTGAAGTGGTAATCTTTGAGCCCTTTGTCAATCGCTTGCTTTGTAAAAGCGGGTGTCAGATATTTTACGGCTTTCGCTTTTGTTCCGAGGTCTTTGCACATAAATACGTATTGAAGATTTTGATATTCAAACGGTTCAGATGTGCAGTTTGCGTTTGATTTAAGCGCACCGCCGCTCATCGTGTTCCAAAAATGTTCTCTCGCTGACAGGGCCAGTTGAAGTGCTTGTTTTTGTGTAAGGTCATTAGATGCATTTTTTGCGGTCGCCGCAGTGCCTAATGACAGAATCAATGTAATAGTAGTGAGGAATAATAGCCATTTTTTCATGATATAATCTCTCCTTCAATCAATCTCTTTCTCTTATGTTACAAATGTTACAATAATTACGGTAAGATTACAATACCTTTTCAGAAATATTTTCCGGACTTTTTATTTTTATGGTTTATTTCCATGTAAGACGTGAGAAAAAGATAAAGAGTTTCATTGAACAAAAGGTTTTTACAAGCTGTCTGCTGAATAATAAAATGGAAGAAAATCAAAAAAGGAGTCCTACATATGGAAGTACAAGATCATTTAGAAACAGCGGAAGGCCGCGGCCAGTCTGTCTGGCGATCGATGTCACTGTTTTTAGTGCCGCTGCTTTTAAGCAATGTATTGCAATCTGTCGGCCAATTGGTCGGAATGGTATTTGTCGGAAGGTGGCTCGGAGTTGATGCGCTTGCCGCCGTATCGTCTTTTTTCCGCTGTTTTTTCTGCTGATCTCCTTTACGATCGGAATCGGTTCGGGAAGTTCCATTCTGATCGGGCAGGCTTACGGCGCGAAAAACGAAGAGAGGATGAAGGCGATTGTCGGCACTACACTGACTTTTACCTTTATGCTCGGTGTTGTTCTGGCAGTTGTCGGCAGTGTGTTTACGCTTGATATTCTGCGGCTGATGGGAACGCCGGAAAACGTAATAGATGTCAGTGTCCGATATGCGCGCATTTTGTTTTGCGCAATGCCGCTGATGTTTTTATATTTTGCGTATACGACATTTTTACGCGGAACGGGAGATTCAAAGACTCCGTTTTATACGTTAATCGTCAGTACAGTCATAAACATCGGGCTCTTGCCCTTATTGATTCTCGGGCTTTTCGGACTTCCGAAGTTCGGCATTTACGGTTCGGCGTATGCAACCGTGATTTCAAACATCGTGACATTTATCGTACTCATGGTTTATTTGCGGAAAAGGAAACATCCATTGGCATTTGACCGGACTGCGCTCCGTTCTCTTAAAATGGACAAAAAGCTGCTCGCGCTTTTACTCCGTCTCGGGATTCCGTCAAGCATCAATATGATTCTCGTGTCACTTTCTGAAATTGCGGTCATTTCATTTGTCAATCATTACGGATCAAACGCGACGGCTGCTTACGGGGTTGTCAACCAAGTGGCGAGTTATGTGCAGATGCCGGCGGTAAGCCTCGGTATCGCCGTTTCAATTTTTGCCGCCCAATCCATAGGAGCTAATCAATTCGGCCGGCTGAAGCAGGTCATCAAAGTCGGCATCGGCCTGAATTATTTGATCGGCGGGGTTTTGATTGTGCTGATTTACACCTTCTCCCGGCAGATACTGGCTTTGTTTTTAACAGATCAGGATACACTCCACATTGCCCGCAATCTGATTATGATTACCCTTTGGAGCTATTTGATTTTCGGTCACGCTCAGATTGTTTCAGCAACAATGCGGGCGAGCGGTACGGTGTTATGGCCGACGATTATCAGCATTTTTACGATTTGGGGAATTGAAGTGCCTGTGGCCTTTATTCTTTCTCATTATACGAATCTCGGCATTCTCGGCATTTGGGTCGGTTATCCGGCGGCTTTTGTCGTCAGCCTGCTGCTGCAATACGGATATTACCGGTTTGTATGGAAGAAAAAACAGATTACCCGGCTGATTCAATAAGGTTTTACCGCACATCGCTCAATTCATACGGGCGATGTTTTTTTAGAGAAGGAAAATGAGTTTAGAAAATGGAATTCCTATACATGCTAGAAAACAAGGAAAGGGCAGGTGCTTATGACGATTGAACATACGACTTATTTAGGAGTTTCAGCCATAAAAGCGGAGACTGATCAGGCTGAATGCATCATTGTGCCGGAGTGGGGATCAAATGTCATATCGCTTCGGGATAAAAGAACCGGTATGCGGCTTCTGAGAGAACCGGAAACTGCGGAGGAATTCCTCAAAAAACCGATGCTGTACGGCATTCCCGTTTTATTCCCGCCGAACCGGATTACGGACGGGACGTTTCGTTTTGACGGGCGCGCGTATCAATTCGAGATAAACGAAGAGGATAAACATAATCATATTCACGGCTTTCTTCACAATCAGCATTGGAAAGCGGCGGCAGCGAGAGAAGAGGAGGATGGAATGACAGTCGAAACAGAAATTGATCTTTCAAAGATTCCCCGTGTTCATAAACAATTTCCGCACGATGTCATTGTCCGGATGACCTATACATTAAAAGACAATGTGTTTACGCAGCGGGCGCTGATTATGAATAAGGGAACGGAGGCTTTTCCTTGGGGGCTAGGCTATCATTCCACATTTGTTTTCAATGAAGAGCGATCCCGTCTATTTTTGACGGCTGACCGCATGTGGGAATTAAATGAACGTTTCGTACCGACGGGCCGTTTATTGGATGTGCCTGATAAAGAAGCGTTCCGTCATGGGATGTCTTTGAAAAATAAACAGTTTGACGATGTTTTTCTTTCTTCCGGACGGAATGGCGGCAATAATGAAGCTGTTATTTATCATCCGGATGAGCAATTATCCGTTTTGTATCAAGCGGACACGTCTTTCAAGCATTGGGTGGTATATAACGGCGACGGAAAGCAGGGGTTTGTCAGTCTTGAGCCTTATACTTCCGTTACAGATGCTTTTAATCTGAATCAGCCTGCATCACTGACAGGGCTTCAGATTCTGAAACCGGGCGAAGAAGCGGCTGCGTCATCCAGGATCACCATTTTGCATGACGAAGAATAGGAAAGAGGCGGGATAACATTGAAAACATATGTGAAACGCTTGTGCGCGGTGATTCTGCTTTTGATCATTGCCGAAGTTCCTTATATTGATGATGCGGCTAAGGCGGCTGAACAAAAAAATACTTTGCAAAAAGAGCTGGAACACATTCTGGATGAAGAACCCGCTTTAAAGGGAGCTTCAGCGGGCGTCAG
Organism: Paenibacillus lentimorbus NRRL B-30488; assembly: GCF_000411595.1. Lineage (NCBI taxonomy): Bacteria > Bacillati > Bacillota > Bacilli > Caryophanales > Paenibacillaceae > Paenibacillus > Paenibacillus lentimorbus. The sequence continues at coordinate 3,537 of NZ_ANAT01000019.1, read as the reverse complement.
TGTCCGGTCAGCAAAAACAGGGGAGGTGCTGTTCAGCAGCCGGGAAGATATGCGGCTGAGGCCTGCATCATTGATGAAACTGCTGACGGCATCTGCGGCGCTTTCCGTTCTCGGAGAAGATTACACCTTTAAGACAGAAGTACGGGCAGACGGCGCCGTGAAAGGAAAACAGCTGCGCGGAAACCTTTATCTCAGGGGAAAAGGCGATCCGACCCTATTGGCTTCTGATTTTGAGAAGATGGCTAAACAAGTCAAAGCCAGAGGCATCCATGTCATTAAAGGAGATCTGGTCGGGGATGATTCGTGGTATGACGATACCAGGTATTCAGTTGATCTTCCGTGGAGTGATGAAGGCCAATATTATGGCGCGCAAGTATCAGCTCTTACCGCTTCCCCAAATGAAGATTATGATACCGGAACGGTGATTGCAGAAATCACCCCGGCGAAACAGCCCGGTAAAAAGCCGCGCATTTCGATTTCTCCCCATACGGACGTCGTTCGTGTGAAAAATGAAGTAAAAACCGTCGCTTCTGATGAAAAGAAAGAATTGACGGTTGAACGGGAGCACGGTGGCAATGTGATTACGATAAAGGGAATCATACCTGCCGGCTCGGCAAAGGCAAGAGAATGGGCGGCAGTGTGGGATCCGTCGTCCTATGCTTTAGATTTATGGAAACAAGCGCTTACTAAACAGGGTATAACTGTAAAAGGGAAAATCAGAACAGGGCGAATGCCGCACCGCACCCAGCTTGTCACATCACGGACGTCCATGCCTCTTTCAGAATTATTGATCCCGTTTATGAAACTGAGCAACAACGGGCATGCCGAAATTCTGATCAAGGAAGTGGGAAAAGTGAAAAAAGGGGAGGGCAGCTGGGAAAAGGGCTTGGACGTGATGAAATCGGAGCTCAAATCGTTCGGGCTGAATCCGGATGAATTGATTGCAAGAGACGGATCCGGCGTTTCTCATATTAACGGCGTATCCGCCGGCCAAATCGGAGAGCTTTTGTATGCGGTTCAGAAAGAAAAGTGGTACCCGGCTTTCCTTCGTTCGCTCCCTGTCGCCGGTGCAAGCGACAGAATGACGGGAGGCACTCTTCGGAACCGGCTGAAGAATACTCCGGCAGAGGGCAAAATTAAAGCGAAAACCGGGTCACTAACATCAGTCAGTTCGATTGCCGGCTATGCAGACACAAAAACAGGAGATACGCTTATTTTTTCCGTGCTTCAAAACGGGCTGCTTGACGAAGATGACGGAAAAGACATTGAAGACAAAATCGCAGTCGTGCTGGCAAATCAATAAGAAGGGCCGGATCCTTAGAGGGTTCGGCTTTTTTTGATGTCTGTAAAACATTATATTGCGATTACGAATCAATCTTTTCAAAAAGTAATATCGCAATATACTTCCTTTTTTACATACTACTTTCTTACTTGTTCACCGATTTTTCATTTTCTAACATGAAACTTCTTTTCAGGAGGCAAAACCTTTTTTAAAAGCGCAATTAATTATACATTTTATTCCTTATTATAGTGTTTAAGAACCAGTTTGCAGTGTGCATACATACCGTTTTACATGGTATAAAGATTATAGAAATGAAGAAATGAAGTGAGGAATATATACTATATTCTAAAAAATGTTAGAGAAAATTTAATTTTTTATTGTGATTTCTAAAATATGTTTTAAAATAATGCTTATATGGATGATTTAGTCATATGCTGTCGAAATTTAATTGTAATTATTTCACTTTCTTATCCTCTTAAATTGAAGCGGAGGGATTCCATTGAAGAACACTGTTTATTCTTTAACTCACGCACAAAGAAGAGTGTGGTTTACCGAGCTGCTCGAACCGGGCACAAGTATCTGCAATCTCGCGGCATGCGTCAAATTCAGGGGGGACATTGATTTTGACGTACTGCGCCATGCTTTAGATTTTTCTATCTCGCAAAATGATTCGCTCAGGTTTCAACTGACAGAAGGGGACGGATCAGAACCCCAGCTGTATCTGGCCGGGCATCGGCCGATTTCTCTAGAGACTGTTGATTTTACTCATACTGATAACTCAGAGCGGGACGCATGGATTGACACGCAGACCCGTGTTTCGTTCAAGCTGTTTCATTCACCTCTGTATCAATTTACTCTGCTTGTCATGTCAGACGAAGAAGTTTGGCTTTATTCAAAATTTCACCATATTATCATGGACGGCATCTCGCTCAACCTGCTCGGCAACCAGCTCATTGATATCTACCAAAAGATCATGCGGGGCGAGGATTTAGCTGAACATCACAGGCCTTCCTATCTCAGCTACATGGAAAAAGAACAGCAATACTTACAGTCTTCCCGTTTTCAAAAGGACCGTTCATTTTGGACTGAAACATACCGAACCGTTCCGGAACACCTTTCACTGGCGGAACGAACCTCTCATCTTAGACAAAGCACTGCGGCTTCCAGAGATACAATCACTCTTTCTCACTCCTTAGAACAATCTATCCGGCGTTTTTGCAAAGAAAATAATATCAGCATCATCTCTCTGTTTATGGCTTCGTTATACATATGCATCAGCCGTCTGACGGCTAAAAAAGATATTGCCATCGGCACTTATTACGGAAACCGGGGCTCCAGGCTCGAAAAGGATATGCTCGGCATGTTCGTCAGCACACTGCCGATCAGAATGACGGCAGATCCTGATGCGGAGTTCCTGTCCTTTGTCCGCAGCGTAGGAAAAGAGCAGCTGTCTGTTATGCGGCACCAGAAATATCCTTACAATCTTTTTGTCAATGAATTAAGGCAGGTTCATCACGATCTGCAAAATATCATCGGGATTTCGATGCAATACCAGCCTCTCGCGTGGCATCAGGCGGAGGGCTTCGATTATGAAACGGCGATGTTTTTCAGCGGGCATACGGCAAATGAGCTGTCCATTTTAATTAAGGAGCGGACAGATACGGGGTTGATTGAGCTGAATTTTGATTATCAATCCGCTTTATTTACTGAAACATCGATTAAACGGATTCAAACTCATTTGCTGACGATCGTTGAAAATGCCGTTAGAAATCCAAACCGGCTGATTCGGCATATTGATATGGCGGATGAAAAAGAAAAGAAACGGGTGTTATCTGCGTTTAACCGTACAGAAACGGCTGAACCGCCGGCCCCGACGCTTCACGGGCTGTTTACCCGCCGCGCCGCGCTTTCGCCGCATCGTCCGGCGCTCCGTTTTCCGGGCGGTATGCTGACGTACGCCGAGCTCGATCAGTACACGGACAGGCTTGCCGTCCAGCTCCGACAAAAAGGCGTCCGCAAAGAAAGCATGATCGGTGTGCTCGCTGAACGCTCGCCAGAGATGGTGATTTCAGTGCTTGCCGTGTTAAAAGCAGGCGGCGCCTACGTGCCGCTTGACCCAGAATATCCGGAGGACAGGCTGCGCTATATGCTCGATGACTGCGGCGCCTGTCTCCTGCTTCAACAGTCGGGGTTATCCGTTCCCGGTTTTTCCGGCGAAACGCTAGAAGTGTCTCTTTCTGCCCTTACAGGTGAGG
>NZ_ANAT01000018.1:0-187978 GCF_000411595.1 Paenibacillus lentimorbus NRRL B-30488 | reverse complement strand
TTGTTTTTTAAATGGATTCGGCGGTGACGGCGGTTCCGTATCCGATTAATTCGGATGTGTTCTGTCCTGCGGTCAGTTCGAACCGCAGGCCGACGATGGCGTTCGCTCCGAGCTGCTCCGCCTCTCTGATCAGCCGCTCTTTCACCGCTTTTTTGGAGTCTTCCAGCATTTCAGTATAGCTTTTTAATTCGCCGCCGACGACAGATTTTAAGCCTGCAAGCAAGTCTTTTCCGATGTGACGGGACTGGACGATACTGCTTGTCACTAAGCCTTTTACTTCCGTAATCTGTTTTCCGGCGACGGTTTCGGTCGTTGTCATGATCATGCGGTTTTCCCCCTTCATGTGTCTTACCGCTATTTTATCATTAAGCCGCCTTTTCGGCTGCGCTGATTTGTTTTTTTCTGACTGCGGCGCTGACTGCAAACATGACGGCAATGTTCAGAACCAGCGCGATGATGCCTGTATTCATATCCTTAACGATCTGCGGAAGAAACGGAAAGAGGGTTCCGACGGTTGATTCGGTCAGCGTAATGAAGGCCACCGTTCCGACCCCGGCCGTTATGCCGGCAAAAGCGCCGTGGCTTGTGATGAAACGCCGCTTCGGCAGGCTGAATAAGAGGGCGGGGAAAAGCTGGGTGACAAGGCTGTAGCCCATTAAAAGCAAAGTGACGATGGTATTTCCGCCTTTCAGCGTAAAATATACGGATATCAGCGCGATGACGGGTACGGCGTATTTTGCGAGCCGTGAGACTTTTTCGTCAGTCGTGCCGGGCCGAATGGCTTTGTACACGTTTTTTGCGAACAGCGTGCTTGAGGCCATTAATATCATTGAACCGGGCACAAGCGCCGTCAGAATGCCCGCCGATCCGATCAGTCCGACAAACCAGGGATCAAAGGTTTTCACAGACAGCTTTAATAAGGCGAGATCCGTGTCCGCCCCTTTTAAACCGGGCACCTGCAGAATCGCCGCAAATCCGGTAAAGATGACAAACAGCAGGACGAGCTGATAAAGAGGCATGATGATCGCATTTTTCCGAAACACCCGCGGATGCTCCGCCGAATAGGAAGCGGCAAAGGTATGAGGCCACATATAAAAGCCGAGGGCGGTCAGCAAAACCGTTGAGCTGAACCAGGAAACGCTCTGTCCGGTTTCCGGCAGCGTGAGAAAACCGGGTTTTGCGGCGTCAATTTGTTTGAACATCTCCGTAAACCCGCCGTAATAATGAATGGGCAGATAAATGCCTAAATACAGGACGATGCCTAAAATCATGATATCTTTGACGACGGATATCCACGCTGAACCATGGATTCCTGAAATCATCACATAAATCGTGATGGAGACAGCACCGATCCAGACAGCGGCGGAGGGCGGAATCTGTCCGTATGATGTTGCTGAAACAATTAATCCGAGCCCTTTCAGCTGCAGAACGAGATAGGGGATGAGGGATGCGATGCCGACGAGCGATACGAGAATGCCGAGGAGCGGGCTGTTGTATTTTGAAATAAAAAAATCTGATTGCGACATCAGTTTGTGTTGTTTGGCGTAAGTCCACACGGCTGGCAGAAGCCAATATGACAAAATGTAGGCAAGGCAGCCGTACGCGATAATATAAAAGGCCGGGCCTCCTTTTCCGTAAGCCCATCCGCTTCCGCCGAGGAATGTAAAGGTCGTGTATATTTCTCCCGCCATTAATAAAAAGACAAACATCGTGCCGAAGCCGCGTCCGCCCACCGTCCATTGTTCAAGGTCCATATGTTTTCCTTTTCGGGCCCGGATTCCGAGATATACACAAAACAGGAGCACGGCGGCCATTACGGGAAATGCTGCGTTCATTCCGTCTCACCCGCCTTGTTTTCTTTGTCCAATTTGTAAACGGCGGCCATCAGAACGGAAGTCAGCACCGCCCAGATGACGACATATGCGAGAATGAAAGGCATTCCGAAAACATAAGGCGTCACCCGGTTGGCAAATGGAATGCCGGCGAGAATTCCGAAAAAGGGCAGGGCGGCGAGAACATGAATCAGTTTCATAACATTCCTCCTTTTCATTGAAAACAGCGTGTCCCGATTATAAAGAAAATCATGTCGAATGTATAGTGTGTATAGTCTGAAATTTATCAGCTGAAAAGGAAAAGCAGTCCCGGCTGCTTTTTAAATGGTCGCAAGAGACAGGTAATATTCCAATAAGGCGGTTACCTGTTCCCGTATTCTCGGGTTGAAATAACGGTGTTTTTCTTCATAGCCGTTAATGGTGCATATATAAAGCGTAAATGCTTCGTCTCTTTCCGCTTCGTATATTTTAATTTTACGCTTTCTTAACTCTTTTCGAACATCACTCAAATCCTTTTGTGCTAATTTTAAAGAGCAGCTGATAAGCTGTTTATAGGGTTGTTTTAATTTGAACGGGCACGAATCAAGCGCTTCGAGGTCCCGGTTCAGGATGGCAGCCGCCATGGGCAGAAACAGCCCTTTTTCGATGAGATCGCGGGTGCCGCTCCGAATGTCAGGCATAAATACTCCTTCTTTCTTAAAAAAGAGAACGTTTGTTCTTATTTTATACTCGCTTACACGATATTTCAAGTCGGAAAATCTCGTAAACATTTTCGTTTTTTGGAGATAATGTGTAGAATAAGGATAGACAAACTCGTTAAGGAGTATAAACGTTGGAGCAATTTTTATCATATTTGACTGAGGAACAGCTGACGGAATGGTTCCAAAGCTATAGAGCTTTCGGCCCGGCTGCTGCGGCTGTACTGCCTTTTATTGAAGCGTTTCTTCCGTTTTTGCCGCTCGTTGTATTTGTGGTGGCGAATACGAATGCATTTGGTTTGTGGGAAGGTTTTTTTCTGTCATGGCTCGGGTCTGCGTCAGGATCGATGCTGATGTTTTATGCCGTCCGCCGTTTCGGACAGAAGAGAGCTTTCGGTTTCATCCGCAGGCATCAGACCATAAGGCGGATGATGCTCTGGGTTGAGCGGCACGGTTTCGGTCCGCTGTTTATTTTACTTTGCTTCCCCTTTACGCCGTCCGCTGCGGTTCATATCGTTGCCGGTCTGTCACGGGTGGGAGCGCTGCAGTTTATATCAGCAGCCGCTATGGGGAAAATGGTTATGATTTTTATGATCAGTTTTATCGGGTATGATCTTCACGCACTCATTACACAGCCTTTCAGGATGGCGGGCGCCATAATGGTGATCGCGGTGCTGTGGTATGCCGGAAAGCATATCGAACGGCGTTTACAGACGAGAATCAGTCAGCATGAGAAAGACGGAGGGAGACAGGAATCTTGAAAAAACGATTTTGGTTTATAGCCGGCGTGCTTATCGTTGTTTTGGCCATACAATTAAAGAATGCCATTTTTATTGATTATAAAGTCGAAGGAATCAGCATGAATCCGACCTTTAAACAAGGAAATGAGCTGATGGTCAACAAGTTTTCCCATCGTTACAAAACGATCCGCCGTTTCGATATTGTTCTGTTTAAAGGCCCGCACCGCAAAGTGCTGATCAAACGTGTCATCGGGCTCCCCGGCGAGTCAATCGCATATAGGGAGGATCAGCTGTATGTGAATGGAAAACGGGTGGCGGAACCGTTTTTAAAACCGTTAAAGTCATCATTGTCCGCCGGGAGCCATGTGACCGGTGATTATACGCTGAAGGAAACGACCGGGCGCAAAAGCATACCGAAGGGACAATACTTTGTTATTGGCGACAACCGCATATACAGCCTCGACAGCCGTCATTTCGGTCCGATTAAGGATAAAGACATTGTCGGAGTCATCAGTGAATCAGACGCCAAGTGAACGGCGTCTTTTTTTTCGGAAATGATTGTAAAAAAGCAGAGGAAAGACTATAATGAAAATTGTTACGCGCGAAACGAAAAGGAGGCGTTTTATTTTTGGTATTTTTGTTACGCGCGAAACAAAAATATGAAAGAGGGCTGATGAAATGAAAACACAGGCTGCCATTATCGGGGGAGGTCCGGTCGGGCTGATGCTTGCATCAGAACTGGCGCTGGCCGGAGTGAAAACGACTGTCATTGAACGATTGAAGAAGACGGTGCCATATTCCAAAGCGCTTATCATGCATCCGCGCACACTTGAGCTTTTTGCCATGAGAGGCATATTGGAACGCTTCTTGGAAAAAGGGACGAAGGTGTCTTCCGGCCATTTTTCCATGCTGGATACACGGCTGGATTTTTCTCGGCTGGATACGAAGCAGAATTATTCGTTAATGCTTCCTCAGGCAGAAACGGAGCGGATGTTGGAGGAGTATGCATCAAGTCTCGGCGCAAATATCATCCGCGGGGCGGAAGCGGTGGCTGTCACCCAGACGGATGACGGAGTGGAGACGGTGTTCCGGGACGAAAGCGGAATCCGCACTCTTCACAGCTTATATGCCGCGGGTACAGACGGAGCGGGGAGCATTGTCCGGAAACAGGCGGGCATCGCTTTTTCGGGCACTGATGCCGACTTAACAGGAACCCTTTGTGATGCCGTTTTGAAACATCCGCCCGAATCTTCCTTTTTTCAACGTGCCGCCTGGAGGGATCGGTTGTGATTATCCCTCTTACGGACGGACTTTTCCGCGTCCTCATCGTTTCTCCGCACGTCCTGCAAAAGCGGAAGGAAGAGCCGGTCACCGAAAATGAGCTGAAAGAAGACCTGCGGCGGATATGCGGCACTGATTTCGGATTGAGTGATCCGGTATGGATGTCGCGGTTCGGCAATGCCGAGCGTCAGGCTGAGCAGTACCGCTCCGGCCGGGTTTTTGTGGCCGGGGATGCGGCGCACATTCATTTTCCCGCAGGCGGACAAGGCCTGAATACGGGGCTTCAGGATGCCGTCAATCTCGGCTGGAAGCTGGCGGCGCAAATGAAGGGAAAAGCGGCGCCTCATCTTCTGGACAGCTATCATCAGGAAAGGCACAGCACAGGAAAAGAAGTGCTGCACAATATCAAAACGCAGATCAAGCTCATGGATTTTACCGAGTCGGGGATGGCATTAAGAGAAACGATGACCGCTTTGCTGGATTTTCAGGAGTCCAACCGTTTATTGGCGGGAAAAGTATCCGCGCTTGATCTGCATTATGAACCGGATGCGGAGCTGCCGCCGCATACCCTGAACGGAAAACGCCTGCCGGATATCGAACTGACCCTTCATGACGGGCGGCCGGCCCGGCTGTATGATTTTCTCCGCAAGGGCGGCTTTGTGCTTCTGTCATTAAGAGGGAGCATTCCCGCCGGTATTGATACGGAAAGCGTGGCAGCAGTCAGGGCGGAGCTTGCTGAAACACGTGCCGATTGGAATGACGTCCACACCGTTTTAATCCGGCCGGACGGCCATGCGGCATGGGCAGCCGGCGGCTCGGGACGTGAAGCGGAAAAAGCCGTTCTGGCCGGTTTGGAAAGATGGGGATTATTCATCTGATTAACCTTTTTATGCGCCTGTGTGATTGTTTCTTGTGTAACAAAACGTTATAGTAAAAGAAACAATCAATACGGAAGGGTGACTCAGCAGTTGGACAGAAGACAGCCAGACCATGCAAAACACATGATTCTTGAAGGGCTGACAGATATTTTTCACGAGCAGGAGAGGTGCCAGGAGGATATCAGGGCGTCGTTGGCCGGACGGATGGATGAACTCCGTGAAGGAAACGGGAAAAAGTTACAATTGACCTTGACGGAAATTCACATTTTGTCGTGTATCGGAGATCATGAACCGATCAATGTCACGTCAATAGCGGAAAAAATGAAGACGACAAAGCCGACCGTGTCGAGAAGCTGCGCGAAGTTTTTGGAAGCCGGCTTCCTGCGCAGAACCCGGCTGAGCGACAATAAAAAAGAAGTCTATTTCCGGCTGACTCCTGCCGGGAAAGAGCTGCATTCCCTTCATCATGAATATCATGAATTGATAAAAAAGCGGCTCTTGGCGTTTTTAGACCGCTATACAGATGAAGAACTGTTATTTGCTGAACGGCTGTTCCGTGATCTTTCAGCAAACTGGCGGTCTGTAAATGGCGGCGGAGAGCTGTTCAAATAAAAAACACGCATATGGATGCGTGTTTTTTTATTCGGATCATGTTCCTCTTTCTGCCCGGCCTCTTTCGCCGTGTGCCCGTTTCAGCTGAGAAAGGTGGTGCAGCAGCCGATAGAAGGGCGGAAGCATGGCGATGACGAGAACGATCCGGATGACCTGAACCGCGACGACGAAAGTCGAGTCTTCGTGCAGGGTGATCGAAGTCGCCGCCATCTCGGCGATCCCGCCGGGAGAAAAGGCGAGAACAGATGTAATCATGGAGATGCCCGTTAATTTAGAAACCGCAACCGCGCTCAGAATCATGGCAGCGATTAATCCGACGGAAGAAATAAATCCGACGGTCAGCACTCTCGTCACGCCGGTGAACATGCTTTTGTACATTTTTGATCCGATTGTGGCGCCGAGAAAAATTTGTGACAGCTGGTTCGCTTCCGGCGGCCACCAGGCCAGCATGTCTTTGCCCGCCAAGGCGGACACGCCGATTTCCGCAGCAGCAACGCCGATCATGCTGCCGAGCAGCCAAGGGGCGGGAAATTTCAGCCGTTTTGCGCCTTTGCTTGCAAGCCAGGCAGCCAAAATAAATCCGGCCGTTAACAAGACGGGAATAAGGCCCGGATGTGAAGCTCCTGCTGAAACGGCTCCGGCTGATGTCTGAGCCGCACCGTTTTGTTTGGTAAATAAGAAAATAACGAGAAACGGTATTGTCATGACGACCAAAAGGACGCGCGTCAGCTGAATAAGGCTTACAATCGCGGTGTTTGCGCCGACTTCCTGGGCGATACCGGGCATGGCGGATAAACCGCCCGGCGCCGTGCCTACAAAGCTTGTCATCATGTCCGTCCGGCTGAACCGAAAGAGCACATATCCGGAAACAAGCGCCATCACGATAGAGAAAATCAGCATGAAGCCTACCGGAAGCCAATGCTCCCGTAAAACCGACAGAACGGACAGGTTCAGTTTCTGGCCGAGTTCGATGCCGAGGATCATTTGTCCCGCCGCAAGCCATCTGCGGTGAATCCCTCTTCTGTCAGGCGCCATGAACAGCCAGCGGGGCCTCGTCATGGAGAGGATGCAGCCGGCGGCAAGCGTTCCGAGCATCCAGGCGATCGACATCCCTGTAAGCGAAAGAAGAAACCCCCCTGCCGCACTGATGAGAATAAACCAGATATCTGTAAGGAGATGTTTGTCTTTCTTCAATGAAAACCCTTCTTCCTGAAACATTCATATTAAATTGTTAAGCTCGTTAACCTTACTATTACTATAGTATAGATTTTGAGATAAATAAATAATGAATTATTTCTCATAATCCATTCATTTTTCTTATCGCAAACGCAAAAAAAGCTCCGGAGATGGGTGAGTGCACCCTACTCCGAAACCTCGCCCGCTTTTCCTTTCCACACAAGCGTCAATCCCAGACCGAGAAATAAAACCACACCTGCGAACAGAAACGGGAAGTGAATATTCATATCAAATAAAATACCGCCCAGAGCCGGGCCGAAAATGGTGCCCAAACTCGTGTATGTTGAGTTCATACCGGCAACAAACCCCTGCTGATTTCCTGCGATCTTCGATAGATAAGTAGTCAGTGCCGGGCGCAGTAAATCAAACGCAAGGAAAATGATGCAGGTGACAGCGAGCACGGGCAAAAACCCTGACATCACCGTAGAAACGAAAGCCAGCACAGCGCCGATGATCAGACAAAGCTGAATGACTTTTTTCTCCCCGAGGAAGTTGACAAGTCTGCCGAACGCGAGCACTTGAATGAGGACTGCCACAATGGAGCTGAACGTAATAATAATGGCGATATCCTTTGGCGTGAAGCCGAATTTATGGTTTGTAAATAAGCTGAATACCGTTTCGTACGCCGACAGCCCGAATGCCAAAACAAAAACGATGATAAAGGCGATCAAGTAGCTTGGATGAATCGACTTTTTCAAATCTTTTAAGAAGGTTGATTCTTTGGCGCTTTCCATCTGCTTTGCGCGTTCTTCTTTAGTTAACGGCTCTTTCAGCATAAAGACAGAGGAAATCACTGCGATAAATGCAATTCCCGCCGCAAAGAAAAACGGCATACGAACGCCGTGATCGGCAATAAATCCTCCTATGCCGGGCCCGATGATAAACCCTGTGCTGATGGCGGCAGATACATAGCCCATCGCCTTCGATCTTTCCTGCACCGTCGTAATATCTGCGACATACGCTGTAACAGCGGGCATGATAAAAGCGGCACTGATGCCCCCCAGCACCCTTGCGAAATATAAAATGGAGACATGTGTGCCCAATCCGAAGGTCAGTTCGGATAATGCGAATAAAACAGTCCGGCGAGAATCATGATTTTCTGCCGAAGCGGTCAACCCATCTTCCCGCAATGGGGGATGCAATTAATTGCGCGACGGCGAAGGCAGCGACAAGGTATCCCATTGTGCTGCCCGTCAAGTGCATCACATTCATAAACAGCGGCATAACGGGAATGATCAATCCGATGCCTAAAAACGCAATAAATATGTTGCTTAATAAGATGATGAGTACAGCCTTTTGTTCTCTGATCGGTTTTTGCATGTTGTTTCTCCTTTGTCAGCTGTCATTCTGTTTATCAGCGTTGATCGACCCGTGAATAAACACGGAGATGGCTTCTTTTTGCAATTCGATTCTTTGCTGAATGGTATCGTTTTTATATAACACATCTAAACCGTAGAAGACGGATAGCAGGATTTTTACTTTTGATTCGACATGAGGAATGGACCAGCTGCCGTCTTGATTTCCCTCTTCTAAGATCTCTCTCATCACATCGTCATATTCAATATCAATTTTGTTGAGCCGCTTTACGACCTCCTCTGACGTAAACGCACTCGCATAAAACTCTTCACTTGCTCTCATAAGCGGGTAATTGATGCTCATCCGGCTGAGCAGCTCCGCAAAGCCCGTCAGCTTTTCGGCAGCATCTTTCAGATCGGATTCCATTTCCCTCCACGTCTCGATCATCACGCGGTGATCCTCTTCCATGATATGAAGAAACAGAAACTCTTTTCCTTTAAAATGGTGATATAGATTGCCTTTACTGATCTCGGCCGCCTCTAAAATATCCCGAATCGATGTTTCTGAATATCCTTTTTTTGCAAATAAGTCACGCGAAGCGGATATGAGCCTGTTCTTCGTCTTTTCGCTCTTTCCGGCACCGCCTTTTGTATTTGTCACTTCACACAGATCCTTTCCGCCTCATTCATATCGTTGTCCCGGCAAAGCGGGGAACGGTTCGTTTAAAACCGACCAGTTGGTTTATTTTATTATAAAGGGTTTTTGCTGACTATACAATGAAGAAGTTATCCATTGTTTAGTGGAAGTATAAAAACGGCTCGAAAAATAAACCCCATTCTCTCCTGTTGAAAGAACGGGGTTTGTCAGCCGTCTGAAGACTCCCGGCGGGGGAGCGTGATCTGCCTGAATCGTTATTTTCCGGTATTTACCTCGGTGTAGCTTGTGTTCGGCGCGTTTGATACCGTTCCCCCTGTATGGTGGAAAGGAGAGTGGGCAGAGTGGGCCATATCGTATAAAAACCAGACGGCATGACGCTGCTCGTCAAATGCCGTGCGGGCAAATAACCGTTTCGCTTCGGGATGCACCGCTCTATCGGATGCCTGCAAATAAAAATCATTCGTTTTCTGCTCATCATAAAACGCCGCCCTCAGTCCTTCTCTGTATGTGTGCGGACAATGCTCCGTCTGTTTCGGCGTCAACTGTTTTCCGGTAATTGACGTATACAGTGAAGAGAAAGCGTGCATGTGGCGCACTTCTTCCTCTCTGATAAGTTCGATTCGTCTTCTGATTTCTGCGGTCGGCGCTTTTTCGGCTAATATTGAGTAGCAAATCACAGCGCTGTATTCACCGTTTATGGATTTTACCAGATCCTTTATAAGCACAGAATCGTCACTGCAGATGGCTGTATAATGAAAAAAATTCTCGTGCATTGGACTCACCCCCGGATGTTTATAGGGTATTATACGGCGGCAGCCCGTGACATGTGCGGATGTCATTCTTATTCTTATTCTTGATCCAGCGGCGATGTAATATGGTCGTCGTATGTGTCGACAAAAAGCCGGCCGTTGCTTCCGCGCACAGCGTATACAACGTCTTCCGGTTTGACGTTTCTCTTGTCCAATTCTTCTCTCAGCCATTTTTCCGATACGTGGTTTTCCTCCAGATTTTTCATCACCAGCCGGCCGTCCATAATCAGCTCAACGGCAAAGTTCTTTTCATGTCCGGCAAAGATGCCGAGATCCTGTCTTGTAACAAGCGCAAATTCCGGTTTGACCTCCACTGACATGCTGCCGTTTGTTTCAATGATGGCAGTCTGAACCTGAGAAATGTCAAATACATCATTTTCACGAAGCTGCTGGTTCAAGTAGTCGAGGGTATAGCGCATCGTTTTCATATTATGCTCAAGTATTTTTCCGTTTTGAATGATAATGGTCGGTTTGCCCGCAAAGAAACCCCTGGCGGTTCTGTTTTTCATAGAAAGATATGCGACGAGATAAATAATGACCACGAAAATCGTGTAAGCACTGACAGTAAAATGAATCGGCAGTTTTGTATTAAACGACAGATTTGCCGTGATGGCGCCGAGGGAGATGGCCGCAATGAAATCAAAAAGCGTCATCTGTGAAATGGTTTGTTTTCCGAGTATCCGGGCGCCGATAAACAAAATGCTGAACGACAGAATCGTTCGCACAATCACTTCGGGATATTCTGACATCATATTTAATCCTTTTTTCTTTAATTTGGTCAAAAACGATATGTTTTAAAACAGTCATCCCGTTTTTACCAGCAGATGAGATTGGTCATTTTCGTCAACTTTCGATAAAATGTAGAAAGATAAAAAGAGAGGGGTCTTCTAATTTGGGTGTTGAGTTTTTAGTAGGCAGATCGGGGAGTGGGAAAACGAGGCTGATTATCGACAGCATTCAAGATGAACTGCGCCGGGAGCCGTTCGGGAAACCGATCATTTTTCTAGTCCCGGATCAAATGACGTTTTTAATGGAATATGAGCTTGCTAAAACGCCGGATATCGGCGGCATGATACGCGCTCAAGTGTTCAGTTTTTCGCGTTTGGCCTGGCGCGTGCTTCAGCATACCGGGGGCATGAACCGCCCGTTTGTGACGACGACGGGTGTGCAGATGCTTTTAAGGAAACTGATTGAAGAACATAAGCACGAGTTTAAAGTGTATCAAAAAGCGAGTGACAAAGCCGGATTCACTGAGCAGGTGGAACGGATGCTGACAGAGTTTAAGCGGTACTGTATTGAGCCTGAAGACGTCCGCCGCATGGCGGAAAGCGGAACGGCGTCAGAATATCGCGGAGAGCGGATGCTGTCTGAAAAACTTCATGATTTAGGGATTTTATATCAGCAGATGGAAAGAAGCCTCGCCGGACACTATTTGCATTCAGAGGACTATTTGACGCTGCTCGCTCAGCAGATTCCTTTGGCGGACGTTGTAAAAGGCGCCCGTGTTTACGTCGACGGATTCTATCAATTTACGCCGCAGGAATTAAGGGTGCTGGAGCAGCTGATCATGCATGCTGAACATGTCACATTCTCGCTGACGGCGGACAGCCCTTCGGCGGAACAGGCACCGGATGAGCTCGATCTGTTCAGAATGACGGGAAGCACATACTATAAGCTTTATCAGACGGCAAAGGAATTGAATGCCGATATTTCCTGCAAGGAACTGCATGGCACGAAGCGGCATCGGCATGTGCCGGAGCTTGCCTGTATAGAGTCGCAGTACGATGTGCGCCCCGCTGCGGCGTATACCGGCGGACAGGAAGCTTTTACCGTCATGCAGGCGCAAAACAGAAGAGCTGAGCTCGAAGGTATTGCCCGGGAAATTCAATCGCTTGTCCGGGACGGAGGATACCGGTACAAAGATATGACGATTCTCATCCGTCAGCCGGAAGATTATAAAGATTTGCTGAAGGAAGTGTTTGCCGATTACGGGCTTCCTTATTTTATTGACGGAAAAGCTTCTATGCAGCATCACCCGCTTATTGAATTCATCCGTTCAAGCCTGGATGTTGTGAAGGGGAACTGGAGATATGAAGCGGTGTTCCGCTGTGCGAAAACCGAACTGTTATTCCCGCTTGATCAGCCGGAGCAGAACATAAGAGAGCAGGTTGATCAGCTTGAAAATTACTGTATCGCCTACGGCATTAAAGGGGAGCGCTGGACGAACGGCGACCGGTTTGTGTACAGGCGCTTCGTATCGCTCGATGAGGATTTCGCGCAGACGGATCAGGAAATCGAGATGGAACACATGCTGAATGAGACGAGAGAGTGGATAGCTGCACCCCTTATCCGGCTGCAGAACCGGATGAAAAAAGCGAAAACGGTTCAAAGCATGGCGGAGGCTCTTTATCTCTTTTTGGAAGATACCGATGTTCCCCTGAAGCTGGACCGTAAAAGGCAGCGGGCCGAAGAGGCCGGAAATATGATCGAAGCGCAGCAGCACGGCCAGGCGTGGGATGCCGTTATCCAGCTTCTCGAGGAGTTTGCCGGCATGATGGGTGAAGATGAAATATCTTTGGCGCTGTTCCAGCAAATGCTTGAAACGGGAACGGAATCGCTTCATTTTTCTTTAATTCCTCCTGCGCTTGACCAAGTATTTGTAGGGAATATGGATCTCTCAAGAATATACGGCACGTCCTGCACATTCGTTATCGGAGCCAATGACGGCGTTCTTCCGGCGCGCCCGGATGAAAACGGCGTGCTGTCTGATGATGACCGGGAGTGGCTGAAAGCGGTCGGAGTGGAGCTGTCTTCCGCGGGGCGTGAGCGGCTGCTTGATGAGCATTTTCTCATCTATATGGCGCTGTCGAGTCCGTCTGACCGTCTCTATGTGTCATACCCGATTGCCGATGCGGAAGGAAAAACGCTCCTGCCGTCAATCGTTGTAAACAGGCTTGGCGAGCTGTTTCCCGATCATCAGGAAAAGCTGTCAGCGGCTGATCCCGAGCAGGTAAGCGAAGAAGAGCAGCTTCAGTATCTCGTCAATAAACAGGTGGCTCAGACGTATACGGCAAGTCAGCTCAGGCTGTGGACAAGAGAGTACGAGATCAGTGACGTATGGTGGAGCGCATACAATGTGCTGATGAAAGAGTCTGATCACCGGCGTGCGAAAAAGCTGTTTTCAAGCCTGTTTTTCCGCAATGAGGCGAAGCGTCTTGAACGGCCTGTTTCGCGCCAGCTTTACGGCGAGCATATTAAAGGAAGCGTCTCCCGGATGGAGGCGTTTAATGCCTGCCAGTTTTCCCATTTTGCCTCTCACGGGCTGCAATTAAAAGAGCGGCAGTTTTTCAAGCTGGAAGCGCCGGATATCGGCCAGCTGTTTCACTCCAGTCTGAAGCTGATTTCAGACCAGCTTCGTGAGCAGAAGCTGGAATGGCGCGATCTGACGAAAGATCAGTGCCGGCATTTCTCCTATGAAGCGGTGGAACGGCTTGCGCCAAAGCTGCAAAAAGAGATTCTGCTCAGCTCAAACAGACACTTTTACGTGAAGGAAAAACTGCAGAAGATCGTCACGCGTGTTTCTGGCATATTAAGCGAGCATGCAAAGGCGAGCGGTTTCGTCCCGGTCGGTCTTGAACTCGGCTTTGGCGGAAGCGGACCGCTGCCTCCGCTCACTTTCACGCTGAAAAACGGCTGTACGATGGAACTCGTCGGACGGATCGACCGCGTGGATAAAGCGGAAAGTTCAAAAGGCCTGCTGCTGAGAATCGTTGATTATAAATCAAGCGACAGGGGGCTTGATCTGGCTGAGGTGTATTACGGGCTCGCTCTGCAAATGCTCACATATCTTGACTTATCGATTACACATTCCGCGGATTGGCTCGGCATGAAAGCGACCCCGGCAGGCGTTTTGTATTTCCATATCCATGATCCGATGATTCAGGCCAGTCTGCCGATGGGGCTTGATGAAATCGAGCAGGAAATTTTTAAGAAATTTAAAATGAAAGGCCTTCTCCTCGGTGACCGGGAGGCGATCAGCCTGATGGACACGACTTTGGAGGAAGGGCGTTCAAATATCGTCAATGCCGGTTTGAAAAAGGACGGGTCTTTAAGATCCGACTCAGCCGCGGTCAGCGAACAGGACTTTCATCTGCTGACAGACCATGTGCGGCGGACATTTGAACAGGCGGGCGAAGCGATAACGGACGGGCTTGTGTCCATTACCCCGTATAAGCTGAAAGATAAGACGCCTTGTACGTACTGTGCGTTTAAATCGGTGTGCCAGTTTGATGAGTCGCTTAAGGAAAATGAATACCGCAGCCTGAAAGCGGAAAAAGACGGCACCATACTGGATTGGCTGAAAAAGGAGGCGGATGATGATGCAAATTCCTAAACCGAAAGACAGCATATGGACGGATGACCAATGGAGCGCCATCGTTTCTTCCGGCCGCGATATTCTTGTCGCTGCCGCAGCCGGATCAGGTAAAACGGCCGTGCTCGTGGAACGGATGATCAGAAAGATAACCGCGGAGGAAGATCCGGTTGATGTTGACAGGCTCCTTGTGGTGACCTTTACAAACGCCTCAGCAGCGGAGATGAAGCATCGGATCGCGGAAGCATTAGAAAAAGAGCTCGCCAAAAATCCGGGATCTCTGCATATCAGACGGCAGCTCTCTCTATTAAATCGGGCGAGCATTTCGACGCTTCACTCTTTCTGTCTGCAAGTGCTTAAAAAATATTATTATATGATTGATCTTGACCCCGGTTTTCGGATGGCTGACCAGACGGAAGGCGAATTGCTCGGAGACGAAGTGCTTGATGAGCTGTTTGAAGATGAATACGCAAAAGGGAATCAGGCGTTTTTTGAGCTTGCGGACAGATATACGACAGACAGGCATGATCTGGATCTTCAAGACCTTGTCAAACGGGTGTACGAGTATTCCAGGTCGCACCCTGACCCGGAAGCGTGGCTGCAAAGCTTTGTCCGCCTGTATGACGTGACGGAAGAAAGCAAAATGGAAGAGCTTCCGTTTTACCAATATGTGAGAGAAGATGCTGAAATGGCGCTCTACGGGGCGAAACAAAAGCTTGAGAAGGCGCTTGAACTGACAAAAGCGCCCGGCGGGCCGGCCCCGCGCGCTGATCATTTTCTGGATGACCTTCAGCAGATAGAAGAGCTGATCAGCTGCCGGCATGACTTCGATGCGCTGTATGAACGGGTTCCCGCAGTCTCATTTAAGCGGGCGAAGGCGGTAAAGGGTGATGAATTTGACAAAGCGCTTTTGGACGAAGCGACCGATTTGCGAAACGGCGCGAAGAAACTGATCGAAAAGTTAAAGACCGATTACTTTACAAGAAGTCCGCAAGATCACTTGAAGAGTTTAACAGATATGAAGCCTGTCATCGAAACGCTCGTTCAGCTCGTGATATCGTATGGAAAACGATTTGAAGCGGCGAAACAAGAAAAATCAATTATTGATTTCTCAGATTTGGAACATTACTGCCTGGCGATTTTAACTGCGGTTGATGAAGAAGGCCGGCGGGTGCCGAGCGAAGCGGCCGTTTATTATCAAGACCAGTTTCATGAAGTTCTGGTTGATGAATATCAAGATACCAATCTTGTGCAGGAGTCTATCCTGCAGCTTGTTAAAAGCGGGAATGAAGAGGCGGGAAATCTGTTTATGGTAGGCGACGTCAAACAATCGATCTACCGTTTCAGACTTGCTGAGCCGCTGCTGTTTCTCGGGAAATATAAAAGGTTTACAGAAAGCGGGGAAGGCGCGGGGCAGAAAATTGACCTGAACCAAAACTTCCGCAGCCGCTCCGATATTTTGGACAGTACGAATTTCTTGTTTAAGCAGCTGATGGGCGGAAAAATCGGCGAAGTGGACTACGATGAACAGGCGGCATTGAAGCTCGGCGCATCGTATCCGCCGAATGACGCGGCAAAAACGGAACTGCTGCTGATTGACAGCGCTAATGATGCAGACAGCTCCGAGGATGCCGAAGACTTTGAAACCGTGCACTGGGAAGCGAAAGCGATAGCCGGGGAGATCAGAAAGCTTGTCTCGTCTCCGTTTAAGGTATATGACGGGAAAACAAAAACTCACCGGAATATCCAGTACCGGGATATCGTGATTTTGCTGCGCTCCATGCCGTGGGCGCCGCAATTAATGGAAGAGCTGAAAAACCAGGGCATTCCGGTGTACGCCAATTTGACGTCGGGTTACTTTGAAGCCGTGGAGGTGGCTGCGGCGCTTTCAGTCTTGAAGGTGATTGATAATCCGTATCAGGATATTCCGCTTGCTTCCGTGCTGCGCTCGCCCATCGTCGGCTGTGACGAAAATGAACTTGCGCTGATACGCCTTGAAAAGAAAAAAGCGCCGTTTTATGAAGCGCTGAAAGCATATATAGCGAACGCTGACAGACATGATGAACTGTATCAAAAACTGAGAACCTTTTATGACAGTCTGCAAAAGTGGCGGTCATTTTCGACGAATCATTCGGTGTCTGAGCTGATTTGGGAAGTATACCGCGATACCGGATATTTTGACTATGCAGGCGGCATGCCCGGCGGAAAGCAGCGCCAGGCCAATCTGCGCGTCTTGTATGACCGGGCGCGCTCGTACGAAGCGACGGCGTTCCGCGGGTTATTCCGCTTTTTGCGGTTTATTGAACGGATGCAGGAGCGCGGGGATGATCTGGGGACCGCCCGTGCGCTCAGCGAGCAGGAGGATGTCGTTCGGCTGATGACGATCCACAGCAGCAAAGGACTTGAATTTCCCGTCGTTTTCACCGCCGGACTCGGCAGAAGTTTTAATATGATGGATCTCAACAAATCATACCTGCTTGATAAAGAGCTCGGTTTCGGCACGAAGTATATTCATCCGGAACTCAGAATCAGCTATCCGACTCTTCCGCTTGTGGCGATGAAGAAAAAGATGCGCAGAGAGCTCTTATCCGAAGAATTGCGCGTATTGTATGTGGCGCTGACCAGAGCGAAGGAAAAGCTGTTTCTCGTCGGTTCCTGCAAAAACCGGGAAAACAGCTGGCCAAATGGCAGGCGCAAGCAGACCGGGCTGATTGGCTTCTTTCTGAATTCGACCGCTATCAGGCGTCATCTTATTTGGACTTTATCGGGCCGGCGCTCATCCGCCACCGTGACATGGAGGCGCACAGGACGCCGGGACTTTCTTCGACTGAGGATATCGCGCGCGACCCGTCGCGTTTTCACATCCGGATGCTGCAGCAAAGTGAATTGCTGGAAGAGAATCCAAAAGAACGTGCTGAAGAAAAGAGCAAACGTCTCAAGGTGATACAGCAGGGCGAGCCGATTCCTGGTTCGTTTTCATTTGATGATCAGGCGCGCCGTCTGCTTGAATGGGAATATCCGTACCGGGAGCTGACGGCTATCAGAACGAAGCAGTCAGTTTCTGAGCTGAAGAGAAAGCAAGAGTACGAGGATGAATACAGCGGCCGCTCTCTCATCAAACCGTCAGGAGACACGCTTTTATACAGGCGTCCCGGTTTTATGATGAAAAAAGGGCTGACAGCCGCCGAAAAAGGGACGGCGATGCATACGGTGATGCAGCACATACCGCTGACGCACGTTCCGACTGCCGAAGAAGCGGAGCGGACGGTCCGGATGCTTTACGAAAAAGAGCTGCTGACAGAAGAGCAGCAGGAAGCCATTGATATAGAAGAAATTGTTCAGTTTTTCGGAACTGAAATCGGTAAAGACCTTCTCGGGGCGTTGCGGATTGACCGGGAAGTGCCGTTCAGTATGGCGCTTCCGGCCGGCGAGGTGTACAAGGATGCCGAAACGGCCGGTGAACCGCTGCTCGTACAAGGGATTATTGACTGCCTCTACGAAACTGCGGACGGTCTCTATTTGCTGGACTATAAAACAGATCGGATAGAGGGGAAATTCCGGAATGGATTTGAAGGCGCGGCTCCGATTCTGCAAAAAAGATATGAAACACAAATCGAATTGTATACAAAAGCAGTTGAACAAATTACAAAAACGAAAGTGAAAGGGCGTGCGCTCTATTTCTTCGATGGAGGTCACGTTCTTACACTGTAACGAGATCCGAAGCTCCTTTTTGGAGCGGATCTTTTTTTCTATCAAAAAGTGAGGTGAATGCGGTATGCGCATTTTACATACAGCTGACTGGCACCTCGGCAAAACGCTGGAAGGCAGAAGCCGGCTGAGCGAGCAGGCCGAAGTGCTGGAAGAGCTGAATACCATTGTCAAGGAAGAAAACATTGATGCGGTCATTATGGCAGGGGATGTATTCGATACGGTCAACCCGCCTGCGCTCGCTGAACAATTGTATTACGAAAGTCTTTCCGGGCTTTCTGACGGCGGAAAACGCCCGGTTGTCGTCATTGCCGGAAACCATGACAATCCCGACAGGCTGGCGGCGGCTTCTCCGTTAACAAATGAGCGCGGCATTCATTTAATCGGCTATCCGCGGACAGAACCCGTCCATATTGAGGTGCCGTCGGCGGACGAGCTGTTAGCCGTAGCCGCGCTGGCATATCCGTCAGAGGCGAGATTAAACGAAGTGCTTTCTGATACGTTTGAGGAAAAGCTTCTTCGCGATCATTACGATGTGAAAATCAGAGAGGCGTTTGCTCACATGTGCGGGCTGTGCCGGAACGATGCCGTGAAAATCGCGGCGAGCCACATTTATGTCGCGGGGGGGAATCAGACCGATTCAGAGCGCCCGATTGAAGTCGGGGGCGCTTACACGGTCGCCGCTGACAGCCTGCCGGCTGATGCGGCTTACGTGGCTCTCGGTCATCTCCACCGTCCGCAAACGATCAAGCGCGCCAAGACGGCTGCCCGTTATTCAGGCTCTCCGCTCGCATACAGCTTTTCGGAAGCCGGTTATGCCAAATCGGTGACAGTGGTAGAAGCGAAGCCCGGCGGAAAAGCGAAGTGGGAAGAGATTTTCCTGTCTTCCGGTAAACCGCTCGTCAAATGGAAAGCGCAGGGGCTGAGCGAGGTTCACGGCTGGCTTGATGAAGGGCGTGACCGGAATGCCTGGATCGACCTTGATATCCATTTGACGGATCAGCTTTCTCTCGAGGAAATTCATCGGCTGAGAAAGGCGCATCCCGGCTTTATCCATATCAGGCCGGTTTTTGAAGAAAAAGAGATCGAAAATGACCGGATTGAAGTGAAACACACATCAATTGAGGATCGATTTAAAAAGTTTTATGAAAAACAAACGGGCGGCGGCGTGCCGGATGAGGAGATGGTCAAGCTGTTTTTAGAGCTTGCGTCAGCAGATGATGAGGAGGATGCGACATGAAGCCGATTCTGTTAACGATAAAAGGGCTCCACAGCTTCAGGGAGGAACAGACCATTGATTTTGCCGGACTGTCAGGAGCCGGGGTGTTCGGGATTTTCGGGCCGACCGGAAGCGGAAAATCGTCGATCCTTGATGCCATGACACTCGCTTTATACGGAAAAGTGGAGCGCGCCGCAAATAATACGCACGGCATCCTGAATCATGCCGAAGATCAGCTCGCCGTCTCATTTACATTCGCGCTTCAATCCGGCCACCGGGTTTCCTACAAGGTCGAGCGCGTTTTTAAGAGAACGGATGAAACGAAAGTAAAAACCGCCCTCTGCCGCCTGATTGAAATCAAAGACGAACAAACGGTGCTGGCCGATAAAGCGAATGAAGTGAACAAAAAGGTAGAGGAGCTTCTTGGCCTGACCATTGACGACTTTACAAGAGCCGTCGTGCTGCCGCAAGGAAAGTTTGCCGAGTTTCTGTCGCTTAAAGGCGCGGAAAGAAGACATATGCTCCAGCGCCTGTTTAATCTGGAACAGTACGGGGACAGGCTTGTCAAAAAATTGCGGCGGCGGGCGCAGGAAGCGGCAGCGAAAAAAATGAAATGCTGGCCGAACAATCCGGCCTCGGAGACGCAGGAGAAGATGCGCTGAAGCAGGCTGAACAGCAGTTTCACGAAGCGAACGAACGGCTTGAAGCAGCTGAGCAGAAACGGGTCCGGGCAAAAGAGCGTTTTGAAAATCACCAGGAAATTTGGAACTTGCAGACAGAAAGAGATGAATATGAGCGCCGGGAGAAAAAGCTCGAGGAAAGACGCCCGTACATCACGGATTTGACTGAGCGTCTTAAAGAGGCGGAAACAGCTCTCGCCCTTGAGCCGTACGCAGACCGCTGCACAGAAGCCGTCCGCCGGAAGCAGCGCGCCGAACAGGAACACGAACTGGCCAAACGGAAATCAGAGGCGGAAACCGTTTCATTTACCCGGCAAAATGAAGCCTATGAAGCATGGCGGGCCCATAAGGCCGAACAGGAGCCGAAGCTTGTCAAGGAAGAAGAGCTGTATCAAAGACTTTCAGCCATTGAACAAAAACTGCTTGAAGCGAAAAAAGAAGCGGAAAAAACAAATGCGGAGCACAGCAAAAAAGAGGAAGAATACGAAGCCGCCTCGAAACAGCTGGCCGCAGTGAAAGACCGCCTGACCCGCGGCCAAAACAGGCAGAATGAGCTGAAAGAAGAGCTGAAAGCAGTTCAAGTGACCGCCGATGAACGGAAAAAATGCCAGACCGCAGCACAGCTGGCGGCGGGCTTTCAGCAGACACAGGAACAAATCACGAAAGAACGGGCCAATCTGACAACGCAGCTGAAAAACGTGGAGAAGCTCAACGGAGAAAGCGAGTCGCTCACAGAGAAAGCGAAAACGGAAGAGGAAGACATTACGCGCGCTTATCAAACGCTGCAAACCGTTTATCATATGGTCTGTGAAACGGAACGTTCACTGAAAGCTGCAGCCGAACGGGCTGAAAAAACGCAAGCCGATCTCCGCAGGCGCTCAGAGGAAGCGAGAACGGCTGCATTAACAAAAGAATTATCGGAAAAACTGATCGAAGGAAAGCCTTGTCCTGTATGCGGCTCGACGCAGCATGACCGCCCGCGTTCCGCTCATGAAACATTCTCGCCTGATACGGCTGTGCAGGAACATTTGGAGCAGGTGGAAGCGCTGCTTTCTGAGGCGGCGGCTCTTTCTCAGGAAGTGCTGACAGCCAAGGTTGCATTAGAAGAACAGTCGGGGCGTTTTACCGAAGAATGTCCGTTTCTGCAAAGCGCCCGGGTTCCGGAGCTGGAAGCCGCTTCTTCCATCAGCGGACGCCCGCTTGATGAAGCGTTCAGCGCCGTCCGCTTGGAATGGAAACAAATGAAACAGGATATGCTGTCGGTAAAAGAGAAGGTCACAAGACTGATCAGCGCGCATCAGCAGACGGTAAAACAAGCTGAGCAGCTTGCCGAACGAATCCGCTATGAGGAAAAAGAAGCCGACCGTCTCAGACATTCATTAGAAGAGCTTGAATCGCTGTCAGAAAGCCGATTGAATCAGTACAACGAAGTCTGCGGTGATATTCCGCCAAACCGGATTGACGCCTGGCAGGCTTCGATAGATGAGAAGGACAGGCAGGCAGAAGAATGTGAGAAGCGCATTGAAACAAGCATCGCATTCCTCAAGGAACATGAAGAGGAGAAAGAACGCCTGCAGGAGATGAAGCATCGGCTTGAACGGGAACGGCTCGAGCTTCACTATGCGTCTGAGCGCCTGCAGCAGGTGATTGACGGATATGAACAAGAGCTCGGAACAGCAGCTGAAGAAACATCAATTTCCGCAAAGCTTGAAGCGGTGCGGCAGGAATTACAGCTGTTAAAATCGAAAGAACAGTCCCTATTCGACGCGCTGAAGCAGGCGCAGCAATCACTGAATGACGCAAAAGGCAGGGAATCCGGGAGTCTCATGTCACTCAGGGATGCTGAGACCTCCCTTGAGAAAGCGCAAAACGACTGGCGCGCGAGGTCAAAAGACACCGGGTTTACCGAGCCGGACCAAGTTAAAAAAAGTCTGCTTCCGCAAGGGCGTGCAGAGGAAATGAAAAAAGAAATTGATGAGTTCCTGGACACTTCAAAACAGCTATCGGCAAATATCAGCCGTGTTACTGATAAATTAGCCGAGCGCCGGATATCGGAGGAAGAATGGACAGCATCGGTTTCTCTGCTGAAGCAGGCAGAGGCTGAGTCAGGCGCCGCCATGGAGGAAAAAGGGGCACAGGCAAAAGCCTTCGCGGTTATGCAAAAACAGCATAAGCGCTTTAAAGAAATTGAAGCCGAGCTGAAAAGCTGGCAGACACAGATTGACAGGCTTGATAAGCTCCAGTCTGTATGTAAAGGCAATACATTCGTCGAATTTTTAGCGGAAGAACAGCTGGAAAGCGTGGCTCGGGACGCCTCTGCCCGTCTCGGAGCGCTGACAAGGCAGCGGTATGCCATATTAGTCGATTCAGAAGGCGGTTTCGTCATGCGTGATGACGCGAACGGAGGCGTCAAACGGCCCGTATCAAGCCTTTCCGGCGGGGAGACGTTTCTGACATCGCTGTCGCTTGCGCTTGCCTTGTCCGCCCAGATTCAGCTGCGGGGGCAATACCCGCTGCAATTCTTTTTCTTAGATGAAGGATTCGGGACTCTTGACCAAGGGCTCTTAGACACCGTTGTCACAGCGCTCGAAAAGCTGCAATCGGACAACTTATCCGTCGGAGTGATCAGCCATGTGCAGGAGCTGAGAGCGCGTCTGCCGAAAAAATTAATCGTTCATCCGTCCGAACCGGGCGGGAAAGGCACCCGGGTCACATTGGAGATCATGTAGAAAGGAGAAGGAATTATGGCCGATTCTGCCGAGGGCACATGTGAATTATGCGGCCGCCATCATGTGCGGCTGACGGAGCACCACTTAACGCCTAAGGAAGAAGGCGGGACATTCCTTCCGACCGCAATGCTCTGCATCCCTTGTCATAAACAAGTTCACGCGCTCTATACGAATCAGGAGCTTGCGGCAAGGCTCGCGGGAATAGAAGAGCTGCGGCGTGACCCGAAACTCGCGCGGTTTGTGAAATGGATCAGAAAACAGCCGCCGGAAAAGCTTGTAAAAACAAAAAAAGCAAATGAACGAAAATAACGCTGAACCAAAAGCAGCCCTCTTCTGAAAGAGCGGCTGCTTTTTAGGCGTTTCCGACCACATTTTGATCGCTGACATCGGGGTCTATATAGTTTGTCGCATTGACAACGTTGTTTAATAACAGGAAATCTCCGGTATTGCCTGCTCCCGAACCGAGCGCAGATTTAGAAGAGCTTTTTGGAGAAAGGTAAAAGGAATCACCAAAGTTTACGACTCCGCCCGATATGGAATTGATAGCTATAGGTCCGGTAATTGCTGGCATAAACGACACCCTTTATAGAAGTCTCACCGTCATTATATGTCAGAGCTGCTGTGATTGTGAGCTTGGCGTGAAGATCTGCCTAATATGTTTCAGCCGCGAATCTCCCAGAACGATCGACGTCGATCCGATTTGAACCACGGACGCTGACGATACCCCTTGAACTTTCACATTCCTTACTCGAATTGAAGGGTTTTCATGGCAGAATGCGCTTTGGACTCCCGTTTCCGGTAACGGCATGACGGCCGGCTGCCGAAAGATCTGGTACTCTTTTTTGTTAAATGAGCCTTCATCATCTCTGTATACAGCAAGACTACGCTGATCGGCCAATACTTTGATCCGCATATTGATTTCATTCGTATCGCCTGCTTGAAAGACACTCGCAATCCCGACTGAATTGATTTTGGCGTTCCGGAGGCGTGAAATGCGCTTTAACATTATTCCGGCGCCAGCGGCACATAAGGCCCGATAATAAGAGATTCCGGAGGCGTGTCAAAGATGGAAGACAGATAGACGGAATCGGTGTCGCCGATTAATAATAAGGAAGAACTGGATACACCGGTAGACCGGATGTCTCCGACTTCAATATTCCGGTTAATCACTGTAAAAATCATGACGGATCATCACCTTTCATTTCACCAGGTATGTGTTTAATAAAGTGCTCGACGGCCCTGACAATATCACGCTTCACATGTTCGGCAATCTGCTCGGCATATTGCGCGGGCGCCGTATTTTCTTCTTTCGGGACATGGGACAGATAATACTGAATCCGGCTGTCCATCTGCTTTCTGATATCTTCAATAATATGATATTTGTTCGTTTCGTCCAGCCTGCTCTCATACTGAGTTTCGAGCTGCTCTAAAAGCGCAGGGATTTCTTCATTCAGGTACATATCGACGTTTTGACGGATTTGCTGCATTTGCTGGCCCGCCTGTTCCTGCTGCATCATTCCGACCTGCGGAGATGTCTGGCCGACTTCGAAGTTTTGCACGGCATTCGGATCAGTCGGATTCAATCCGATATTCAGTGTTCCTTCCAGCCGTTCAATTTTCAGCTGATCAAATTTATACTCGAGCCGATCGATTCTTGTAGAAGGCTGCTGCTTCAGCGTTGAAATTTCATTTTGGAATTCTTTCAGCTGCCGTTCGAGCTCCTGAATCTGCTGCGCCTGCTGCTGGACGAAAGAATTTAAATTCTGCAGGTAGGATGAAACGGATTGATCATACATGACATTCACCTCGCGTCTCGTTTCCTTCATTAAAACTACCGGCTTGGCGGCTGGAGCGGTACAAATGATGAGGTGCCGGGACCTCCCCCTGTTGTTACAGCCTGCTGCCCCGCGGTGACAGGCGGCGCCGGCTCAACATAACTCCCTGTGTTGTACAGATTGGAAAGAGATTTAATTGAACCGGCGCTTCCGATTTGCAGTATGGAGGAATTGCTGACAGATTCTACACGCATGTAATTGATATGGATCGACTGATTGACGTAAAAATTCATACGGCGCCTCCTTTATGCGTTTCCTGCCATCGGCTGATCGATTACATCATTATCGTACACATTCGTTGAATTCCTGTAATTCGTCAGTGTGAGATTGTCTCCGGTATTGAAGCTGCCCGCTCCGGCAAATGTCTTAACCTCTGCTTTTGGAGAAATGGTGATGCAGTCGCCAATATGAACGACTCCGCTCGTACCGACGGCATTAATTTTAAACGCTCCGACAATTGCGGGCATACGAGCACATCCTTTTCGTGAAGATTTTCATGACTGCACTCCAGGAGCTTATCTGGGCTGCCTGCCTAAAATAGCTTATGACAAATGCACATTTTTGTGAGCGGAAAAAACTTTAGACGTAAAAACACCGGCGCTTTACGCATGCCGGGTCTTATACATAAATGATACAGATTTATATACATATCACGTTTATGAGAAAGCCTCTTTTTTTTCGCGGCCGTGCTGAATCTGTGCGGCCGGGTTCGGCCCGCTGTCTTTCGTTTGTTGGATGAGCCCGCCCCGGCACCCGTTTAAAAGGCTGTCCAGCTCCTGGCTGCACCTGATGGTCTCCGTCGCATTGATTCCGAATTTTTGCGCTGTCTCGAATAAAGTTAATCTTTTTTCTTCAATTTTGTTCATCGTGTGATCTCCAATTCTCGATTATTTTGGAAAACATAGGATGATAATAGTATAACCCATTTTGGCCAAGAAGGTTTTATTTCGTCAATATGACTAAAAAAGTGACAATTTTTGATACTCTTTTACACTTATTTTCAGCCTGTTTAAAAGAGGGATTTCCCGCCCGGAGGAAGAATACATAAAGGAATGCCAGATTTAAAAATGATGGGGGATTAACATGAAATTTGCGACAGGGGAACTGAACAGCCGGAAATTTGTCGGTCTGATTATTGATGATAACAAAATTTTAGATCTGCAAAAGGCTGAAAAAAAATTGTTTGAACTTGAGACGATTCCGGGTTCGCTGATCGAGTGCATTCAAAAAGGAGATAAGTTTGTCGCGCATGCCGGACAGCTTGCGGAATGGGCGAAAAAACCGAATGACGAGTCGGGTTCATTTATGTATGCGCTGTCTGACGTAAAGCTTTGCGCGCCTATTCCGAGACCTTCAAAGAACGTGATCTGCATCGGGAAAAATTATCGTGATCATGCCGTTGAAATGGGGAGTGAGGCGGATATACCGGAGCATCCCATGGTTTTTACGAAAGCCCCGGCTGCCGTTACAGGACACGGAGAAACAGTGAACAGCCACTTGGATGTAACGGAGCAGCTTGATTATGAAGGGGAGCTTGCGGTAATCATATCAAAAAGCGGATCGCACATCTCCAAAGAACATGCGCTTGATCATATATTCGGCTATACAATTGTAAATGATATAACAGCGCGCGATCTGCAGAAAAAACATAAACAGTTTTTTATCGGCAAAAGCCTCGATACGACATGCCCGATGGGCCCGGTCATTGTACATAAGTCGGCCGTCAGTGATCCGCAAAGCCTGAAAGTTGAAACGCGGGTGAACGGAGAACTGCGCCAATCAGGATCAACGGGTGACATGATTTTTCCGATAGCTGAATTAATCGAGACGCTGTCAAAAGGGATGACGCTTGAAGCCGGTGACATTATAGCGACGGGAACGCCGTCCGGTGTCGGAAAAGGGTTTAAGCCGCCGAAATTTTTAAAGCCGGGGGACCGTATTGACATTACAATTGAACCGATCGGCACGCTGTCGAACCAAATCGGATAATTGTGTGTCTTTCGCACGATTGATAATGCTCCGAGCGGCTTGTTGTGGTACCATAAGTGAGGCAGATTGATCTGATAGGGGGAATTGAACATAATGACACATTGGCATATTACTTCATGGGTCGTTGCGCTTATCCTGGTGTTTGTCAGCTACGGGCTGTACGGTGCCGGAAAAGCGAAGGGCGCAAAAATTACGCATATGATTCTGCGCTTATTCTACATTATTATTATTCTGACCGGAGCTGAGCTTTTTGTCCGTTTTGCGAATTGGAACGGAGAGTACGCCGGAAAAATGCTGCTCGGCATCATTACCATCGGACTGATGGAAATGCTCGTCATCCGTAAGAAAAAAGGCAAATCAACCGGCGGACTGTGGATCGGTTTTATTATCGTGCTCGTCCTGACGGTGCTGCTCGGCCTTCACTTGCCGATCGGCTTTCACGTATTTTAATCAATCGCTTGAAAAACCCGGATGCATCCGGGTTTTTTAGTTGCGCAACTGTGCCGCTGAATGAGAAATGCCGTGTTGATGAGGCGAAGGAGATGTGCAGGATGCCAAAAGCGTCAATCAATCTCGTTATCGCAAAAGCTTCGGCTGTGAAGGGTAAAAGCAAACGCCGGCCGTCAATCAGCGTGAAAAACAAAGCTGAATACATCAGGCGGCACCTATTTAAAAGGTGCCGCCTGTTTGTTACGCGGTGCCGTCTTGTTTTGCCGCTGAATACATAATGGAGCGCCGCCCGTCAGATGCCGTCCATTCAAATCTGTCGTGTTTACCCGGGCTGCCGCGATGATGCTGAAGGGCGCATTGTGCGTCATCCGCCGAGAAGTGATAAAACGAAACGCCTTCACCGGAAAACAGCGCCTGATTGTAGGAAAATACGCAATCATATACAGACAGGCCGAACCCGTGCAGATGGCTGAGAAACAGCAGAAACGTTTCATCGTCCAGCGAATCGAGCAAGGTTAACAGCGGCCGTTTGACCGCTTTTTCATAACGGATTTCTTCCCCGCCGAGCAGGGGGATGGTGTCTGCGCCGATTTCGGCCGCACCGCCGCAAATCCGTGCCGGCTGCCATCGGCCGTCGTGTTTCATCAATACGGCTGCGTTTCCTAGACTGTCTGCAAGCAGGATATCGCCTTCATCGTTTTCGACGAGGCAGATGCCGTCCTCTATCATCAGTGTGCCGCGCCCCCATTTGTTTTTTCTGAGAAAAGCTGTTTTCGTTTCATAACCGTGCCGGTCTCCTTTGTTTGTTTCTTCTCTTCCGTTCTTTCCAAATCGGGCTTGTCTCATACAAGTCTTAGTGGGACAAATCAACTATCTGCGTTTCTTTGCATAAACTGGGTAAAGTGCTGATAGAAACGAATTTGAAACCGACAGAAACGGGATTGGAGCTGATATCACATGTGTGGAATTGCGGGTTGGGTCGATTTTCAAAAGCAGCTCGTCCAAGAGAAACATATTATGAACAATATGATAGACACTCTTTCAAAACGAGGGCCTGATGATTCAAACGTCTGGGGAGAGCCCCATGTTTTATTCGGACATAAAAGACTTTCGGTCGTTGACATTGAAGGCGGCCGCCAGCCGATGGCCTGCACGCATCAAGAGGAAACGTACACCATCATTTATAATGGCGAGCTGTATAACACGGAGGAATTGCGGAAGGAGCTTCAGGCGAGGGGCCACCGTTTTGAGAGGACCTCTGATACAGAAGTGCTGCTGCACAGCTATATTGAGTGGCGGGAGGAGTGCGTGGACCGCTTGAACGGTATTTTCGCTTTTGCCATCTGGGATGAAAAGCGAAAGCGGCTCTTCGGGGCAAGAGACCGGCTCGGCGTCAAACCGTTTTTTTATAAAGAACACGGCTCTTCCTTTCTGTTTGGGTCGGAATTGAAAGCCATCCTTGCTCATCCTGATGTGAAAGCCCGCACAGACAGCGGCGGACTTGCGGAAGTATTCGGACTCGGGCCGTCCAGAACTCCGGGCTGCGGGGTGTTTAAAGGAATTCACGAGGTGCGTCCCGCCCATGCGTTCACTTTCTCAAAGGACGGTTTGTCCATATGGCGTTATTGGAATGTAAAGAGCGAAAAGCATACAGACAGCTTCGATGAAACCGCCGCTCACATTCGGTACTTATTTCAGGATGCAGTGACACGCCAGCTCGTATCTGACGTGCCGGTTTGCACGTTTTTATCAGGGGGGCTTGATTCGAGCGCGATAACCGCGATAGCCGCCGCTCATTTTGAGAAACAAGGAAGAGATCCCCTTCATACTTATTCAATTGATTATGAGGAGAACAGCAAATTTTTTAAAGCGAGCGCCTTTCAGCCGAATGATGACGGCCCGTGGATCGATAAAATGACAAATGCATTCGGCACACAGCATCATAAGTGCGTGATTACGCAGGATCAGCTGGTTGAACATCTGGAGGAATCCGTTCTCGTCAGAGACCTGCCGGGCATGGCTGATGTTGATTCATCGCTATTATGGTTCTGCCGGGAAATTAAAAAGATTTTGTCGTGAGTCTTTCCGGAGAATGCGCGGACGAAATTTTCGGCGGATATCCGTGGTTCCACACAGCGGCAGAAGAAGACGGATTTCCTTGGATGAGGTCGACTGAGGAGAGGATCACGCTCTTGGATGAAAAGTGGCAAAAACGGCTGAATCTTAGAGAATACGTGAATGCGAGATATGAAGAAACCATTGCGGAAACGCCGCTGTTAGACGGTGAGACGGGAACAGATAAAGCGAGACGGCAGCTGTTCTACTTAAATATGCTTTGGTTTATGACCAATCTGCTCGACCGCAAAGACCGCATGAGCATGGGCGCAAGTCTTGAAGTACGGGTGCCGTTCGCCGACCACAGACTTGTGGAATACGTTTGGAATATTCCTTGGGAAATGAAAATGCATGGCAGCCGGGAAAAAGGCATTTTGCGGAAAGCGCTTGAAGGACTGCTTCCTGAAGATATTTTGTACCGCAAAAAAAGCCCTTATCCGAAAACGCATCACCCGAAATACACGCAGGGGGTCACAGAATGGCTGAAAACGATTTTGCAACAGAAAGATTCCGTGCTTCACACCCTGCTTGACAGAAAGAAGTTGGAAATGCTGCTGGAGACAGAAGGTTCATCTTTTCAGGTGCCGTGGTTCGGCCAGCTGATGAAAGGCCCGCAGCTGATCGCCCATCTTGCCCAGATCCATACATGGTTTGAGGCGTACCGTATCGATATAGAAGAATAACAGTGCCGCGACCGGTTTCCGCTGAAGGATATCGGTCTTTTTATTGTGAAACATATGGTACACTAAAAAACAGAGGAGTGATACCATGACCGAATATGAAACATGCGCCCAGCTTGCCGAGGCGCACTTTCCTTTATATAAACGGACTTTCTCATCCCTGCCGCCAAAAAACAGGCGGGCCGCATGGGCGGTGCTTGCTTTGTTTCACGAAGCTGATCGGCTCGATGTGCAGGAACTTGGGGGATTTGAACAGACGGCACAAGACTTTCTGAACGGGGCACGCGCCGACGGCTTTTTGTGGGAGGCGCTCACCGATGTGCGGCAGCAATTTGCGCTTGAAGAAGAGCCGTTGCGTGAGTTTATCGCCGGCCACATCTCTGACAGAGAAAAAGTAACGTATCAAGAGTTTGATGACCTGCTGATGTACGCGGGCCGAACAGGCGGAGCCCTCGGCCTGCTTCTGCTGCCGGTTTGCGCGCGCCGGAACCAAGAGAAACTCCGCCATGCAGCCGTTTCATTAGGAGCAGCCATTCAGCTGACCCGGGTGCTTCTGGGGATTCATACGGACGAGCTGGCGAAAAAGCGTCTCCCGCGCCAGGTGATGAAGCAATTCGGCTATACGGAAGAAGAGCTGGAGAGCCATACCGTCAACAAAGCTTTTATGAATGTATGGGAGTACATCGCATTCGAGGCCGAGGCGTATTTCGAGGAGGCGTCTGAAGAGCTGGAGCTGTTTCCGTTATACTCAAGGCCCGCCGTTACCGGTTTGCTGGCACATTACCGGTCAGAGCTCGGTGACATGAGAAAACGGCTTTCGCAAGCATAAAAAAACGCCCGGCTTCTTAACGAAGCTCCGGGCGTTTATGCAATCCCTTTTTGAATCCAAATCCGCGACCGCCATCTTCTGTACATAAGAATGCCTCTGACCCATTCATCCGCGATAAATGAAATCCAGATGCCCATAAGCCCCAATCCGAAATGGATGCCGAACAGATAAGCGAGAGGCAGTCCGATACCCCACATGGAAATCATCGCCATGTAGACGGGGAATTTTGCATCTCCGGCAGCCCGCAGCGAGTTGATGATAATGACATTAAATGAACGGCCGGGCTCAAGAATGATCGTCATGGCGATCAGCATGCTCGCCGTCGCAATAATGTCAGGGCTGCTTGTGAAAATTCCGATCAGCTGCTTTGAAAACAAGGTCATGATCACGGATGTCAAAGCGGCAATGCCAAGCGCCCAGTACAGACTTTTCATGCAGCGGTCATAAGCGTCGTCAAACCGTTTGGCGCCGATATATCTGCCGATCAAAATCTGTGTGCCCTGGCTGATCGCCGTTCCGAACAGCAGGATAAACATGGTGATGTTTTGTGTATAAACCTTTGTTGTAAGCGCCTGAGCGCCCATAATGGCGATAAAATAAGTGACAACCATTTGTGAAATGTTGTAAGACAGCTGTTCACCGGCAGACGGAATCCCGATTTTCAGGAGTTTCCGCAAGTGCTCTTTATGGACGTGAAAAATCTTTTGCCATGTCAGACCGAGTCCGATGCGTTTTTTGACGATCACAATCATCGCGATCAGCCCGATGATCCGCGCAAAGGACGTTGACATCGCAACACCGGCGACGCCTAACACCGGAAGGCCGAGCGGCCCAAAAATGACAAGAAAGTTTCCGGCAATATTTAAAATATTCATCCCGATCGTAACGAACATCGTATCCTTCGTATGACCGTAGCTTTTTAAAATGGCGCTGAACGTCATAATCAAAGCCTGAATGAAGGACAGCCCGCCGACCACCTGCAAAAAGACTTTGGCATCCGGCATCAATTCATTGGAAAGACCCATCACATGAAGCAGCGGAACGGCCGCAAAAAATATGGCGGCGCTGATGGCGAGACTGATGACAAAGTTCGCTCCTATTGATACATAAGCCACTTCCTGCGCCTCTTTTTTCTGTTTAGATCCTAAAAACTGTGAAATCACAATTGTCGTACCCGTTGCGATAAAGCTGAACATCACGATAATTAAATTTAAAATCTGATTGCTGACACCCACGGCCGCCACACTGTTGTCAGAGTATTGGCTAAGCATAAGAGTGTCGGCATTTCCCATAAACATATATAATGAAACCTCAATAAATATCGGCCAAGTCAGCGCGTATAATGAGAGTTTGTGATCAGAGGATTGTTTGAATGCAGCCCGTTTTAAAATCGCTTGTTTCATTTCTTTTAACCCCTTTCCTGAAAAAATCAACGTTTAAAAGTGTACCTCCATTTTCTTATAATAAAAAGGGAGAGAAACGAAACTTCTTGCAAAAATCCGACTTAAAAAGGAGGGCCGGAAATATGTCCTTTCTCGAGTTCACAGTCCCTCCGTTCCCGGTCTTTATCGCTGCGGGAGAAGGAGTGTTCAAAAAAGGCGAAACCCATGTGAGACGGGTCTTCCCGGTGTTTGATCTGCTGTATGTGAAAGAAGGCGTCCTCTACATTACAGAAGACGAAAACGCCTTTTCCGTTGAAGCGGGAGAATATATTCTGCTTTCTCCCGGGCTTGAACATTACGGGACAAAAGGCAGTGAAGAAACGACATCCTATTCGTGGCTTCATTTTGAAGGAGCGGATTATGAGGTGACGGAAACCACCGGGAACAACTGGTCGGAGCTGAGGCGAAAAAAAGGGAGCTTTGAAGAGCCGTCCCGCTACCGCTTGTCCCTGCCGCAAAAAGGGAAGGTGAGACGCCCGCAGTTTATGGCCGGGCAATTCAGTGTGCTGACAGATGAAAGCGCCGAGAACTCCGACCTGCCGCTAAGAAAGCAGATTCTGTTTGAAGAGCTGCTGCTCCATCTTCAGAAAGAAGCGTTCCAAATCCCGTCCGCAAAGGAAAGAGTCGCATGGGAGGCCGCCCGGTACCTGCAGGAGCACTATCAGGAGAAAACAACCATCAAAGCGCTCTCTTCGGCACTTCATTACAACCAAGACTACGTGACCCGCTGCATGCAGCAGGTGCTCGGCGTCACGCCCGGCCAGTATACGAACAAAGTCAGAATGACGGAGGCGAAACGTCTTTTGTCCGCAACTAATGACAAAATGGGGACGATCGCGGACGCCATCGGCATGGAAGACCCGACTTATTTTTCCAAACTGTTTAAACAGATTGAAGGCATTTCGCCGCTTGAATACCGCAAATTCGTAAGCCGGAAAACGGACTGACCTAATACCAGAGAACAGAAGAGGGATCGGTAAGCATGAAAATGACAATTTACGACGTGGCCGAAAAAGCGGGCGTCTCCATCTCGACCGTCTCGCGGGTCATCAACAATACGGGGAGGATCAGTGACAAAACCCGCCGGATGGTGCTCCGTGTCATGGAGGAGATGGACTATCATCCGAATGTTCACGCATCCGCTTTGACGGGCAAAAAGACGAATATGATCGGCCTGATCACCCCGGACATTTCAAACCCGTTTTTCGGGGAACTGGCGAAAAGCATTGAAGACAGCGCCGGTGTACTTGGGTTTCATATCATTATCTGCAGCACCGATTATCAGCCTGAAAAAGAAACGAAGTATTTTTCGATGCTGCGGCAGAAGCAGGCGGACGGCATTATATTCGCGACGGGACTTGATCATGATGACAGCGCCACGGCGCTTGATGATATTGTGAAATCGGGTATCCCGCTTGCGATGATTACGCAGGATAAACCGCTCGCGCCGATGGACGTCGTCATTATCGATGACTTTCTCGGCGGCTATAAGGCGGCTGAGCATCTCATATCTTTAGGCCATGAAAGAATCGCCTGTATCGTCGGAAACGGTTCGACCACGGGTGAAAGAGACAGAATCAAAGGTTTTCAAAAAGCGCTGCGGGAAGCGGGGATGACACTAGATGAATCGCTGATCATACCGACGGAATATTCGCTGGAAAGCGGAAAACAGGCAGCGGGCGAGCTGTTTGACAGAGACCTTCCGACCGCCGTTTTCGCCTTTAATGATGTCTTGTCATGTGCGGCGATACAGGCGGCGCGCTCCCGGGGCATTCGGGTCCCGGAAGACTTGTCCGTCATCGGCTTTGACAATACCATTCTCGCTGAAATGACGGCACCGCCGCTCACGACGATTTCTCAGCCCATCCGCGAAATGGGGAGGCGCGTCGTTGAACTTCTCATTGATGAGATTCAAGGGAAGAAAAAACAAAAAGCAAAATCATTTTATCTCCGGAACTCGTCATCAGGCATTCTACCGCACCGGTAACGCGCCCTCAGCAATAAGGCGCGTTTTTTTCTATGAAAAACATTGTCAAACGAGCGAAAAGCATTGTAAAATTAAAACAGCTTTGGAGAAAGCGCTTGCGCAAATACTGCGGGTTGCAAGCAAAGAAAGCCAACAGCTTGAGTTATAAATAAAACGCTTTCAAAATAATAATTTCTGTTTAATAAGGGAAACCGCTTGCTCAATTACGGCATGCGGCCTCAAGAAAAAGGAGCGGTGATAGATGACAGATCAAGTCAGATGTGCGGTGCTGGGATTAGGACGATTAGGGTATTTTCATGCGAAGCATTTAGCCGGCGAAGTGCGGGGAGCCGAACTTGCGGCCGTCTGTGACCCGATGAAGGGGAAGGCGGAAGCGTGTGCGAAAGAATTAGGAATCGCCAAATGGACGGAGAGCCCGTATGAACTGCTGGAAGATCACACGATTGACGCCGTCATCATTGTCACGCCGACAAGCACACATGCGGAAATGATCATGAAGGCTGCTGAAAACGGCAAGCACATCTTTGTTGAAAAGCCGCTCACCCTGAGTCTTGAGGAATCGATTAAAGTCATGAAAAAAATCGAAGAAACGGACGTCATCTGCCAGGTCGGTTTTATGAGGCGGTTTGATCCGGCATACGCCGACGCGAAAAGAAGAATCGACGCCGGGGAAATCGGCAGACCCATTTATTATAAAGGATTTACAAGAGATCAAGGCGCACCGCCCGCGGAATTTATCAAACATAGCGGAGGGCTTTTCATTGACTGCTCGATTCATGATTACGATATCGCAAGATATCTCATGAATGCTGAGGTTACGTCCGTGAGCGGGCACGGGAGGGTTTTAAAGCACCCATTCATGGAGGAGTGCGGCGATGTCGATCAGGCAATAACGTATCTTGAGTTTGATTCAGGCGCGGCCGGCGATGTGGAGGCAAGCCGAAATTCTCCGTACGGCCATGACATCCGCGCCGAAATAATCGGGACGGCGGGAAGCATTTTAGTCGGCACGCTGCGGAACAGCCATGTCACCATTTTAACGGAGTCAGGCAGCAGCTACGAAATTATTCCGGATTTTCAAGCCCGCTTTAAAGACGCTTACCGTCTGGAGCTTGAGCACTTTGCCGAATGTGTGAAAAAAGGGGAAACGCCGATTGTGACAGACATCGATGCCGCGATTAACTTAGAAATCGGGATCGCCGCGACGGAATCTTTTAAAACCGGAAGGCCTGTAAAGCTTACACCGGGCGCCCCCAACTATGCCGGATTATGATAGATTCGAAGTGAAAAAGCAAAGGCACGGGAGGCCTTTGCTTTTTTATGATTCGTATGAGAAAAAAATGTAGTCAGTCGGCACGCCTTTATAGCCCATTTGGTGAAGCATCGCACTTATATTGCCGCGATGGTATGTGCCGTGATTCACAATATGCCGGATCACATCGGCATATGTCGTCCGGAGCGTTCCCATGCGCGGATGAGAAATGGAGATCGGGCCTTCCATGTTCTCCAAGTCTCTTAAAAATTCGCTGTATTCTTTGTCCAGTTCAGTCATTCTATGTTCAACCGCCTCAAAATCTCCGTCAAGCTTTTCAAATTGATCAAATTGCGAGACGATTTGTTCGTAAGTTTCTCCGTAAAGCACGTGAAGCCAAATGTAATCCGCCCGGTATATATGCACAAGCACGGCGTTCACAGTCGGAAAAACACTATCCAGTTTCTGCTGTAAGCTTGCCGCGGGCAGGGTCTTCAGATGCTGAATAACTTGCTCATTTGCCCATCTGTGGTAGTGATACAGCTTTAAAATATCTGACATTCCAATTCCCCCTCTTCCTTCCGGTACATTCAACATGACCTGGCCGAATTCCTTTTATCGAAACAAAAGCGCCGCAAAATAAAAAGCAGCACCCCACATCACCAATGCCGAGCATTGATTCAGGATGCCGAGGAGCCGGCCGCCTGTATCCGCCGTTTGGACGAGCCGTCCCGCGAATGCCAGTCCGGCGAACCATACCCAGGAAACCATGATACAAGCACCGGCAAACAGCCATTTATCAATTCCCGGATAGGCGGCGGAGCTTGTGCCGATGACACTGACAGTATCCAAAATCGCATGCGGGTTCAAAAGGGATACCATGGCGGCCGTGACCGCCTGTTTTTTGCCGTGAAAACTGTTTTTTTCGCCTGTTCGGCCTGCGGTTTGCTTCTCCAAGTCTGCCAGCCTAAAAAACTGAGAAACAAAAAGCCGCCTATAAGCATGACGGTCTGAAAAACGGGAATCTCTGCAATAATCATTGACACGCCTGCGACGGCCGCGCTGATGAGAATCGTATCGCATACCGCCGCGGCAATCACTGCGGGAAACGCCTGCCACACATGTTTTTGCCAGGCTCCCTGCTGAAAAATAAACACGTTTTGCGCGCCCAATGGCAAAATAAGGCCGAAAGCGAGCATCACTCCGTGAAGAATGGCATTCATATCGTAAAACCCTCCAATCGTCAACTACATCTCATTGTAGCCGCACTGTGTGCTGATGTCTCCGGCCATTTGGCTGGTACTTGAACCAGCCAAATGTATAATAAATAAAGAAGGAGGGATGACGTATGAACAGCTGGCGTCCGGATCGGGAGTCGCACATACCGCTTTATCTCCAGATCGAACAGCATATAAAAGAAAAATACTTCATGGCGAATGGACCATTGGCACGAAAATTCCCTCACAAAGAAAGCTCGCCGAGGAGCTTCAGGTCAACCGAAGCACAGTGACGGCAGCAGTTGATGAGTTAATCGCCCAAGGTCTTCTGGAAGGAAAAAGAGGGGGAGGCACAAAGGTCGTCAACAATACGTGGAGCATCATGGCAGCGGCTAAGCCCCTTGATTGGAGCACGTACGTTACATCGGGGAGTCATCAGCCGAATTCATCCTTGATTCAGGCCATTAATCAAAACGAGCCGCGTCCGGATCTGATCAGGCTGGGGACGGGTGAGCTGAGTCAAGAGCTGCTGCCTGAGCAGGAGATGGGCGAACTGTTCCGTGAAGCGGGAACTAACATTTTGGCGCTCGGCTATGAAGAACCGAAGGGCAGCCTGCAGCTTCGGCAAAGCGTCGCGGAACATTTGAAAACAAAGGGGATTCACGCGTCCCCGGCATCCATCGTAATCGTCTCAGGCGCGCTGCAGGCGCTTCAGCTCATTTCAATCGGGCTGCTAAAACCAAACTCCGTCATGCTGACTGAAAAGCCGTCGTATCTCCATTCCCTGCGTGTGTTTCAATCAGCGGGCGTCAGGCTTAAGGGAGTGCCTATGGATGGGAGCGGAATCAAAACGGATCATCTTCCCGCTTACCGTCGGCAATACGAAGCGGGGCTGCTGTACACCATTCCGTCATTCCATAATCCGACCGGAACGGTAATGTCACTCAAGCGGCGGAAGGAACTCATCACGCTTGCAAGAAATCACCGTCTGCCTGTCATTGAAGATGACGCATACGGTGATATATGGATCGATAAAGAACCGCCGCCTCCGTTAAAATCCATGGACGGTGAGGGGAATGTACTGTATATCGGCACGCTGTCAAAAACCGTAAGCCCGGGTCTGCGCATCGGATGGGTCGTCGCCCCTGAGCCGGTTGCAGACAGGCTCGCCGATATTAAAATGCAGACGGATTACGGCTCCAGCGCTTTATCTCAATGGGCGGCATGTCAATGGCTGTCAAGCGGCCGCTATGAAGAGCGTCTTTTGCGTCTCAGAAAGGAACTCAAAATCAGGAGAGATGCGGCATTGCGTTTTCTTGAAAGATACGCGGGAGATATTGCGGAGTGGCGTGTGCCGGAGGGGGGCTTTTATATTTGGGTCACCTTCCATAAAGCATTCACCGTTCAGACGCTTTTCATCCGTGCCTTGGAGGCCGGCGTGCTGATCAATCCGGGAGCTCTCTATCTTCCCGAAGACCGGCAAAGCCTGCGTCTTTCCTATTCGTACGCCTCTTTACCGGACTTGGAAAAAGGCATTCAAACGATAGCGGACATTGCCCGCCGTTTCGTTTAATAAAAGATCACGTCACAATGGCGCCGAGCGCTTCTGCGAATGTAACGGCATGCGCCGGAGAGATGCGGCATCCTTTCAGCTTATCAAGCGAGACATGCAGATGATCAAATGTGCACGTGCTGATATCCATATTAAAAAGAGACGTGCCGATGAAGTTTGCGCCGTTCAAATCACAGACGTCAAGATCTGTGTATTCAAGAACGGCATCATTCCACTCACTTTCTGAAAGGCCGCACGAGTCAAAACGGACATGCTTCATATTGGAATAGCTGAAGGAGCTGTAATTTGCGAGGCAGTCTTCAAACCGTACATGACGCATGGCGGAATCCGCCAGATTCAAGCCGAGAAGTTTTGAATGCTGAAACGCCGTTCTATGGATGATGCTTCCGCTGAAATCAGCGTTTGAGACATCGCATTTGTCAAACAGGACATCCGTACATTCCATATGTCTGAAAGAGATATCCGTGAAAACGATGTTTCTGAAAATGACTTTTTCGGCACGCAGGCCGTCCAGTTTGCCGTTTACGATGCCGTTTTCAATGATGACTTCTTTGAGCTCCTCATCCTGAAGCGCTTCAGTGAAAGAAAGCACCGGCAATTCTTTCGGGATTTTCGGTTTTTGGATCGTATTCATCTCATACTCCCTTTTCTAAACATAATAGCTGAAATCGGCAATTGGCAGATATCGCTTTCTGCCTGCCATCCTTGCTGTTGCGTAATGTACAAAGGGTATTAAAAAGCGGGAGGGCGTCAATAGTGTCGCATATAAAAGCAGACGTGACATTCAAGGTAATACCCTTAGAGACATGTCCCCAAGGGCTTTTGCCTGTTTCAGGCGAGTTCTTTATACATGATCACATGCGGGCCGATGCCGGGTATGTCAAAGGGGCTGCCCGTGCTTTTCCAGCCGAGCTTTTCGTAATATCCCTTCACGTGACATCTGGCGTTGCACCAGACAAGCGCCGCCCCCATATCTGCCAGTTTTCGTTCCGCATAGGCGATTAACGTGCTTCCTGCTTTTTGCGTCCGGTATTCTTCAAGCGTTGCCATGCCGCGCAGCTGATAGGCGGGCGCCGCCTGTAAAGCTTGCTGGTTCTGCGGGTAGAAAGAAGCGATGCTGATCAATGTCCCGTCGTAAAAACCGCCGAGATGAAATGCTCCTTCGACGCTGTCCTGATCATATTTACAATCCTCAATCGTCTGATGGGGGCGCAGCACGCTGTGTCTGATGGCGTATGTGTCTTCTGCGGTGATGGGTTTTACTTCAACCATGAAAAAATCCTCCTTTGTTGGATTCTTTTTCTGTATCGTACCATGAAAAAGCCGCCTGTCATATCAGGCGGCCTCTTCCGCGTCAATGCAAATATACATCAGCCCGCTTTTCATCCTTTTGCTTAATATAAGCTGCAAGCTCTGATGTCAAATCAGAACGGAGAAACGGGGTGATTAAATAAATTCCGTTAAACAGTTCGCACGCCGTGTCGAGAAGCGACTTGGCGATGGCGAGGCCTTCGGCTTTCTGCTTTTGCTTGTCTTCGCCGGCGAGCGCCATTTTTTCCCGGATGCTGTCTGACAGCTTAATGCCCGGGATCTCATGATGAATGAACTCTGCGTTGCGGCTGCTCGTTAACGGCATAATTCCGATATACACCGGTGTTTTGAGATGTTTCGTTTCATGATGAATGTCAATGAGCTGCTGCTCGGAGTAGACAGGCTGGGACACGAAGTAGTCAGCTCCGCACTCGATTTTTTTCTCCAGCCGTTTTACTGCTTTATCGAGATGGCGGACATTCGGATTAAATGCTCCGGCTACGGAAAAGTTCGTTTTCTTGCCGAGCGGTTTCCCTGATAAAGAAATGCCCTCGTTGAATTGTTTAATCAGCCTGATCAAGTCAAAGGACGTTAAATCATAGACGGAGGTAGCCCCCGGAAAGTCGCCGATTTTTGAAGGATCACCCGTGATGGCTAAAATGTCGGTGAGCCCGAGCGTATCCAGCCCCATTAAATGTGACTGAAGGCCGATGATGTTGCGGTCTCTGCATGTAATGTGAACGAGAGAACGGATATCAAGGCGTTCTTTCAGCAATGAACCGCAGGCGGCATTGCTGATCCGCGGTGTCGCCAATGAATTGTCGGCGAGCGTCAGCGCTTCTATGCCGGTATCTTTTAATTCAGCCGCCGCTTGCAGAAATTTGTCAAAATTCAATTTTTTCGGCGGATCAAGCTCTACGATAATTGACCGTTTTTGAGCGGCGATTTCGTTTAAACCCGGCTCGGTCCGTTCGTTCCGGACGGAGATGACTTCTTCTTCCCGTCTGATTTTCACTTCTTTATCAGTGACGGGAGAAAGTCCGCGGACCGCTTCAGCCATGGCTCTGATATGGTTTGGCGTCGTACCGCAGCAGCCGCCGATAATGCGCGCGCCCTGAGTGCGGAACTGTACGGCGCTCTCCCGGAAATAGGCATCGTCCGTATCATAAACAAGCCGGCCTTCTTCTAAAGACGGAAGGCTGCTGTTCGGATAGACCGATAAATAAGCGTCACGGAAAATCGGCACTTCGGTGAGCGCTTCAATCATGTGGTACGGGCCGAGCCGGCAATTGATTCCCGTTATGTCAGC
Organism: Paenibacillus lentimorbus NRRL B-30488; assembly: GCF_000411595.1. Taxonomy (NCBI): domain Bacteria; kingdom Bacillati; phylum Bacillota; class Bacilli; order Caryophanales; family Paenibacillaceae; genus Paenibacillus; species Paenibacillus lentimorbus. The sequence continues at coordinate 147,242 of NZ_ANAT01000018.1, read as the reverse complement.
GCCAAGATCGGCAATTGACCTGAGGGCTTCCTGAAGCGGTGTTCCGTCCTGCAGCACGCCCTGTTCGTGCATGGATACGTTCAGCATAATCGGAAGTTCCGTTTCTTTTCTCGCTATCTTCAGCACTTCGCGCGCCTCTTCTAAATCATAGTATGTTTCCAGGAGCAGACCGTCCGGCTCTTCGTGAAGCAATAAATAAAGCTGCTCCCGAAAGCTGCGTTTAATCTCCTCCAGGCTGTAGGCGTTTTTGTTAAAGGTGCGGATGCCGCCCATCGTTCCCAATACATAAGCGCCGTCTGAGGAAGCGCGCGCGATTCTGACCGCCTCCTGATTGATTTTTTTCGTTTCATCCTCAAGTCCGTATCTTGAGAGCTTAATAAAATTCGCGCCGTACGTATTTGTCTGGATGATGTCTGCCCCGGCTTCGACGTAAGCCTTATGTATCCGCTTGATTTCCTCGGGCTTTGATACGTTCAGTTCCTCAAAACATCTGTCAATGCCGTAGGAATAGAGGAGAGTGCCCATCGCGCCGTCTCCGATTAAAATCCGTTCTTTTAAGTCTTGTAATAGTCCCATTGTTTGCCTCCTTCGTCACATTCAGCAAGGAAAAAAGAGAAATAAAAAAAGTCTTCTTAAGAAGAAGACTTTGTAATCATTTGTCTCTCTTCTTATCTTCCAAGCTGTTTTTAGCTTGCTGGATTTAGCACCTTGGTCATGGTTTGGGTTAAACCATTACACCGGTTGCTGAAGCGTCGTCGGGCCAGTCCCTCGGCTTCTCTTGATAAGAACGTTCATGTAATTGTCATGGGTTTCCAAAACTTAACTGTGAAAATCCCTTTCTCCAAATTTACCGAAAATAGAGACAATAATCAATAGGAATCACATAATTTATCTAAAATTAATAAATTGAACGTCAATCGGCAGGTCTGCCCCGCGGACGGCTGCAATAATCTGCTGCAGATCATCTTTATTTTTTCCGGTGACGCGCACTTGGTCGTCCTGAATCTGCGACTTTACCTTCAAGCCGGAGTTTTTAATCACCGCGTTGATTTTTTTGGCGCTGTCTTTATCAATGCCCTGTACAAGCTTCGCGCGCTGGCGCACCGTGCCCCCTGAGGCATTTTCGATTTTGCCGTATTCAATGTTTTTCGTCGGCACGTCCCGTTTGATCAGCTTGCCGCTCAGCACATCTTTGAGCTGATTCAGTTTAAACTCGTCATCAGAAATCAGGACAAGTTCTTCCTTTTCTAAAGTTACATCGCTTTTCGATCCTTTAAAGTCATAGCGCGTGCCGATTTCTTTCAGCGTCATCTGAATCGCATTCTGCACTTCGGGAAATTCAACTTTGGATACAATATCAAAAGAACTTTCTTTTGCCATGAGAAAACCTCCTATAACATTTCACTTATGAGTTGATTATAGTAGAATAAAGAGAAATGTCCAACAGCATAAAGCATGAATTTATGCATATTGGAAAAAATGAGAAAAACATCAGCCCCATACGGGCGAATCAGGAAGGACGATAACATGAGACCAGGGCAGCAGCTCACGCTTAGTATAGATCACCAAACCGATTTCGGTTATTTTTTAACCGACGGCGAGGATACGGTTCTTTTACATAACAGTGAAATCACAGAGGATATTGAAGACAGAGATGAAGTGGACGTATTTATTTACGTCGATCATCAGGAAAGACTCGCGGCGACGATGAAAAAGCCGCTCATCAGCTTTTATGACTACGGATGGGTGGAAGTGACGGACGCTGTGGAGGATATGGGCGTATTCGTCGACGTCGGTCTGTCAAAAGACGCGCTCGTCGCAACGGAGCACCTGCCTCCGTACAAATCCGTCTGGCCGCAAAAAGGCGACAGACTGTATTGCATGCTGAAGGTGACAAGCCGCGGACGCATGTTTGCCAAGCCGGCGCCTGAGGATATCATCAGTGAATTATTTACGGATGCAGAGGAAGACGTCATGAATAAAGACCTGACAGGCACGGTGTACAGACTGATCGCATCAGGCTCTTTTCTGATAACCGATGAAGGCATCCGCGCGTTTATTCACCCTTCAGAAAGAAAAGAAGAGCCGAGACTCGGCAGCCGCGTGACGGGGCGTGTCATCGAGGTGAAGGAAGACGGCTCCGTCAACATGTCCCTGCTGCCGAGAAAGCAGGATGCGCTTTCGGTTGACGCGGAGGAGATTCTGACCTATCTGAGATCAAGAAACGGCGCGATGCCTTACGGAGACAAAAGCGATCCTGACGATATCCGCGAACGGTTTCATTTAAGCAAAGCCGCCTTTAAGCGGGCGCTCGGGCACCTGATGAAAAACGGCAAAGTGTATCAGAAAGACGGCTGGACATACGAAAAACAATAAATTTTCTGCAAAAACATCGGTGAACCAAAACCGGTGTTTTTTATTTTCTCAAAAGCTCCTATATCCCTCATTTGTTTATCAACCTGCCGAACATACATATTTTATTGAAATAAAATATTCTGACATCCGAACCGATATATAACTATAGAAAAACAAAAGGAGAGTTTCAATGAGAAAAATGGCGATATTTGCGGCTGTACTGCTGCTTGCGCTCAGCACGGCGGGATGTGCCGGCAAATCCGAGGAGACGGCGGCCGAAAAAACGAAAACAATCGGCATCATGCTGACAGACAACGGCCTCGGCGACCAATCATTTAATGATTCAGGCTTTCAAGGTTTGATGAAAGCAAGAGACGAGCTCGGCATCACATTTGATTACAGAGAAATAAAAGACACCGGTACGTACGAAAAAGGACTGACCCAGCTTGTCCGGGAAGGCAATGATGTTGTTGTGGGGCTCGGTTACAGCATGCAGGCGGATTTAGAAAAGGTCGCCAAAAAATATCCGAAGCAGCGGTTTGTGCTGATTGATTCCGTATCAGACCTGGATAATGTCACCTCCGTCACGTTTAAAGAGGATGAAGGAAGCTTCTTAGCCGGAGCGCTGGCGGCCATGACGAGCAAAACCGGCACAATCGGATTTATCGGCGGTTCAGATGCCGACGTCATTAAACGGTTTAAAAAAGGCTATCTGAAAGGCGCGGAATCAGTCAAACCGAATATCCGCGTGCTGTCGGACATCAGCGGTACGTTTGACGATGATAAGCTCGGGAAGGGCATCGCCCAAAACATGATCCGAAAAAAAGCCGATGTCCTGTTTACGGCAGCCGGCTTCACGGGTGTCGGCGCACTGAAAGAAGCGGAGGCGCAAAAAGTATACGCCATCGGTGTTGACAGCGATCAATATTACACCGCCGAGCACGCCGTTATCTCTTCTTTAGTGAAAAACGTCGACCATGTCATCTATGAATTGGCGAAAGATTTAAAAGACAACAAGGAGATCAAAAGCGGTGAGATCGTTTACGGACTGAAGGAAAACGGCATGGACTTAGCCAAGATCAGAGTTGTCAAAAACGCAGGCGGGCTGACGAAAAAGATCACGGATATGAAAAACAGCCTGATTGAAAAAGGAGGCGATCTGAAGTGACATTACGGACAAGGCTGCTCGTTAACGCAGCCGTTACGATGATTTGCTTCGCCGCCGTCATCGGCTTTACCATCGTAAACATGATGAAGATTCAGGCTTCAAATGAAGATGAAGTGGACGCGCTGTTAAACGTCCAGGAAGCAAAAGCTGACCTTAATACGTTAAAAGAAAGCATCACCGGCTATTCCTATACGCTCGCAGACGCCCAGAAAGAAGATGTGCGAAGCTATATGAAAAGCAGCTCAGACAAACTGGCGGCGCTCAAAAAAACGATGACGGACGGTGCAGACAAAGCCGCTTATGACAAACTCGCCAAAAAATACGAATCATGGCAGGCGGAGGCGGACGCTGCTCTTGATTCGAAAAGCCCGGCTGAAGCGACAAGGACGGCGGCCCGCATCAACGGTCTTCTGAATGATATTTATATGCTGAATCTGAAAAGCCGGGATCACTATGAAGACATGCAGAAGCAGACGGCTGACCAGATTCAGTTTATCGTTTACAGCGCAGCCGTGCTGACCATCGTGATACTTGCCGTCACCGTCATATCTTCCATCAGGCTGACGAAGAGAATTGCAGGGCCGATCCGCCGCATGGCTGAAAATGCCCGCCGTATTGCAGGAGGGAACCTTGCTGTTGAAATGCTTGATTATAAAGGGAAGGACGAACTGAAAGAGCTGAATGACTCATTCGGAATGATGGCTGAACAGCTCCGCACCTTAATTCAGGCGATCGGAGAGGTCGGCCGTGAAGTCGAGACTTTTGCGGAAGGTTTGACGAAGGAAAACCAGACGCTGAAGGACATGACCGAGCAGGTGTCCGTATCGACGGAAGAAATGGCGCAAGGCTCCCAAACCATTTCAGAAGATCTGCAGCATGCGGTGCAATTCATTGAACAAATGGATGAACATTCAAAGGCGAACGCCGAACGTTCAAAACAAACGACGAGAAGCAGCGAAGAGACGATTGCTGCGGTGGCTGCGGGGCGAGGTGCTTTAGCCGAGACCAAGCAAGCCATTGATAAAAGCAATGAGACATCAAAAGAGATTTCCGAAGCCGCCGATCTCTTCATAGAGCATGCGGCAGGCATCAGTATGATGGCGCAGACCGTTTCCGACATTGCGGGCCAGACCAATCTGCTGTCATTAAACGCCGCAATCGAGGCGGCCAGAGCAGGCGAGGCCGGAAAAGGATTTGCCGTCGTTGCCGAGGAGATACGGAAGCTCGCAGACGGATCAGCCAAAGCGACCGCGCAGATTTTCGATATGGTAAAACAAATTGAAGACGGCATCACATCCATTACCGGAGCTGTCACGACCGGCGTCGCTTTGGCGGACAGACAGCAGGAGCTGATGGAGAAAACGTCAGAATCATTCGCCCATATTGAACAAAAAGCCGCCCATATTAAGGCGGAGCTTACTCAATTGGACGGACGGATCATCGAATCGAAACAGCTTGGTGAGCAAGTGCTGCATCATGCCGAAAGCATCAGCGCCGTCGTTCAGGAAACGGCTGCAGGAAGCGAAGAGATTTCTGCCTCCGCGCTTGAGCAGCTGTCTTCTTTTCATAAAATGGCGGAAAGCGTCAATAATCTGGTGAGCCTGACAGAGCGGTTAAACGATCAGGTCCGCCGGTTTACTTTGTAACGGACATCCGTGCGCAAAAAACAGCCCTCTTTCTTCTAAGACAAGAGGGCTGTTTTGCTTTTACAGATGGTCCGGTTTTTTGGAATTCTGGTTTTTTCCCGCCTGCCGGTTTTTTTCGGCAAGCCGGTTCTTTTTCTGATTTACGGCGTTATTGTCCAACGGTTTTTTGTCATCATCTTTCATGCGGCAAAGCCTCCCTTCTGTCCGTTAGGATGCCCGCCCGCATTGAAATTATGGCTTCAGGAAAAAAATCGCGAGCGTGCCCGGCCCGGAGTGGGCGCCGATCGCAGAGCCGATTGAATGAAGAATGATCTCTTTCGGATGGAACGCTTCTTCAATCATTTCCTTCATCCCAATCGCCGTCTCTTCATTATCTGCATAGCTGATTCCCACGGTTTGATCCGCCCAATCGCCGCCTTCTTCCTTCATCATTTCTATAATCCGTTTAAACAGTTTCTTCTGTCCGCGCAATTTTTCGAGCGGCACGAGCCTGCCGTCATCCACATGCAGAATCGGTTTGATGTTCAAAAGCCCCCCGACAAAAGCGGACGTTTTTGAAATTCTGCCGCCCCGCGCGAGATAAGCGACGTCATCGACCGTAAATATATGTTTCATCCGTGCGCAAAAGTTCTTTACAGACGTTTCGATTTCTTGTATTGTATTCCCGTTAACACAGAGTGTTTGCGCGTGCATCACCGCGAGGCCGCAGCCCAGTGAAGCGCATTTGGAATCTACAATCCGTAAATCAAAATCGGGAAATTCCTCTTTTACTTCATTGGCGATCATTACGGCCGTCTGATAGGTGCCGGAAAGACCTGAGGAAAAGGCGATGTATATCGCCGGTTCTCCCAGTTCCGCGTATTGTAAAAATACTTTTTTTATCGTATCCGGTGATGCCTGGGATGTTTTCGGAACTTTCCCGTCCCGCATCGCTTGAAAGATATGATCCGCCTGAATGGTGACCGCGTCCTCATATTCGTTTCCGTCAAGTGTTACGTGCAGCGGAATGAACCCGATCCGGTTTTCTTCAATATAAGATTTCGGCAGGTCAGAGGCGCTGTCAGCAATAAGGTGAACTGTCATCATAATTCCCTTCTTTCCGGTTGGTGAGAGTATGCCAACTATATCATATAAATTTGGCAAAATAGTGTTCAAAACTTTATTTTAAGGGAAAAGCTAATAATGAAAATGAGCGGAGGAGCAAGCCATGGTACTAGAACAAGTAAAAAAATTAGCAATCGTCGTCATCGGCGCGTTTCTGTATGCGGCGGGACTGAATTTATTCCTGATACCGGCGAATGTATATGCCAGCGGTTTTACCGGTGTCGCCCAGCTGCTGTCAAGCGTCGTTGATCAATACGCCCCCTTTTATATTTCGACAGGAGTTCTCATGTTCCTCTTAAACATTCCCATCGGTGTGTTAGGGTGGCTGAAAGTCGGCAGATCATTCACCGTATACAGCATATTAAGCGTAGCGCTGACGTCCGTCTTTATGGGGATTCTCCCGGAAATGAGACTGTCACACGATATTCTTCTGAATACCGTATTCGGAGGAGTCATCTCAGCTATCGGCATCGGTTTAACGCTGAAATTCGGCGCTTCGACAGGCGGTCTTGATATCGTGTCGATGGTGCTGGCCAAATGGAAGGATAAACCGGTCGGCACATATTTCTTCATTTTGAACGGGATTATCATTTTGACGGCAGGATTATTGCAAGGATGGGAGAAAGCATTATATACCCTTGTCGCTCTGTATGTCACAACAAGGGTGATTGACGCCATTCACACGCGCCACATGAAACTGACCGCCATGATCGTTACAAAAAAGCTGATGAAATCAAAGAAGCGATTTACGGGAAAATGGTCCGCGGCATTACGACGGTGCCGGCAAAAGGCGCTTACACAAACGAACAGAAAGAAATGATGATCATCGTCATCACGCGGTACGAATTGTATGACCTTGAGAAAATCGTGAAAGAAGTCGACCCGAAAGCCTTCACAAACATCGTGCAAACGACGGGCATCTTTGGTTTCTTCAGAAAAGACTGATAGGAGCGGATAGAATGAAGTGGCTGTTTGGCCTGTTATTACCGGTCATTTTATTGATCGGATGCAGCAGTCAATCCGGGCAGAAGGAGCCCGCTGAGGAGGTATCCGGAGAGATGAATGAACAGCAAGCGGAATTAGCCGTAAATCCTGTGCAGACAGATCAGCAGATCGAATTTCAAATGTCTTTAAAAAACAAAAGCGAAAGCCCGATCGATTTCACATTCAGCTCAGGGCAGAAATTCGAACTGACCGTACATGACCAACATCACAAAGAACTGTACCGCTATTCAAAAGACAAAATGTTTACCCAGGCGTTTCAGACCGTGACCTTAATGCCGAATGAAACGTATGACTTTTCAGATGTGTGGAAGAACGTGCCCGGTCCGGGAACATACACGGTGACGGTGACGTTTTTAGGGAAGTCCGATCAGATCGGAAAAAGACTGAAAACGGTAAAAACATTTGAAGTAAAATAAAAAAGCGGCGCCCTCATCTCAAACGGGGCGCCTTTTTTTATTGCAATTTCTCCAGCTGATCCTGAAATTGGTGCAGCTGCTGACGTTCTGCATCCGTCGAATTGGCGTACGCGGAAGACACGGCATTTTTGGCGCGTGAGACAGCTTTTTCCTGGTCGCCGTCCTCGAAACCGTTAGCAATCATGACGGCCTGCTGGACAAATGACTTGGCTTGAGAAAACAGTTCGTTTCTCATTAAAAGTCAACCTGCCTTTCAGCCGAATCTTTTGCTGCATCATGCTGTGCTTCCTCTAATGTAGACCGATATGGAAATCTTGCGTCATGAAGACTGACAGAGTCCTTGCCTTGCTGAATAAACCGTTTTGATTTGTTTCGTTTACCCATTGCAATGTCCCCCTTCCATATTTAGACGAGATGAGTCGTCTGTTTTAGTATGGGCGGAAGGCTTTGTGTTATGAGCGGGAAAACCTCACAGGGAGAAATAGGATTTTAAAAATTCGGCGATTCCGTCCGCTTCATTTGAACCCGTGACGCGATCGGCGGCCTGTTTGACTTCATCCGTGCCGTTTCCCATCGCTACGCCGCACCCGGCAAATCGGAGCATTTCAAGATCGTTGTCTTCGTCGCCGAACGCGATGATCCGTTCTCTCGGCACTTGGTAATAGTCGCTGATTTTCTTCAGGCCGACCGCTTTATTCATCCCGTGTTTAATAATTTCAATCACATGCCAAGGAGCCGCCCATCTTCTGTGGTCAATGACCTCGGCGTGCACATCGGATAAATGCGCGCGTATGTCCGCGACGTCCTCTTCCTTCGCGTGAATCAATACGGACGTCACATCTTCTTGGACCGTTTCGCGCAGATCGCCGAATGTGACATTCGCGGTATTCATATGAAACGCCTCAATTAAATGCTCATCATGATAATGGAAGTACACATCATCAATGATCTCAGCGAGCACATTATGTATTTGGTAGGTCTCTGTAAGTTCGGCAAGCTGTCTGACCACATCGACAGATAAAGACGTGTGGTATCGTCCCCATGACTCGTCTTTCGGGTGGTGGACAAACGCTCCGTTAAAATTGACAATCGGCGTTGTCAGCCCAAGCTCGTCATAATACATCGAACTGGAACGGAAAGGGCGGCCGGTTGAGATGCAGACATGATGGCCCGCTTCTTTCAGCGTCTGAATCGTCCGTGCCGTTTCAGGGGAAATGGTTTTATCATCTTTTAGTAAGGTTCCATCCAGATCTAAGGCGATGAGGTAAGGTTTTGTCTCCATAATAACTCCTTTTGTCATATAATTTGCTGTTTTTCTCTTATGTACAGTGTAGCTTTTTACCATCTTTATTGTCTACATGTTACACTTATGATTATGGTTATCCTAAGGAGGGAGTCAACGTGATTCTTATTGATCATCAAACCGTATCAGGCATTCCGTTTTTACATATTGTAAAAGAAGAAAATCGGGACCGTCCCGCTCCCCTTGTTTTCTTTGTTCACGGTTTTACAAGCGCGAAGGAGCATAATCTTCATTTCGCTTACCTGCTTGCTGAAAAGGGTTTCAGAGCCGTGCTGCCGGAAGCTCTTTACCACGGTGAACGCGCTGAACAGCTGTCAGCAGAAGAGCTCGCCGTCCATTTTTGGGACATTGTCTTAAATGAAATCGAGGAGCTTGACGTGCTGAAAAAGGATTTTGAAGCGCGCGGTCTGATTGAAGACGGGCGGATCGGTCTTGCGGGGACGTCAATGGGCGGAATTACGACCTTCGGCGCGATGGCCGCGTATGATTGGGTCAAAGCCGGCGTCAGTCTGATGGGAAGCCCGAACTATACGGCATTTTTTCATCAGCAGATTGACCACATTCAAAAGCAGGACATCGACATTGACGTCACAAAAGAACAGGTCGATGAACTGTTTGCGCGGCTCAAACCGTTCGATCTCAGTCTGGAACCGGAAAAACTCCGCAGCCGCCCGCTGCTGTTCTGGCACGGCGTTCAAGACAAAGTCGTTCCGTATGCACCGACCCGCGGCTTTTATGAAACGATTAAACCTCATTACAGCAGCCGGCCTGACCATCTTCAGTTTCTGAAAGACGAACGGGCTGATCATAAAGTCCCGAGATACGCCGTTTTAGAAACCGTCGCCTGGTTCGATAAGCATTTATAAAGCACAAAGGTGTTAACAAAACCCGCTTTTACGTTATACTGAGGAAAAAGGAGTGATGGAACGTGGAAGAAGCATTAAAAGAAAACATCATGGGCGCCTTGGAGCAGGTTGTTGACCCTGAGCTCGGCGTCGATATCGTCAATCTCGGCCTTGTATACGACGTTGATATGGATGACGACGGCCTGACGCACGTTACGATGACACTGACATCAATGGGGTGCCCGCTCGCTCCGATCATCGTCGACGAGGTGAAAAAAGCGCTCGCCGACATTCCGGATGTAAAAGAGACGGAAGTCCACATCGTCTGGAATCCGCCGTGGACAAGAGACAAAATGTCACGCTACGCAAAAATCGCATTAGGGATTCAGTAATAAGAAAAAGCACCTCGGATTTTAGGTACATCCTAAAGTTTGGAGGTGCTTTTCTTTTGTCTGCATATAAGCGACAGTGAGGGCTTGTTTTGGATTGCAAACGAACCCTTATATATAAAATTTCATATGAGGTTTATCTTTTTTGTAATAGGACAGTCTGTCCTGGAGTGTACCTGTGTGGAATTCAAATTTATGTCCATCGGGATCAGTAAAATAAATTGACTTTTGATCTTGCTTATCTCTAGGACGCCCATTTAATATATTTACATTTAGATTTTTAACCTTTGAAGTATTGCATCAAAATCTTTTGGGTCAATTGTAAAGGCCGTATGCGTATAGGATTTATGTATTTCATTTCTTGGTATATCCGCCTCTAAGTTAAGTGCAAGCCAAAGCCCGTTCAGATCAAAATATGCTGTCTTTTGTCCTTTAACCAGGAGTTGTGCATGAAATACTTTCTCATAAAATTCTATAGATTTTTCCAAATCTGAAACAGAAAAAAGAAGATGATTGATCCCTTTTATGTTCATTTCCCCCACCTCATTTAACATCTTTGTTTTAAACAATCCCTTTGGTAATACATCTGCATATATATCGATTATATACTGACTAAAAAATCATTTTTAGGGATTTCTGTGTATTTTTTATGCCCGGTGTTTTCCGGATGACCGTTTCGAACTGTACTAAACATGATTCTGCCGGGCGCCGTTTTGTCTGCTTTGTCGCTGCAGACCGGCGTGCGGAAAGAAGGGCGAGTCACTAAAAAACCCGAGTTTCCCGCCATTCGGGGGTTTTTGCGGTATCGGGTTAAAAAGGAAAAAACGGACGTGAGGCATGATATAATAGACCGGCTGCATGCGAGGGAGGAACCCATGAAGAAAAAATTACTTCTCATTATCCTTAGCATTCTTGTTTATATGGCGCTGTTCGCTGTTTCCGCCTTTCACAAAGAGCCGGAGCGGCAGGCAGGGACAATGACGGATGTCAGCCGTCTCATGCCCGTGAAAATTAAGCAGACGGTCAAAGGAAAAGAGAAAGAAACATTGGTCGAAACGATTAAGGAAGCAAAGAGAAAGCATTTGAAGATCTCAATCGCAGGCGCCCAGCACTCAATGGGCGGCCAGACGTATTATGAAGACGGTATCGTTCTCGACATGACGGGCTACAACAAAATACTCGGTCTCGACCGAAAGAAAAAAATCATCAGAGTGCAGGCGGGAGCGACGTGGAATGATATTCAGCGCTATGTCAATCCGTACGGGCTCGCGGTAAAAGTCATGCAATCGCAAAACATTTTTACGATCGGGGGCTCACTGAGCGCCAACGCCCACGGCCGGGATATCCGGTACGGTTCGCTGATTGATACGGTCAAATCGTTTCATCTTTTAAAGGCGGACGGCAAAGTCATCACCGTTACTCCGAAAGATGACCTGTTTTCAGCCGTCATCGGCGGCTACGGCCTGTTCGGCGTCATCCTTGACGCGGATATTGAGCTGACGGATGATGAGCTTTATGAAATGAAAACGAAACGCATGAACGCTGATACATACAGTCAATATTTTACGCAGCATGTTCAGCGCAACCCCGCCGTGCGCATGCATCTCGCACGGATCGCAACAGGGGATAAAGGCTTTTTACACGATATGTATGTGACTGATTACACACTCTCAGACAACCAGAAAGAATTAAAGCGGCACAATGAACTGAAAGAAGATGAGCATCCGGCGCTGACGAAATTCGCGCTCGGCCTCTCCCGCCGGTATGACTGGGGAAGAAATTGGTTCTGGTCCACCCAGCAGTCTTATTTTCTCAGCCAAAACGGCGTGAAAGTCTCCAGGAACAATGTCATGCGGTCAGAATCGAAGTTTTTGGAATATGAAAACACGGACAACACCGACGTGCTTCAAGAATACTTCGTGCCCGTCGGCGAATTTGCGCCGTACATTCATGATTTACGCAAGACGCTGTCACATGAAGAGCTCAATCTCGTAAATATTACGATCCGCTACGTGCAAAAAATGAAAAAGCCGATCTGTCATACGCAAAGGAAGACATGTTTTCACTCGTTCTTTTAATCAATGAAGGGTTTTCAAAAGACAGCCAGGCGAGTACAGCGCGGATTGTCAGAAAAATGACGGATACGGCATTGCGCCACCGCGGCAGTTATTATCTGCCGTATATGCTGTATCAAACGAAAGAGCAGATGCGCGAGGCATATCCGAAAAGCGATACGTTCTTTCGGAAAAAACACAAATATGATCCCGATGACTTGTTTATGAATTATTTTTATCAGAGGTACAAATCATGAAACACAACCATTTAAAATGGCTGATCCTGTCTCAGAGCAGTGTCTTTTTTGCCGGCAGCCTGATCTTTCCGTTTTATATTTTATTTATTAAAAACATCGGTTCCAGCTACACGCAATTCGGTCTCTCATACGGCTTGTTCGGCCTGAGCGGCGCATTGATTCATCCGTTGCTCGGCCGGCTGTCGGCAAGACTGGATCCCCGCTGGTTCCTGATGGCGAATTCGTGGGGGATGGCGGTGCTTCTTCTGACGCTCCCGCATATTACCGGCGTGCACCAGGTTTATGTTGTGCAGGTGCTTTTGGGCCTCTTCGGCGCCATGCAAAAACACGGCGAGAAAATCATGATCGCCGATTACACTGACGGCGGGGAGCGGGGGAAAAAAGTCGGCAGCTATCATTTCTGGACGGCCGTATTTTCCGCTGCCGCCATTATTCTCGGCGGGTTTCTCGCTGATTTCTTTACGGTTTATATTATTTTTTACGCCAGCTCCGTGCTGTTTTTTATAAGCGGGCTGATGATGCTGAAAAAAACAGGCTGATCCGATCAGCCTGTTTTTCTTATGAAACCCCCTCGATCGAGAGGGGGTTTTTTGTCAGCGAAAACAGATGGAAAATGAATGAAAAAATATTAAATATACAATTGAATTAATTTTTATTCATGTTATAATGTTAAATAATTTCACAAAAACCAAGAAGGTGAACCCGTTGAAAATAGGTGTTATAGGCGCAACTGGTTATGGAGGCGCCGAACTTGTCAGGATTCTTAACCATCACCCTTATACAGAATATTGTATATTATATTCATCGAGCGACGAAGGGAAAGAATATGCCGCTTCATATCCGCATTTGAGGAATATAGCGTCACAATCACTTCAGCCGCTTCATATAGAAACGATTCGAAACGAAATTGATGTCATGTTTATAGCCGCGCCGCCCGGCGTTTCCGGAGAGTGGTCGCCCAGGCTGGCGGAGGCGGGCATCCCGGTCATTGATCTATCCGGTGATCTGCGGATTCAAAACCCGGCCGTGTATGAAAAGTGGTATAAGCGGAAGGCCGCTCCGAAAGAAACGATTCAAAGCGCGGTTTACGGTTTAGCCGAACTGCAAAAAGAAGAGATTCAGACTGCTAAGCTGATTGCCAATCCGGGATGTTTTCCGACGGCTGTGCTGCTCGGGCTCGCCCCGCTGGCGAAAAATAAGCTTTTACAAGATTCATTTCTGATTGTTGATGCGAAAACAGGCGTATCCGGTGCCGGCCGAAAAGCATCCATGGGCACTCATTATTCTGAGCTGAATGATAATTTCAAAATTTATAAGGTTAATGAGCATCAGCATACTCCGGAAATTGAACAGCAATTGGCGGCATGGCAGCCCGGTACAGGTCCGATCACGTTTTCCGCTCATTTGGCGCCGATGACAAGGGGCATTATGGCGACAATGTATACCGACGCCCCTCCGGGTATGTCTGCTGCACAGGTAAGAGAATTGTATTCCGAATTCTACAAAGATTCATATTTTGTCAGAATCAGGCCGGAAGGTGAATTTCCGGCGACGAAAGAGGTATACGGCAGCAATTTTTGTGATATCAGTGTCACCGTGGATGAGAGAACAAACCGTGCCACCATCGTTTCTGTCATAGATAATCTGATGAAAGGCGCCGCAGGGCAGGCGGTTCAAAATTTAAATATCATGAATGGCTGGCAGGAAGAAACGGGACTTACGATGACGCCAGTCTATCCATAGAACGAAAGAGGGATTCGAAAATATGATTCAGCTGAGTGAGGAAATCACAAAAATAAAAGGCGGCGTATCTTCGCCGAAAGGGTTTGAGGCAAAGGGCGTGCACTGCGGCCTGCGCTATTCAAAAAAAGATCTCGGAGCGATTATCAGCGAAGCGCCTGCAGTCAGTGCGGCGGTATATACGCAGAGCCATTTTCAGGCAGCGCCCTTGAAAGTGACGCAAGAGAGCTTAAAAAATGAGGCCGTGCTTCAGGCGGTTATCGTCAACAGCGCGATTGCCAACGCCTGTACGGGAGACCAAGGATTAAAGGACGCCTATGAAATGCGGGACGGCTTCGCGAGTCAGCTCGGCATTGAGCCGGAGCTTGTTGCGGTTTCGTCAACCGGGGTGATCGGCGAGCTTTTAGATATGAAAAAAATTCAGGCGGGCATTGAACAGCTCGGTCAAGCGCCGTCAGTGTCCGGAGCATTTGAAGAAGCCATTTTGACGACGGATACAGTGACGAAACAGACGTGTTATGAACTGGTGATCGGCGGAGACATCATCACGATCGGCGGAGCGGCGAAAGGCTCCGGCATGATCCACCCCAACATGGCGACAATGCTCGGCTTTGTCACAACGGACGCGGCCGTGGAAGAACAGTCGCTCAAAAACGCGCTCAGAGAGATTACGGATGTTTCATTTAACCAAATCACCGTTGACGGAGAAACATCGACGAATGACATGGTGCTTGTGATGGCGAACGGCTGCGCGGGGAATGATTGCCTGACGGAGCAGCACCCTGACTGGCCGGCATTTAAAAAGGGGTTAAAGCTTGTATGCGAAGACCTTGCCAAAGATATTGCCAGAGACGGTGAAGGAGCGACGAAATTAATTGAAGCCAGAGTCGAAGGCGCGAAAAATAACCTTGAGGCGAATATTATCGCCAAAAAAATCGTCGGCTCAAGCCTTGTGAAGACCGCCGTTTACGGCACAGACGCCAATTGGGGGCGCATCATCGGCGCAATAGGGCACAGTGCGGCAAGCGTAACGGCCGAACAAGTGGAAGTTTTCCTCGGCGGCCAGTGTCTGTTTAAAAACAACGAACCTCAGCCGTTTTCGGAAACTGATGCCAAGGAGTACTTATCAGGTGATGAGATTACGATTGCAGTCCGCCTGCAGGAAGGCTCCGGCAGCGGCCGGGCATGGGGATGTGACTTAACCTATGATTATATCAAAATCAATGCGAGCTATCGCACATAACAAAGGGGAGCGGCATGAAGAAAACCATCGTTTTTAAGTGCGGCGGAAGCGTAATCCGCGAGTTATCCGCCGATTTTTTTCAAAATGTAAAAGAGCTTATGCAATCGGGCTGGAACATTGCCGTCGTGCATGGAGGCGGCCCGGACATTTCAAGAATGCTGAAAACATTGCAGATTGAAACGGAATTTGTCGATGGACAGCGGAAAACGACCAAACCGGTGCTGGAAACAGCGGAAATGGTCTTGTCAGGGACGATCAATAAATTTTTCGTAACCGAACTCGCGAAAAACGGGCTGAAAGCCGCGGGAATATCAGGAAAGGACGGCGGTCTCCTTCAAGCATCTTACCTTAATCAAGACAAATACGGAGAAGTCGGCGAAATACAAAAAACCGATCCGTCAATCATCCAAGCGTTAATGAAAGCAGGCATCATTCCCGTTATCGCTCCGCTTTCCATGACAAGTAATTTCGAAACGCTGAACGTCAACGCAGACGCCGCGGCATCGGCCGTCGCTTCAGCCTTACACGCCGACAAACTTTTATTTGTCACGGATGTCGAAGGAATTATGGACGGAGAGAACAGGCTGGATACTTTGACGCCGCAAGAGATTCAGGCCCTCATAGATGACGGCGTGATTTCAGGAGGGATGATTCCGAAGGTAAACTCGGCATTATCGGCACTGAGTGAAGATGTCGAGGAAGTGATGATCGTAAACGGAAAAGGAGCGTTTTTCACCGATCAAGCCTTCCGAGGAACAAAAATCGTCAAAGAAAAGGAGAGCGTGTCATGAGCAGTCTATTTCAAACCTACAGCCGCTGGCCCATCGATATCAAAAAAGCGAAAGGGACAATCGCAGAGGATGAAAACGGAAAAACGTATCTCGATTTTATTCAGGGCATCGCCGTTTCCAATCTCGGCCATTGTCATGATGCGGTGACAGAAGCGGTGAAAGAACAGCTTGACAGCGTATGGCACGTTTCCAATCTGTTTAAAAATGATCTTCAGGAAAAAGCCGCGGCAAAGCTTGCCGAACATAGCGCGGGGGATCTCGTTTTCTTCTGCAACAGCGGGGCCGAAGCGAATGAAGGCGCCATTAAGCTTGCCCGTAAAGCAACGGGAAAGACAAAAATCGTAACATTCCATCAATCCTTTCACGGACGGACCTATGCGGGGATGGCCGCCACCGGACAAGACAAAATCAAAACCGGTTTCGGACCGATGCTTCAAGGCTTTCACTATCTTCCGTTCAATGATCCGTCGGCATTCAGCACGCTTTCAAAAGAGGATGATATCGCCGCCGTCATGCTTGAGACGGTGCAGGGAGAAGGGGGAGTCAATCCCGCCGATCCGGAATTCATCGAAGCCTTACAGACATTTTGCAAAGACAAACAGGCGCTGCTTATCGCAGACGAGATTCAAACCGGAATCGGCCGGACGGGCAAGGCATTCGGCTATGAGCATTTCGGCATTTCCCCGGACATTATCACTGCTGCGAAAGGGCTTGGAAACGGTTTTCCCGTCGGAGCCGTGATCGGCAAAAAGAAGCTTGGCGACGCCTTTACGCCGGGTACGCATGGTACGACTTTCGGCGGCAATAAGCTCGCCATGGCAGCTGTGAAAGCAACTTTGGACATTGTGTTTCAGCCGGACTTTCTCCAGGCGGCGGCAGACAAAGGCTCTTTTTTAAAAGCGCAGCTGAACCGTGAACTGACAGGGCCTTTTGTAAAAGAAATCCGCGGAAAAGGGTTATTAATCGGCATTGAATGCGCAGGTCCCGTGTCCGGCATCATCGGAGATCTGCAGGAACGCGGGCTTCTCGTGCTTCCGGCCGGACCGAATGTCATCAGGCTGCTCCCGCCGCTTACGGTTTCTGAAGAAGAAATGCTGTCGGCCGTCAGTATGCTGAAAGCAGCGATCGAAGCGCATTCGGCAGTGAAACGGTAATTTTTTCAATATAAAAGTATAAAAATTCATTTTTTAATTAATTATTCATCAAGAGGTGGGCTTTAGATGAAAGGCTATTTAGTATTGGAAGACGGAACATCATTCGGCGGTGAACTTGAAAAAGAGGCCCGCTGTGTTGGCGAAGCTGTTTTTTTCACCGGAATGACGGGCTATCAGGAAGTGCTTACAGACCCGTCATATAAGGGTCAGATCATCGTCTTTACGTATCCGCTGATCGGAAACTACGGAATTAATGAAAAAGACCTTGAAAGTAAAATTCCTCAAGTCAAAGCTGTTGCCGTCTATGAAGCGTGTGAACATTTTTCTCACCATGAAGCAGTCTCAAGCTTGAGAGAGTATTTAAATAAATGGAACATCCCGCTCTTAACCGAAGTGGACACACGGGCCGTCGTCAAAACCATCCGCTCCGGCGGCACGATGAACGCTGCCGTGTCAACAACAGGAGAAATTCCCGCAGCATCCGGAACACAAAACCCGGCGAAGCTGGCGCAGTCTGAAGACATCACTTCGATGGGGAACGGAGACCGGCATATTGCGCTGATTGATTTCGGTTATAAAAAATCAATCGCCTCGTCACTTGTAAAGCGCGGCTGTAAAGTAACGGTCATTCCGTATCAGCAGATGGATGCCGTTTATGACATTCAGCCTGACGGAATTGTGCTCTCAAACGGCCCGGGCGACCCGAAAGCGATTGCGCCGTACATGAACCGGATTACATCTTTACTCAGTGATTTCCCCGCACTCGGCATTTGCCTCGGGCATCAGCTGATTGCCCTGGCTTTCGGAGGAAATACGTATAAGCTGCCGTTCGGCCACAGGGGTGCCAACCATCCCGTCATTGACCGGAAAACGAAACGGGTGTTTATGACAAGCCAGAACCACAGCTATGTCGTCGATGAAGCGTCAATTGACGAATACGAACTATCGATCAGATTTCATCATGTCAATGATACATCAGTGGAAGGGCTCATTCATAAGCGCCTTCCCGTATTAAGCGTCCAGTTCCACCCTGAAGCTCACCCCGGACCGGCTGAGAGCGAGTGGATATTTGATGAATTTCTAGAGAAAGTGATACCAGCAAGGAGAGAAATCGCTCATGCCTAAAGATACAACCATTTCCAGCATATTAGTCATCGGCTCCGGCCCCATCATCATCGGCCAGGCGGCAGAATTTGATTATTCAGGAACGCAGGGCTGCATGGCTCTGAAAGAAGAAGGATACCGCGTTATTCTAGTCAATAACAACCCGGCAACGATTATGACGGATGAGGCGTTTGCCGATGAAATATATTTTGAACCGCTCACAACCGACAGCATCGAGGCCATTATTGAAAAAGAAAAACCCGACGGTCTGCTTGCCAATTTGGGCGGCCAGACGGCATTGAATTTAGCCGTTAAGCTTGAAGAAGCAGGCGTGCTGAAGAAGCATCACGTCAAGCTCTTAGGAACATCGGTGGAAACCATTCAA
Organism: Paenibacillus lentimorbus NRRL B-30488; assembly: GCF_000411595.1. Lineage (NCBI taxonomy): Bacteria > Bacillati > Bacillota > Bacilli > Caryophanales > Paenibacillaceae > Paenibacillus > Paenibacillus lentimorbus. Next base: position 128,283 of record NZ_ANAT01000018.1, on the reverse strand, counting down.
AAAGGCGAAGACCGGGAGCAGTTCCGCGCTCTGATGAAAGAGCTCGACCAGCCCGTTCCGGAAAGCGAAATCGTCGATAACGAAGAAGACGCCCTCCGCTTCGCTGAGTCTATCGGATTTCCGGTTATTCTGAGACCGGCGTACACGTTAGGCGGAAAGGGAGGCGGAATCGCGAAAACGAAAGAAGCGTTTCAGACGCTTATTAAACAGGCGCTGTTAGCAAGCCCGATCAGCCAATGCCTCGTCGAGAAAAGCATCGCCGGATTTAAAGAAATCGAATATGAGGTCATGCGCGACAGCAATCATACATGCATCACCGTCTGCAATATGGAAAACATCGATCCCGTCGGCGTGCATACAGGAGACTCTATCGTCGTCGCACCGTCCCAGACGTTAACGGATGAAGAATATCAGATGCTGCGTTCAGCAAGCCTGGCGATTATTTCGGCGCTGGATGTGGTCGGCGGCTGCAACATTCAATTTGCGCTGGACCCGTTCAGCAAACAGTACTATGTCATTGAAGTGAACCCGCGTGTCAGCCGTTCATCGGCCCTCGCGTCAAAAGCAACCGGCTACCCGATTGCCAAAATGGCGGCGAAACTTGCCGTCGGTTATACGCTCGACGAACTGAAAAATCCGCTGACGGGCTCTACTTATGCAAGCTTTGAACCGGCGCTTGATTATGTCATCGTCAAATTCCCGCGCTGGCCGTTTGATAAATTTAAACATGCCGACCGCACGCTCGGAACAAAGATGAAAGCGACGGGAGAGGTCATGGCGATCGAAAGAAATATGGAAGCGGCCATTCAAAAAGCGGCGGCCTCCCTTGAGCTGAAAACGATCGGCACCCGCCTGCCTGAACTCGGCGGCTGTACGATCAATCAGCTGTGGGAATTAGCGGTAACGCCGGATGACCGGAGATTTTTCGTCGTCATGGAACTGTTAAGCCGCGGTGAAACGATAGAAGATATCCATGCCAAAACGAAAATTGACCCGTTTTTTCTCCATGTATTCCGAAATATCATCACATTGGAAAACAAGCTGATGGAAGAAGGGGATCATCTGTCTGTCCCGCTTTTAAAGCAGGCGAAGGTAAAAGGCTTCACGGATGTCATGATCGCATCTCTCACGGGAAAAACGGAAGAAGACATCCGTGCTCTCAGAAAGAAATCAGGCATCGTCCCGTCGTTTAAAATCGTAGATACATGCGCCGCTGAATTTGATGCCAAGACGAATTATTTCTACTCCACCTACCTTGGGGAAAGCGACGGAGATGTCAGCCGAAAAGAGAAAAACGCGCTCTCATCATCGGCTCAGGCCCGATCCGCATCGGTCAGGGAGTGGAATTTGATTACAGCGCCGTCCACGGCGTCCTGACCCTGCAAAAGCTGGGGTATGAAACGATTATGATCAATAACAATCCGGAAACAGTAAGCACGGATTATGAAATCGCCGACCGGCTTTACTTTGAACCGCTGACGACAGAACATATTTTAAACGTGGCGGAACATGAAAACATTGATTTTGCCATCGTCCAGTTTGGGGGACAGACCGCGATCAATGCCGCTGAACCGCTGGAAAAAGCGGGCATTCCGCTGCTCGGAACATCCTTTGAAACCCTTGATGCGCTGGAGGATCGGGATCTGTTTTATCAGCTGCTTGATGATCTTGGCCTCAAACATGCCAAAGGCGAAACGGCTTATTCAAAAGAAGAAGCAACGGAAAAAGCAAGCCGAATCGGCTACCCCGTGCTGATCCGTCCGTCTTATGTCATCGGGGGGATGGGCATGATCATCGTTCATTCAGAAGCGCAAATGTCAGAGCTCCTGGAAAAAGAAGCGGGCATGCCGTACCCGATTTTGATTGATCAGTACATTACAGGAAAAGAATTGGAGATCGATCTGATTTCCGACGGACATGAAGTATTCGTGCCGACTTACACAGAGCACATTGAACGGGCCGGCGTCCATTCGGGCGACAGTTTTGCGATTCTTCCGGGTCCGTCTGTCACACCTGATATGCAGCGGAATATAAAAGAGGCCGCCGAAAAAATCGCGGTAAAACTGGCTTTTAAAGGCATTATGAACATTCAGTTTGTCATTGATGACAAAGGGGATATTCTCGTTCTTGAAGTGAATCCGCGGGCAAGCCGCACGGTTCCTGTCGTGTCTAAGGTGATGGGGGTGCCGATGATCCCGCTTGCCGCCAGATTGCTGGCCGGCGCTTCCCTTAAAGACATCAAGCCCGAGGTTCAAAATCAGCACGGAACGGCAGTGAAATTCCCGGTTTTTTCTTCTCACGCCATTCAGGATGTGGACGTAAAGCCCGGGCCGGAAATGAAGTCGACCGGAGAAGGCATGTGTGTCGCGTTTGACGCAGAAAGCGCACTGAAAAAAATCTACGCGCACGTCTGGGAGAAAAAAGGCAGCATCTATCTGGAAGGCTGTGATGCGGAATTGGAACGTCAGGCTCAAGAGGCGGGATTTACCGTATGCAAAGATGCGTTCCCGGCATGGGCAGAGCGAAAGGATAAAGCGGTCCATATTAATTTCAATCACTCTGAAGAAGCGCGTAAACAACGGATCGAAGCCATGACGCACGGTGTGACGGTCTTTACTGAACCGGAAACCGTAAAGGCATTTTTAGCAAGCGGCTCCGGCAAACCTCAGCCTGTATCGCTCAAAGATCTTTATCAAAAGGAAGTGGCATCATGCACACAATAAAAGCGGAACACACATTAACCCATTTGTACGGCAAAGATTTTCTTTCATTAAAAGATATCAGCCCGTCAGACATCAATGCGCTTTTGACAGAAGCTTCATTATTAAAACAACATCCGATACAGCCGATTTTCCAAGGGAAAACATTGGCGATGATTTTTGAAAAATCTTCAACCCGCACACGTGTGTCTTTTGAAGCGGGAATGGCCCAGCTCGGAGGAACGGGACTATTTCTTTCAAGCAGCGACCTGCAGCTTGGGCGGGGGGAGACGGTCGCGGATACGGCGAAGGTGCTGTCCGGCTTCGTTGATGCCATTATGATCCGCACCTTTGAGCATGAAAAAGTCGAAGAGCTTGCTGAGCATGCAGACATTCCCGTCATAAACGGGCTGACCGACCGGTATCACCCGTGTCAGGCACTCGCGGATCTGTTAACGATACAAGAAATAAAAGGAAAATTAAAAGGAGTAAAAGTCGCCTATATTGGTGACGGAAATAATGTCGCGCATTCACTTATGATCGGCTGCGCAAAAATGGGCTGTGACATTGCGGTTGCTTCGCCGAAAGGCTATGAAGCAGAGGAAGAGGCGGTGAATGCCGCGAGAGAAGCGGCGGCTGTTTCCGGAGCGAAAATCACCCTTACCGAAAATCCGCAGGAAGCGGTGCGGGGTGCAGACGTGATTTACTCTGACGTCTTCACGAGCATGGGGCAGGAGGAAGAGACGCAGCAGCGGCTGAATGTGTTTGCACCGTATCAAGTCAACGCCTCACTCGTCAGTCTCGCCAAACCCGACTATACATTTTTGCATTGCCTGCCGGCGCATCGGGAAGAAGAGGTCACGTCCGAGATTATCGACGGTCCGAACTCGGCGGTATTCCAGCAGGCGGAAAACCGGCTTCACGCGCAAAAAAGCGCTCCTGAAAGCTCTTCTTTACAAACAGGATGAACAAAAAAACCGCTGAATCTCATTCAGCGGTTTTTGATATTTCTCCGCATACAAGCGCATACTACATAAAAAAGAAAAAGGAGGAAATGACGTGGGACAGCAGCATCAATTCCGACCGGGACAAAAAGCGCCGAATAACGGTGTGTACGTTGAAATCGGCGAAACGGGAAGCATGGTCAAAAACCCGCAAAAAATCAAGCTTACGGTGGGAGAAATGTTCCCTGAAACTTCAAACCACAACAGATTGTGGACGTACCAACGAAAACCGTGAACACAAAAAAACCTGCTGAATAGCAGGTTTTTTATTTAATGCTGGTTTGCATCCTGTTTGACAGGCATGATCTCCGCAAGAACAAAGACTAGCACCGCAATAACCACGGCAATAACGGATGATTGCTTGAAATTGTACGCCGCGCTGTTCATGGAGGCGATCAAATAACAGGCCATATGTGTTAAAAGGAACGTCCAAATAAAACCGATAACTAACCGCACGTTTCCACCTCGTCCTTCATTTTATTCTACGTTGTATCATACCATACATAAAGCGCGGGCGGAAGGTCATTTTCTCATCAAAAAGCGCGCCTGAAACTGACATGTGCCCGCCTGTCCGGCCGTCAGACGGAAAATTCGGTTCCCGTGCTTGGGATAATAGCCAAAACATAGCAGCAAATAGGAGTTTATCCGATCCGTTTTCATTCTTCTTACATATGATAGCCAATAGAGAGATTAGGAGTAAAAGGAGGCGGGCAGGCATGGGGATAACGGAAAGATTTTTCCAATTCGGATCTGAGCTGAACGTCATCCATCTGCCGTATCGGCCGAACGGCTTCTGTGTCTTTATTCTGGGGGACAGAACCCACTTTGTCAGCCGGGACTCAAGCTTTTGGCTCGAACATGAAGGGAGAAACCGGCTGTTAAATACGCTGCTTGACAGAGGGTACACCATTTTCAACAGCAATTTATACGGACGGCATTGGGGTTCGGAAAAAGCCGCCCTTTACGCCAGACAGCTGATTCATTATGTGCTGAAACAAGAAACCCTCAATCCGAAAATACATTTGCTCGCAGAAGGCATGGGCGCCCTCATCGCCGATCAATTGCTGCAGTCTTCACCGGAGCATATCCGTTCAGCCGCAATGTTAGATCCTTGTCTTGATCTTCAAGCCCATTTTGAATCAGAGAAAGAAAATAAGTTTTTTATAAGCAGTTTCTGAGGGAAACGGCACAAAGCTTCGGTGTTTCTGAAAAAGAGGCAAGCTCACTGAGCTATCAGACCATTACCGGCTGCCGCACCCGCGTGCCGGTACATATATGGCAAAGAACGACCGGAGCGCCGTACCCGTACACCCTGCATGCGAACGCGTATAAAGAAGCCCGGGAAAAGACCGGAAGCAAGACTGATATCACGTATCACCTGCTTGAGAACCCTGCACGTATTTACAGAGCCATCTGCCGGTTTTTCCGCAGTCATGAAAAAGACCTGTAATGAATAGAATACAACAGCCATCTCTTTTCAGAGGGCTGTTTGGCTTGTGTGTGAATGAAAAACCGGAAAGGCGGCAGATGTGATGAAAACAGCGCTGATCATTGGAGCAGATGAATTTCTCGGCCTTTCATTGTGCGAACGGTTGATGGATGAGGGTGTGCACGTTGATGTCATTTTGGCAGAACCGGAGGATAAAACGAGGCAGCTGTATTTAGAAGAACGTTTAATGTGGCTCGCGAGAAACGGGCTTTTTCAAATAATAGGTGAAATCGGTGAAAAGGAATACGATCGTATCTGCGTTCAATACGGGAGCGGGTGTCTGCCCGAAGAAAGGGCTGAGCCTTTATATTGGATTGTTTACAGTGAGGATCAAGGAGACTGGGAAAAAAACGGTCAGCGGGATACGGCAAAAGCGATTATCCTTCCTCCCCTTTACGGTCCGTGGACGGAAGAAAAAGAAGATGGCGAAAGCAGGATCTTTTTAGAAGACGCGGTCTGCGGGCTGATGAATAAGCTGGAGGCTGACGGCACAGAAGACGAAAATCAGATTATTACCCTGGAAATAAAAGAAAAAACGCAAAAAACAGAAGCGGAAGAAAAAATTAAAGAATGGAAAAGACAATTTTCATCAATATTCGACATTTTTTAAGAAATACCTTCCATGTTATGTGCATTACCGCTACAATAAACGTATATCAATTATATATGTTATGAGTTTGAAAAGGGGTTGAACATGGCTTGATCACCAGGCTTGTCATGATCTTTTCTGTCCTCCTTTTATTGAGCGGATGCGCACAAACTCCGTTTAAAGGAAAAATTGAGAAGGTCGGAATGCTTTTTCCCGATACCATCAGTGACTTGGTATGGGGCACAAAAGGTTACAAAGGTTTATTAGCGATACAATCTGAATTTAACGTTGACGTTTATTATAAAGAAAATATCAGATCCGATGAAGATATTTTAAAAGCGATAGATGATTTTCATAAAAAAGGAGTCAATCTTTTATACGGGCACGGAAATGAATACGAGGAAATCTTCAATATGATCAGCAAGGATTATCCCGACATGGAATTCGTCGTCGCAAACGGAACGGCGAAAAGCGATAATGTCACAAGCGTTCACCTTATGGGAGAAGCAATGGGCTTTTTCGGGGGAATGACGGCCGCCCATATGTCAAAAACCAATGAGGTAGGTGTCATCGCCTCCTTTCTGTGGCAGCCAGAAGTAGACGGCTTTATCAAAGGGGCGAAATATGAAAAGCCTGATATCACCGTCAATACTGAATTTACGGACCACTGGGATAACGGCAATGAAGCGCTGCATCTTTATGAGAAGTTAAAAGCGGAAGGCACGGATGTTGTATATCCGGCCGGAGACGGGTATAATGTTCCTGTCATTCAGCAAATCAAAAAAGACGGGCTTTACGCCATCGGCTATGTCGCCGAGCAATCGAATCTCGGCAAAAACACGGTGCTGACAAGCACGGTGCAAAACGTAGATAAAGCCTATACATTAATTGCCGAGCAATATAATAAAGGTACGCTCAAGAGCGGAGATCACGACTTTGATTTCAGGGAAGGAGTCGTTGAAATGGGGACGTTCAGCCCGCTGGTGGACAAAGCGTTTCAAGACAAAATCTCAGACCTTGTAAAAACGTATAACCAAACAAATGAACTGCCGTCAAATGAATAGAGGTGGATACACATGCAGCATGAAAAGTCTCTTGAATTTATGCAGATCGCGATGAAATACCTGCCGGAAGCAAAGGCGGAGCTTGAGAAATCCGGCATAGATCTGTCTATGGAAATGATTCAGCCGTTTATGGACCTGTTTACATCGGTCATGGCGGAAGCGTATGAGCTTGGCAGATCTGATGCCGGGGAGCTGAATAAATAAAGAGAGCCACTTTTTCATGAAGTGGCTTTTCACATGATTTTTTCTTTATGGCGGACACCATCGGCGCAAAGTCTTTAAATACGGGCTTTAATTGATCCAGGGAGTTCATGATGGACCCCAGCTGATTCAACACGTGGTTGTAATCGATCTCTTCTTCGTTTTCAGCCTGAGGCTGCTCCGGGTTTTCTTCCGGCTCTTTATCCCGGTCTCTGGAATCGCCGAACATCATTTTGGAGAAAATATCCATAGTGAAGCCTCCTTTCGTCTTCCTTTTATTCTATGAGGAGCAGCGTCCGATAGTTTAGACGAATATATTGCCAACAGAAAAAAATAGGGTAGAATTAGTACCTGATACTAATAATTGATCATAACTAATTAGTTTTAAATTCATTATAAAAAAGGAGTCTTTTCCAATGAAAGCTGGAATTCTTGGCGTCGGCCGTTACATCCCGGAAAAAGTGCTGACAAATCATGATCTTGAACAAATGGTAGATACATCGGACGAGTGGATTCGTACGAGAACAGGTATAGAAGAAAGAAGAATCGCCGCGGAAGATATGTATTCATCCGGCATGGCCGCCGAGGCTGCGCAAAAAGCGCTTGATCAGGCCGGCATTTCCGCAGAGGAGCTTGATATGATCCTCGTGGCGACGGTTACTCCTGACCAGTCTTTCCCGACCGTTTCCTGTATGATACAAGAGAAGCTCGGGGCCAAAAAAGCGTGCGCGATGGATATCAGCGCCGCATGTGCGGGTTTTATGTACGGTATCGTAACCGCCAAACAATTCATTGAATCGCAAACATACAAACATGTCCTCGTGGTCGGCGTGGAAAAGCTCTCAAGCATTACCGACTGGGACGACCGTAATACGGCTGTGCTGTTCGGAGACGGAGCCGGAGCGGCGGTCATCGGACCGGTCAGCGACGACAGAGGCATACTGTCATTTGAGCTCGGAGCAGACGGTACAGGCGGTCAGCACTTGTACTTAGATGAAAAAGGGCATACAATCATGCATGGAAGAGAAGTATTCAAATTCGCCGTCCGGCAAATGGGTGAATCGAGTGTAAATGTTATTGAAAAAGCCGGCCTCTCCAAAGAGGACGTAGACTTTTTGATTCCGCATCAGGCAAACATCCGCATCATGGAAGCGGCACGGGAACGTTTGGAGCTTCCGGTTGAAAAGATGTCTAAAACAGTCCATAAATATGGAAACACATCCGCAGCATCCATTCCGATTTCATTAGTAGAGGAACTGGAAGCAGGCAAAATTAAAGACGGCGATGTCATCGTCATGGTCGGTTTCGGCGGAGGATTGACATGGGGCGCCATAGCAATACGCTGGGGACGATAAAAAAAGGTGAGGTGCACACAAGATGAGTAAAAAAAGAGTAGTCGTTACAGGGCTTGGAGCCCTGTCTCCGCTTGGAAACGACGCCGAAACAAGCTGGAAAAATGCAATCGGCGGCGTATCCGGAATCGGACCGATCACACGTGTGGAATCGGACGAGTATCCGGCGAAAGTAGCTGCTGAACTGAAAGATTTCAATATTGAAAATCACATGGATAAAAAAGAAGCGCGAAAAATGGACCGCTTCACGCAATATGCAGTCGTAGCCGCGAAAATGGCCGTTCAAGATGCCGGTCTGAACATCACAGACGAGATCGCGCCGAGAGTCGGCGTTTGGGTCGGATCCGGAATCGGCGGTCTTGAAACGCTTGAATCCCAATTCGAAATCTTCCTGACAAAAGGGCCGAGAAGGGTCAGCCCGTTCTTTGTTCCGATGATGATCCCGGATATGGCGACAGGCCAAATCTCAATCGCTCTCGGAGCAAAAGGAGTCAACTCTTGTACGGTGACGGCATGCGCGACGGGAACGAACTCAATCGGTGACGCGTTTAAAGTCATTCAGCGCGGCGATGCCGATGCGATGATTACGGGCGGAACGGAAGCGCCGCTGACAAGAATGTCATTTGCAGGCTTCAGCGCAAACAAAGCCCTTTCTACAAATCCTGATCCGAAAACGGCAAGCCGCCCGTTTGATAAAAACCGTGACGGCTTTGTCATGGGAGAAGGCGCGGGGATCGTCGTGCTTGAAGAGCTTGAGCATGCCCTTGCCCGCGGTGCGAAAATTTACGGGGAAATTGTCGGCTACGGCTCAACGGGTGACGCCTACCACATTACCGCGCCTGCCCAAGACGGGGAAGGCGGTGCGAGAGCGATGCAGGAAGCAATCAAAGATGCGGGCATCAAGCCTGAAGAAATTGATTACATCAACGCTCACGGCACAAGCACGTACTACAATGATAAATACGAGACAAAAGCCATTAAGACCGTTTTCGGTGATCATGCGTACAAGCTTGCCGTCAGTTCGACAAAATCAATGACGGGTCATTTGTTAGGCGCTGCCGGAGGAATTGAAGCAATCTTCTCCGTCATGGCAATTAAAGACGGCATTATCCCGCCGACGATTAACATTGAAACACCTGATGAAGAGTGTGATTTAGATTATGTACCGGACAAAGCGCGCGAGCAGGATGTCAACATCGTCCTCAGCAACTCGCTCGGCTTCGGCGGACATAATGCCACTTTGATCTTTAAAAAATATCAATAATACAGTTTTTGACCGGCTGCCTGAAAAAGGTGGCCGGTTTTTTTGTGCGTGCATATGATAACAACAAGAGGAGGCGAACCGGTATGAGCGTCAAGCAGACATATCAATGGATGGAAAAGGCGGCATCCGTAAATGACCTGGCCCCGCATCTTTTGCCGCTTTTTTCAGGGGCCGATAAGAAAGAGTGGAAGCCGATACTCGGGATGCTGCAAAACCACGGCATGTTCCGCCATCTGAAGGACGGTGTTAGGACCAGTAAACAGCTGGAAGAAAAAGGATGCTACAGCCATATTCAAAAGGAGGAAGCCTATTTAAAGGAGAAGTGGAACGGGCCGGACGTGCCGATCGTAGTTTTGCCCGTCGATGAACGAAACCGGAAAATCCGTCAGGAATTCGGATCAAAATCCGGTCTGGCCTTTCGGGACAAAATGTTCCTCTTTCTATCGTCGGATAGTTCCAATTCAGCTGTATCCGCCCTTATGACACATGAATATAATCACGTCTGCCGGTTAGAACATGTGACAAAGGACGAAAAAGATGAGACATTTCTTGATACAATCATGATGGAGGGGCTGGCAGAATATGCTGTATATGAGCGGTTCGGCTCAAGTCTTACGGCGGAATGGACGTCCTACTATACGCCTGAGCAGCTTGATTTTCTGTTTGAAAAAAGAGTCAAGCCGAACCTCCGCTTAACGAGAGACAGCAGAATGTTTTCCCAGCTGTTATACGGAAAAGGATACTTCCCCTCAATGCTCGGCTATGCCGTCGGATTCAATATAGTAAAAAATATTTAACCGATCATCAAAAAACAGTAAAAGAAGCATTGGCCATCCCTTCCAAAACCTTTCTGGAAGCAACGCTTTAATAGATTAAAAGAATGGAAATTATTTAAGGATATTACATTTATCCTAAAAAATTCTTGCTTTTGTAATAATGATGTAATAATATACAACTATAAAATTTTTCGACTATTCTATATTTTGTGATAGCGAAACGTATGTTTCCCTCTGCTTCAGCGGAATGAGAAAGGGGCGTATCATGAGCACACTATTAGAAGTGAATAATTTAAAGACCTATTTTTTCAGAAAGAAACAGCCGATCCCCGCAGTCGACGGGGTTGATTTTCACATTAACAAAGGCGAAACCGTCGCTCTTGTAGGAGAATCCGGCTCGGGCAAAAGCATCACCTCGCTTTCTATTATGGGACTTGTCCAAAGCTCGGGCGGAAAAATTATGGACGGCTCGATTAAGCTAGAAGGCAGGGACCTGGCCTCCTTCACCGAAAACGAATATTGCAAAATCCGCGGAAATGACGTCTCTATGATCTTTCAGGAGCCCATGACTTCCCTGAATCCGGTGCTGACCATCGGCGAACAAATTACCGAAGTGCTTGAATACCATAAAAAAATGAATAAAAGAGAAGCGGCTAAAAAAGCCGTTGAGCTTCTGGAACTCGTCGGATTCTCCAGAGCGGAACAAGTGATGAAAGAATATCCGCACCGTCTTTCCGGAGGGATGAGACAGAGGGTGATGATCGCCATTGCGCTCAGCTGCAATCCGAAGCTTCTGATCGCTGATGAGCCGACGACGGCGCTTGATGTGACGATACAAGCCCAAGTATTGGAGCTGATGAAAGACCTCTGCGAAAAATTCGATACTTCCATTCTGCTGATCACTCACGATTTAGGTGTGGTTTCCGAAGCCGCCGACAGGGTGATCGTTATGTATTGCGGACAAGTCGTAGAGAGTGCGAGTGTGGAGGACTTATTTTTAAACCCTCTTCATCCGTATACCGAAGGGCTGTTAAACTCCATACCGGTGATAGATGGAGAGATTGATACATTAAAAGGGATCAAAGGCAGTGTCCCGACACCGGATAATCTTCCGGAAGGCTGCCGATTCGCCCCGAGGTGTTCAAAAGCGATGGACAAATGCAAAACAGGGCAGCCGGAGCTGATAACGCATGAAAGCGGCCGTTCTGTAAGATGTTTTTTATATGAGGAAGAGGGTGTCCAATCAAAATGACAGCTGCAGACCAAGAAACGATTTTAGAGCTGAAAGACGTAAAAAAATATTTCCCGATCCGCTCCGGTTTTTTTCAAAGGAAAGTCGGTGATATAAAGGCTGTTGACGGCGTTTCTTTTTCACTGAAGCGCGGGGAGACGCTCGGCATCGTCGGTGAATCAGGATGCGGCAAATCAACGGCGGGAAGGACGATGATCCGTTTATACAAGCCGACAGACGGCCGGATTCTTTTTAAGGGTCAGGATATCTCCGGCTTATCTGAAGAAAAGCTGAGAAAAAGCGTCCGCAAAAACATCCAGATGGTCTTCCAAGATCCCTTCGCATCCCTTAACCCAAGGAAAACGCTGCGTTCCATTATTAAAGAGCCGTTCCAGACTCACCATATGTACAGCATGAGCGAGCGGAACGAGCGAGTGGAGGAGCTGCTGGCGAAAGTCGGCCTTCACCCGAGCTTTGCAAACCGCTATCCGCACGAATTTTCCGGAGGCCAGCGCCAGCGGATCGGGATTGCGCGGGCTCTGACGTTGAATCCCGAGCTGATTATTGCGGATGAACCCGTTTCCGCACTCGATGTCTCCATTCAGGCCCAAGTCATCAATTTGATGGAAGAACTGCAGGATGAATTCAACCTGACCTATTTGTTTATTTCTCATGATTTGAGTGTTGTCCGCCATATCAGCGACAGAGTCGGCGTCATGTATCTGGGAAAAATGATGGAGCTGACCGATAAACACGAGCTGTACGGCAATCCGCTTCACCCTTATACGCAAGCGCTTTTGTCTTCAGTGCCCGTCACGAGAAAAAAAGACGCCGTCAAGCGGGAACGAATCATCCTGAAAGGAGAACTGCCAAGCCCGGCAAACCCGCCGAAAGGCTGCGTGTTCCACACGCGGTGCCCGATGGCCAAACCGATCTGCAAGGAACAAATCCCGGCATTTGAAGAAGCCGCTCCCGGCCATTACGTCGCCTGCCATTTATATGCCTGAAATGACAAGCATCGAGAGGGGGTATGCCGGATTACATAACCAGTTTGCTGCATATATATCACAAAGGGGGAATTGATATGAAATTACGTAAAAGCGCACTGATGATGCTAAGTGTTTTTATGGCGCTCGCCATCTTCCTGTCAGCCTGCTCCGGCTCAAAATCCACAAGCACCGAATCCAAACCGGCAGGAAAACCGCAAAAAGGCGGAGATTTGGTTGTCGGGTCAATCGGGGAACCCACACTTTTTAATTCTCTGTATTCTACGGATGACGCAAGTACGGATATTGAAAATATGCTGTACAGCTACTTAACGAAAACGGATGAAAAACTAAATGTGAAATTGTCACTCGCAGAAAGCATTAAAGAATTAGACGGCGGCCTTGCATATGATGTGAAAATTAAAAAAGGCGTTAAGTTTCATGACGGGAAAGAACTGACTGCAGATGACGTCGTATTTACGTACAGCGTCCCTTTAAGCAAAGATTACAAGGGAGAACGCGGCTCAACATATGAAATGCTGAAATCCGTAGAGAAAAAAGGCGATTACGAAGTATTGTTCAAGCTGAAATATAAAGACGGTAATTTTTATAATAATGCGTTAGACAGCACAGCCATTCTGCCGAAGCACATTCTCGGTAATGTTCCGATTGCTGATTTAGAAGAAAATGAGTTTAACAGAAAGAAACCGATCGGTTCAGGACCATTTAAGTTTAAAGAATGGAAGCAGGGCCAATATATTAAACTCGAAGCGAATAATGATTATTTTGCAGGTAGACCGTATTTGGATACTGTAACGTATAAAGTCATTCCCGACGCAAATGCTGCCGTTGCTCAGCTGCAGGCAGGCGATATTAATTTCTTTAATGTGCCCGCCACTGACTACAAAACGGCTGAAAAATTTAATAATCTGAAAGTCGTTACTGATTTGGCCTTACAGTATGTGTACATCGGGTGGAATGAAAAAAATGAATTATTCAAGGATAAAAAGGTCCGTCAGGCGCTGACAACCGCTCTTGACCGCGAGTCAATCGTCAGCCAGGTATTAGACGGAGACGGCAAGGTAGCCTACATTCCAGAATCCCCTTTATCTTGGAACTATCCTAAAGATATAGAAGTTCCGAAATTTGCGTACAACGAGAAAAAAGCGAAACAGATGCTTGCGGAAGCCGGCTGGAAAGATACAAACGGTGACGGCATCCTGGATAAAGACGGAAAGAAATTCTCGTTTACCCTTAAAACGAACCAAGGAAACAAAGTCCGTGAAGACATCGCTGTCGTCGTCCAGGAACAGCTGAAAAAAATCGGCATTGAAGTGAAGACCCAGATCGTTGAATGGAGCGCCCTCGTTGAACAAATGAGCCCTCCGAATTGGGATTTTGATGCAATGGTCATGGGATGGAGTTTATCCACATTCCCGGATCAATATGACATCTTCCATTCAAGCCAGATTAAAAAGGGCTTAAACTACGTTTGGTATAAAAATGCCGAAGCGGATAAACTCATGAAAGATGCAAAATCAATCAGTGACAGAAAGCAGTATTCCAAAGAATATGAGCAGATTTATCAAAAAATTGCGGAAGATCAGCCGTATACGTTCTTGTATTACCCTAACAACCATATGGCAATGCCGCAAAATCTTGAAGGATACAAATACCATCCGAAACGTGATTTATATAATATCGAAAAATGGTGGCTTGCAAAATAATTATCCCTTAAAGGGGAGGGAGAGTGTGTTCTCCCTCTTCTGTTTTTAATAAGGAAAGTAAAGGGGGACAAGTATATGGCTGCATATATTATCAGAAGAACCTTAATGTCTATCCCGATTTTATTGGGAATTACAATTTTATCATTTGTTATTATGAAAGCCGCGCCCGGAGATCCGATGACATTAATGATGGACCCGAAAATCAGCCAGGCTGACAGAGAGCAGTTTATTGAAAAATACGGTTTGAATGATCCTCAGTACGTTCAATATTTAAAGTGGCTCGACAACATGGTGCAGGGGGATTTCGGAACGTCAATTGTCAGAAAAGGAACGCCTGTTTCAGAATTGATTATGGCCCGAATGCCCAATACGCTGCTGCTGATGCTCGTGTCAACGATTTTAGCCCTTATGATTTCTATTCCGTTCGGTGTCCTGTCGGCAAAGCGGCCGTATTCAAAGCTCGATTATGGCATTACATTTACCTCATTTATAGGTCTGGCCATTCCAAACTTTTGGTTTGGATTAATTTTGATTATGATTTTATCAGTAAATCTCGGCTGGTTTCCTACCGGCGGTGTCGAGACGCTGAATGCCGATTTCAATATATTTGACCGGGTTCATCATTTAATTCTGCCTGCGTTCGTATTAGCCACAGCTGATATGGCGGGACTGACGAGATACACAAGATCCAACATGCTTGATGTATTAAATCAGGACTATATCCGTACGGCGAGAGCGAAAGGGTTTAAAGAGAACCGCGTATTATTTAAACACGGATTGAGGAATGCATTATTACCCGTCATTACAATTCTCGGTTTGATGATTCCCTCGTTTATCGGAGGATCTGTCGTTGTCGAACAAATTTTTTCATGGCCGGGGTTAGGAAAGCTGTTTGTTGATTCAGCGTTTCAGCGTGATTATCCCGTCATTATGGCGATGACCGTCATTTCAGCTGTCCTTGTGGTCATCGGCAACCTTGTCGCTGATATTTTATACGCAGTGGTTGATCCGAGAATTGAATATTAAAAGGGGGGACATCGATGGCTGAGCTGAACACATCTCCGTCACAGGAGATCGGGCTGAAAGAAAATATTGCTGAAAAACCGGAAACCATGACAAAAATCTTTTGGGAAAAGTTTTCGAAAATAAACTGGCGGTTGCAGGTGCTGTTATTCTGTTCGTGATTATTATGTCAGCGATTTTTGCGCCGGTGATTGCTCCTTATTCTCAAGAGCAACAAAGCCTGCTTGATAAATTTAAAGCGCCGGGTCTTGAACATTTGATGGGGACGGATAAATTCGGGCGTGACATCTTCAGCCGGATTCTGTACGGCGCGCGAATCTCTTTACTAGTCGGATTTGCCTCTGTTGTCGGCTCTATTTTTATCGGGACGATTTTAGGAGCGGTAGCGGGTTATTTTAAAGGTTTCGCAGATGCTGTTATTATGCGGTTGGTGGATATAGTTCTTTCCATTCCTGATATTTTCTTATTGATTACGCTTGTTACAATCTTTAAGCCAGGCGTGGATAAATTAATTTTAATTTTCTGTCTGACGGGCTGGACGACAACCGCTCGTTTGGTCAGGGGAGAATTTTTATCCCTGCGATCGAGAGAATATGTATTAGCCGCTAAAACAATCGGAACAAAAACACATAAAATTATTTTTTCACATATCCTGCCCAATGCGCTGGGACCGATTATTGTGTCAGCCACTTTAAAAGTCGGATCGGTTATTCTGGCCGAATCGGCGCTAAGTTATCTCGGTTTCGGGATTCAGCCGCCGATCGCAAGCTGGGGCAATATGCTTCAGGATGCACAGAACTTTACGCTTATGATTCAGGCTTGGTGGTATCCGTTATTCCCAGGTTTGTTGATCCTTCTTACCGTATTGTGCTTCAACTTTGTCGGAGACGGGCTGCGTGATGCGCTTGATCCGAAAAATGTAAAATGATCTCCCGGACGGAACGGGAGATTTTTTTGTTGCAATGCAGTCGGAAATCCAGCTCCGTAATACGGAAATCTCATATTGAAATGGAATAATTTATCTATCCCTTGCCTATACTGTGGACAACAGTTTTTATAAAGTGAGGGGTCGAATATGTTATTTCTTCATGATGTATGGGTCAATTGGTTTGAAGGGGAAGAAAACGGCTACAATGTATGCCATTTTCACGAATGGCGGAAGGAAGACACGGTTGAGCTTTTGGATCAGACGCCGCTGCTCAGAGTGCCGTCGGTATTATTTCATTACATAGAAAACGACTTATCAGAGCTTCCGAAAGAGCTGCTTGACCAAGTCCACCAGAAGTCATACGTGCGAAAAAATCACGAGCGGACAAAGCTGGAGTACTGTTTTGTCGTGACAGACGGGATCGGCATCATTGCCGTGGATACGATCGGGTATACCATTCCTGTCAGAAAGAGCCGCCTGATTCCGAGACAGGAGCAGCTTGTTTATGAAATGGTAAAGGATGTAGAACCGGAATCGTTTCAATTTGAGCCGTCGCAATTGGAGTCTTCAAAGGAATATCACATTTTGTCATTGGCGCCGGAGCATGTCAGAGGTCTGACGAGAAAGGAGCGGCAGATCAAGCAGCTGATGTTTATGGCGCTCGACCAGCTGAAAGGGCTGAAAAACCGTGCGGAAATTGTGTATTGGTACACGGAATGGAATCCGCATATGTATGAACAGATCAAACGGATGAGTTTTGAAGAGATCTGGGACATGCTTTACAATGAAACAATTGAAGGCTGGTCGGATAAACATCTTGCGTTCTGTGAAAATTTGATTAAAGGGCAGCCGTTTTTCGAAAAGCTTTGGGAAATGGAACAGGAATCAAAAGTGAACTAAAAAAGAGGCGGGGATTCTCCCGCCTCTTTTTTATCTTCTTTTTCGTCCGAGACCCATGGCGTTTTCCATTTTCTTTACCATTTTGCCGGCCGTTTTGTTTGCGCGCGCCGCCCCTTCGTCGAGAATGCGGTCAAGCTCGTCGCTCTCAATTAATTCACGGTAGCGCTCTTGGATCGGTGTCAATGCGCCGATAACGACTTCGGCTAAATCGCTTTTGAATTCACCGTACCCTTTGCCTTCATATTTAGCTTCTAATTCTTCAATTGATGTGTTTCCTAAAATAGAATAAATCGTCAAAAGATTAGAAACGCCCGGTTTGTTTTCTTTATCATACTTTACAATGCCTTCAGAATCAGTCACGGCGCTCTTGATTTTCTTCTCGAGCTGCTTCGGCTCATCAAGCAGCGTGATGAATGCCTTTTGGTTCGGATCTGATTTGCTCATTTTTTGAGCGGATCAGCCAGTGACATGATGCGCGCGCCTGATTCAGGAATTTTCACCTCAGGAATCGTGAAGATGTCATTGTATTTTTTATTAAAGCGTTCCGCCAGGTTGCGGGTCAGTTCAAGATGCTGTTTTTGGTCTTCTCCGACCGGAACAAGATCCGTTCCGTACAGTAAGATATCGCCGGCCATCAGCGGCGGATAGGTTAACAGTCCGGACACGACGGCTTCTTTGCCCTTTGACTTATCCTTAAATTGCGTCATCCGCTCAAGCTCGCCGATATATGCGACGCATTGGAGCATCCACCCCGCCTGGGCATGAGCGGGAACCTCCGACTGGATAAAGAGGGTCGCTTTCTCGGGATCAAGTCCGACGGCCAGGTAAAGAGCCGCGAGATTGCGGATGTTCTTCCGCAGCTCAAGCCGATCCTGCGGAACCGTAATCGCATGCTGATCGACAATACAGAAGTAGCCGTTGTAGTCA
The DNA here is from genome assembly GCF_000411595.1 of Paenibacillus lentimorbus NRRL B-30488. Taxonomy (NCBI): domain Bacteria; kingdom Bacillati; phylum Bacillota; class Bacilli; order Caryophanales; family Paenibacillaceae; genus Paenibacillus; species Paenibacillus lentimorbus. The sequence continues at coordinate 110,123 of NZ_ANAT01000018.1, read as the reverse complement.
TGCTGCAAATCAACAAATTGCTTCATTGCGCCGATGTAGTTGCCGAGGGTAACGGAACCGCTCGGCTGAATGCCTGAAAAAATCGTTTTCTTCATAGTTCTTACCTCATTTCTTAAAACATAATAAAAAAAGCCCATTCTTCCCGTAGAAAAAAGGGACGAATGAACCGTGGTGCCACCCTGATTATTCCATTACAATGGAATCGCTCGAGACGTTGGTAACGGAGGCTGCTCCGGCTGGGCCTACTAACGTTCGGTCAGCTGCTCAGAAGTCCATTCCACATCGCCCGTTACCTGCTCCCAGCACCGCAGACTCTCTTCAAACGGATGAAAATGTGTACTACTCTTCATCATCGCAATCACAACAAATGTATTTGATTGATCTATTATAAATCAATTATAGCCAAATGTCATCAGAGGTACAAGCTTATTTCCAGTTTGCTTAAGGGCTGGAAATCCTCAAAAAGAACAGGAAATGCTTAAATGATAACATATATCAACATTTCGTATAACGAATATTATATGTAAAAAGCAATATGAACTGGAAATTACAATAAAAAATTTAGTTAGGTCATGCTTTAAACTATAGAAGTGTACCACCTTTTTGACAGAAAAACTGACCAAATTTAAATATTTTAAATTGAGAAAATAGTATTGCAATAAATTATTCATTTCATTATAATGAACTTGTTCACTCTATTGTTACAGCTTCTTTACATAAAATAATCAGAAAAGACGGAACACAATTAAAGTTTAGAAAAATATTAAGTTATTTTGTCTGATATTTCTGAGTATTTAGTAGTAAAGGCTGAAAAATTGATTAGGGGGTTAGTGCATGAAAAAGCGTTGGTCTATTGTAGGTTTGATGCTTATCTTCTCGCTTATATTAAGTGCGTGCGGCGGATTCAGCGGCGGACCAGGCGGCGGTAAAAAAGACACCAAAGGACAGACTACACTTAATATCAATATTAAAACCGAGCCGTTTTCACTGCATCCGGGATTAGCGAATGATTCCGTGTCAGGAGGCGTAATTCGCCAGATTTATGAAGGCTTGACACGCGTAAACTCTAAAGGTGAGCCTGAAGAAGGAATGGCATCAAAAATTGAAACAAGCAAAGACGGAAAGACCTATACATTTACGATTCGTGACGGGGCGAAATGGTCTAACGGCGACCCTGTGACGGCGCAGGATTTTGAATATGCATGGAAATGGGCGCTTGACCCGAACAACGAATCACAATACGCTTATCAGCTCTACTACATCAAAGGCGCTGAAGCTGCCAATACAGGAAAAGGCAAGCTTGATGATGTAGGCGTAAAAGCCGTAAATGACAAAACATTAAAGGTTGAACTGAATAACCCGACACCTTATTTCACGCAATTAACTTCATTCTATACGTATATGCCGGTCAACAAGAAAATTGCTGAAAAACATAAAAACTGGAACACAAACGCAGGCGAAAATTACGTGTCAAACGGCCCGTTCAAAATGACGGCCTGGAAACACAGCGGTTCCATCACGCTCGAAAAGAACGATCAATATTGGGATAAAGACTCTGTGAAATTGAAGAAAATCAACATGGTGATGATTATCAATAACAACACCGAACTGAAAAAATTCCAAGCGGGTGAGCTTGACTGGGCAGGGATGCCGCTCGGCCAGCTTCCGACTGAATCTCTGCCGACATTGAAAAAAGACGGATCTCTTCACGTTGAACCGATCGCAGGCGTGTATTGGTACAAATTCAACACAGAAGTGAAACCGCTGAACAATGTGAACATCCGTAAAGCCCTTGCTTATGCGATCGACCGCTCGTCCATCGTGAAAAATGTGACGCAGGGTGAACAAATCCCGGCCATGGCTGCGGTGCCGCCGTCAATGAAGGGATTCGAGGATAACACAAAAGGTTATTTCAAAGACAATGACGTCAAATCAGCTAAAGAATTCTTGGATAAAGGACTGAAGGAATTAGGCGTCAAGAATGCCTCTGACCTCCCGGCGATCAAACTGTCCTTCAATACGGACGATGCGCATGCGAAAATGGCTCAGGCCGTACAGGAAATGTGGAAAAAGAACTTGGGCGTCAAAGTTGAGCTTGATAACTCCGAATGGAATGTGTACATCGACAAGCTGCACAGCCAGGATTACCAAATCGCGCGTATGGGCTGGCTCGCAGATTTCAACGATGCGATCAACTTCCTTGAAATGTTCCGAGATAAAGAAGGCGGAAACAATGATACGGGATGGGAAGATCCTGAGTTTAAAAAGCTGCTGAACCAATCTCAGCTTGAAACGGATCCGGATAAACGTATCGAAGAGCTGAAAAAAGCAGAAAAGATCTTTATTGACGCAATGCCGGTCGCGCCAGTTTATTTCTATACAGATCCTTGGGTACAGGATAAAAACCTCAAAAATGTGATTTTGACAGGAACAGGCGAAGTTTACTTCAGAAACGCTTCTTTTGAATAAAAGACGGTTCTGAGAACAAAAGACCCAAGGTATATGGGGAGGATGTCCCCATATACCTTTCTTACTGATTACGTATAAAATTGTAAAAAACATGGAGGTGTTCACCTTGCTGAAATATATCGGTAAACGATTCATTTACATGATCATCACGTTGTTTGTGATTGTGACCGCCACGTTCTTCTTAATGCAGGCAGCGCCGGGCGGACCATTTTCCGGCGAAAGAAAGCTGCCGCCTGAAATTGAGGCAAACTTAAACGAACACTATGGTCTGGACAAGCCTCTTTTCGTTCAATATGTCAGCTACCTAAAATCTGTGGCGATGTGGGACTTCGGGCCTTCTTTTAAATATAAAGGCCAAAGTGTTAATGATTTAATCAATTCAGGCTTCCCCGTCTCATTCACTCTCGGTGCAGAAGCTATTCTCCTCGCTTTAGCGTTCGGTGTGCTTTTCGGGGTGCTTGCTGCCCTGTACCATAATAAATGGCAGGATTATACCATTGCGATTTTAACGATCTTTGGGATCTCAGTTCCGAGCTTTATATTGGCGACGATTTTGCAATATATTTTCTCAATTAAATTAGAACTGTTCCCGGTCGCAGGGTGGGAATCCTGGGCATACACCTTTCTGCCCTCCATTGCGCTCGCTTCCATGCCGATGGCGTTCATTGCCAGACTCTCCCGTTCAAGCATGATTGAAGTGTTAAACAGCGATTACATACGGACTGCAAAAGCTAAAGGACTTTCCCGTCCGTCAGTCACCGTGCGCCATGCGCTTCGAAACGCGCTTTTGCCGGTCGTGACATATATGGGGCCGATGGCGGCATCCATTTTAACGGGAAGTTTCATCATTGAATCCATTTTCGGAATTCCCGGTTTAGGCGCGCATTTTGTAAACAGCATTACAAACCGTGATTATACGGTCATTATGGGAGTTACCGTGTTCTTCAGCGTGCTCCTGCTTTTATGCGTATTAATTGTAGACGTGCTGTACGGATTAATCGATCCGAGAATCAAGCTTTCTAAAGCAAAGAAAGGAGCCTAGACCATGCAGAACATTCCTAAAAATATGTTTGAACCAGCTTCAGCTAATGCCGGCGATGCCGAAAAAATAAATAAAAAAGCCTTTCCCTCTGGAAAGACGCCATGCTCCGCTTCCGCAGCAATAAGCTTGCGATGGTCGGGTTCGTACTGATCGTTCTTATTATTCTGATGGCGATTTTTGCGCCTGTCTTTTCAAGGTATGATTATGCGACTACCAATTTATTAAATGCGGATAAAGCGCCGTCGAAAGATCATTGGTTCGGCACGGATGACCTTGGAAGGGATATATTCGTCCGGACATGGGTGGGCGCGCGGATTTCCATCTTTATCGGTGTCGCAGCTGCCGTGCTTGATTTATTGATTGGCGTAATCTGGGGCAGCATTTCCGGATTCCGCGGCGGACGCACAGATGAAGTGATGATGCGCATCGCCGACATTCTGTGGGCTGTTCCTTCATTATTAATGGTTATTTTGCTGATGGTTGTCCTGCCGAAAGGATTGCTCACCATTATCGTCGCCATGACGATCACGGGCTGGATCAATATGGCGAGAATCGTCCGCGGACAGGTCCTGCAATTAAAGAATCAGGAGTATGTGCTTGCTTCACAGACACTCGGTGCCAAAACCGGCCGGCTTTTGTTTAAGCATATCGTCCCGAACGCGATGGGCTCTATCCTCGTAACGATGACACTGACGGTTCCGACGGCGATTTTTACAGAAGCGTTTTTAAGTTATTTGGGCCTCGGCGTACCTGCGCCGCTTGCGAGCTGGGGAACGATGGCCTCAGACGGATTGCCTGCATTAACCTATTACCCTTGGCGTCTGTTCTTCCCTGCCGGCTTTATCTGCCTGGCGATGTTCGGCTTTAACGTTGTCGGCGACGGGTTAAGAGACGCGCTGGATCCTAAGTTACGCAAATAAGGAGTGATATGAGTGACACGTTTGCTAGAAGTAAAAGACTTAGCCATTTCATTTAAAACATACGGCGGAGAGGTACAGGCAATCCGCGGGGTGAATTTCCATTTGAATAAAGGAGAGACGCTGGCGATCGTGGGGGAGTCGGGTTCCGGAAAAAGTGTGACCTCCCAAGCGATTATGAAGCTGATCCCGATGCCGCCGGGCTACTTTAAAAGAGGACAGATTCTTTTTGACGGACGCGATATCGTGCCGATGTCCGAAAAAGAAATGCAGACTATAAGAGGAAAGGACATCGGAATGATTTTCCAAGATCCGATGACCTCTCTGAACCCGACGATGAGAGTCGGCAAACAAATTACGGAAGTGCTTTTCAAACATGAAAAAATCTCAAGTGAAGCGGCGAAAAAGCGCGCCATAGAGCTGCTTGATCTCGTCGGAATTCCGATGCCCGAAAAACGGATCGGCCAATTCCCCCATGAATTTTCAGGCGGTATGAGACAGCGTGTCGTCATCGCGATGGCGCTTGCGGCAAATCCGAAACTGTTAATTGCCGATGAACCGACCACAGCGCTTGATGTGACGATTCAGGCACAGATCCTTGAGCTGATGAAAGATCTGCAAAAGAAAATTGATACGTCTATCATTTTTATCACGCATGATCTCGGCGTTGTCGCCAATGTCGCCGACCGGGTCGCCGTCATGTACGCGGGTCAGGTCGTCGAATCGGGCACGGTGGATGAAATCTTTTATGATCCGCGCCATCCGTATACGTGGGGGCTGCTTGCTTCAATGCCCAGTCTGGACAGCACCGATCAGGAAAAACTGACGGCCATCCCGGGCACGCCGCCTGATCTGACGAATCCTCCGAAAGGGGATGCATTTGCGCTCCGCAGTTCATATGCGATGAAAATTGACTTTGAACAGGAACCGCCGATGTATAAAGTGTCTGATACGCATTTTGTGAAATCGTGGCTTCTGCATCCTGATGCGCCTAAGGTCGAGCCGCCTGAAGCGGTGAAGGCTAAAATCCGTCAGCTTCCGAATACGTATCAACATCCTGTTTTAATGAAGGAAGGTGAAAAAATGACTGAGAAACTTCTCGAAATCAAACACTTAAAACAGCATTTTTTCACGCAGAAAGGAACGGTAAAAGCCGTAGATGATTTGTCATTTGATATTTATAAAGGTGAAACGCTCGGCCTTGTCGGCGAATCGGGCTGCGGTAAATCAACGACGGGCCGCAGTATTATCCGGCTGTATGAGGCAACCGGAGGGGAAGTTCTCTTTAACGGGGAAAATGTCCATGGGAAAAAATCCCGCAAGAAGCTGCTGGAGTTTAACCGGAAAATGCAGATGATTTTCCAGGATCCGTACGCATCTTTAAATCCGAGAATGACAGTCGCCGACATTATTGCCGAGGGAATAGATATTCACCGCCTGGCAAAACGAAAAAGAGCGGATGCAGCGGGTTCACGAACTGCTGGAAACGGTCGGTTTAAATAAAGAGCACGCCAACCGCTACCCGCATGAATTTTCGGGCGGACAGCGGCAGCGTATCGGAATCGCCAGAGCGCTGGCGGTTGATCCGGAGTTTATCATCGCGGATGAACCGATTTCGGCGCTTGATGTCTCTATTCAGGCGCAAGTCGTCAATTTAATGAAAGAATTGCAGAAAGAAAAAGGGCTCACTTACCTGTTTATCGCCCATGATTTATCAATGGTTAAATACATCAGCGACCGCATCGGCGTCATGTATTTCGGAAAATTGGTGGAGCTTGCGCCGGCGGATGAGCTTTACGAAAATCCGCTTCACCCATATACGAAATCATTACTGTCCGCTATCCCGCTTCCTGATCCGGACTATGAAAGAAATCGCGTGCGAAAGAAATACGATCCGGCAGTTCATCAGCTCCAAGAAGGAGAAAAAATGGAATTTAGAGAAGTGAAACCGGGACATTTTGTCATGTGCACAGAAGCTGAATTTAAAACCTATCTATAAACGTATCATCCTCCAAGACTCAGTCTTGGAGGATTTTTTTGCGCACATTCAAGTTTATTAAGCCTGCTCCCGTTTTTCTATAATGGAAAAAAAGGGGGAGATCAGTATGAAAACCATTTTGTGCGCCATTTGTGCGGGACTGTTTATCAGTGCAGCCGCTTATCCGGCCCGCGCCGCTGTGAAAGAGGAGCAGCCGCTTGTAAAAATAGCGCTGGCTGAAAAAGAACTGCCGAAATCAAATGCACGGTTCGCTTATCCGTCAGGGCTGCATTTTTCACATCCTGATAAGGTGCGGGGCATTTACGTCACAGGACATTCAGCGGGAGGAAGCAAATTCGGGGAGCTGACAGACTTTGTGGACAAAACGGAGCTCAATACAATGGTGATTGATGTCAAGGACGACAACGGAAACCTCACCTTTAAGCCGGACAGCCATTCTGAATATGCCAAAATCGCCAAGCCGTACATCAAAGACCCAAAAAAGATGATGAAAAAGCTGGAGGAAAAAAGATTTATCCGATCGCGCGTATTGTCGTATTTAAAGACAGCGAACTCGCGAACAAAAAGCCCGAGTGGTCCTTTAAAGAAAAAACGGAAGTGTCTGGAAAAACGGCCGCGGAGAATCGTTCGTCAATCCGTTTATGAAAGAAGTATGGGATTACAATGTAAAGATTGCAAAACAAGCCGTAAAGATGGGGTTTCAAGAAATTCAGTTTGATTATGTCCGTTTTCCTGAAGGATTTGAAAAACGTGATGACGAACTGACATACGGACACGGCGATTACGGAAAAACAGCAGACAGCAATGTGCAAAAACGCGTTCACGCCGTCACCGATTTTGTCGGTTATGCGAAGAAAAACTCAAGCCGTACGGCGCGGATGTGTCGGTTGATATTTTCGGCTATTCAGCCACGCTGCCGGAAGCGCCTGGTATCGGCCAGAATTTCAGCAAAATTTCAGACCAGGTCGATGTCATTTCATCCATGATTTATCCGAGCCATTGGACAAGCTATTTCGGCATTGATAAACCGGATCTTGAGCCTTACAATGTCGTCAAAGAATACGCGAAGGTGGAAAATAAAAGCTGTCTAAGCTGAAACACCGGCCTGTATCGCGCCCGTGGCTTCAGGACTTCACGGCATCATATCTCGGCAGCGGAAATTATCAAAAGTACGGGAAACGCCAGGTGGAAGACCAGGTTAAAGCGCTGCATGATGAAGGAATTGACGAATTTTTATTGTGGGACGCGGCAAACCGTTATACCAAAAACGTCGATTACACACCATTTTAAAAAATTGAAACCATGTTAAGGGATCACACGTCTTAATAGATGTAAGATTGTTTAAACAATCGGAAATGGGGTATATCTAAAAGTGTGAAGACAACGAACCCATAAGGAGCAAATGAATGAACTGGTACGAAAAGCTGAGTGAATATTTTCCGATTGAAGAAATGAAATCAAAAGCGCATATGGAAGCTCTGTTAAAGGAGCAAAGCGATGTTTATCATAAAGAAGAGGGGCAGTACCACGTGCTGATGTATGCGGAATTTGACTCTTTCATCTTTATTGATTACCTGTTTGTGTCAAAGAAATCCAGAGGACAAGGCCTCGGAAGCAAGCTGATCGGCAGACTGAAAAAGAAGAACAAGCCGATTCTGCTTGAGGTGGAGCCTGTTGACGAGGATGACACGGATACACAGAAACGCTTGCGTTTTTATCAAAGAGAGCATTTCAAGCACGCGCAGTCAATCGGGTATCGGCGCCGGTCATTGGCTACGAATGAAGTGAACAAAATGGAGATTCTGTACTGGTCACCTAAGACGGAATCAGAAGAAGAAATATTTGAAGCGATGAAACAGACATATGAAAACATTCACACTTATAAAGATGAAAAATGGTACGGAGAATCATACGAAAAAACGGATGAAGTTCTCAAAGTCATTGATGAGAAAAAACAAAAAACATTTTCGATCAGCTGAGCTAATTGAGAATGGGGAAACATCCGCCAGCCGTAAATTTGCCGGATTGAAACATTTTTTTCTCAGGAGACTGTTCACACTTACTTTTTTATAGTATAATACCTATAAAGATTCCTTTTTTAAAGTCATTTCAATTTGAGAATACAAACATGTTCATCCTACTAATTAGAGGAGTGAAGATTAATGGTTACATTATACACATCACCTAGCTGTACGTCATGCAGAAAAGCAAGAGCTTGGCTTGAAGAGCACGAGATTCCGTTTGTAGAAAGAAACATTTTCTCCGAGCCGTTATCAATTGATGAGATCAAGCAGATTCTGCGTATGACTGAAGACGGTACGGATGAAATTATCTCTACCCGTTCTAAAGTATTCCAGAAACTGAACGTAAATGTTGAATCTATGCCGCTTCAAGACTTATATACTTTGATCAATGAGCATCCGGGACTGCTCCGTCGTCCGATCATCATTGATGAAAAACGTCTGCAAGTCGGCTATAACGAAGATGAAATCAGACGATTCCTGCCAAGAAAAGTGCGTTCTTTCCAATTAAGAGAAGCACAGCGTCTTGCTAACTGATATAAGCTTACGATAAGCATGGAAAAAGCCCAAAACCATCGCGGTTTGGGCTTTTTGTTATTTTTCAGTCTGCTGGTAAATCATACTGGCGAGGATAACAAAAACGACGGTCAAAATCGGCAGCATCATCTGTATCATGCCGTGTTCTGCCATGAAAAATGACAGCTTGCTGTCTCCGGCAATCATTTCACCGCCGGTAAATGCGAGAAGACCGCTCCCGGCATACATCAATAAAGGCATTTTTTCCATGGCGGCATGAACGAGCTTGCTGCCCCAAATAATAATCGGCACCGAGATGAAGAGACCGATCACTACTAGTGTCAGCTCACCGTGAGAAGCGCCGGCTACTGCGATGACATTGTCAAGCGACATAAAGATATCAGCCAGAACGATTGTGCGGATGGCTTTCCAAAGAGAAGAACTGCTTTTCACATGCTGCGCATCTTTCTTCTCAATCAGAAGCTGATAGCCGAGATACAATAAAAATACCCCGCCTGCGCATTGTAAAAAAGGAACATTCAATAAATAGACCGCAGCGCTCGTCAGAACGATTCTCAAGACGACTGCGATAAACGTTCCGAAGATGATCGCTTGCTGTCTTTGTTTATGGGCCAGGTTCCGGCTGGCCATCGCGATGACGACGGCATTGTCACCGCCGAGAATAAGGTCAATCCCGATAATGAGCAGAAGGGACAGCAGGTAATCGTGCGGCATGGTAACACCTCGCTTATAGATCGATTGCTTGTACAGCTAATATATGAAGCAGTGCGCTATTTATGATGGGAACCGGGAGAAAGCCTGTTTTTCAGTGTGAAAATGCTTTTTATTTCTTTTATAACTGTTTTATCATAAAATAGAAATATAAAGAATTTGCGCTGTCTTCTATAAGGTTAAGATGTGGACGGAATGGGTAAAGTGTAGTAAAGTACTATTCATCGGGAGCTTAGATGTCCCTTCAACATCTTATAAAGAAGGGAAGGTTGGCAAAATGGAAATAGAAAGAATTAATGAGCATACTGTAAAATTTTATATGTCTTATGGTGATATTGAAGATCGCGGTTTTGACAGAGAAGAAATCTGGTACAATCGCGAGCGCAGTGAAGAACTGTTCTGGGAAGTCATGGATGAAGTGCATGATGAAGAGGAATTCGCTGTCGAGGGTCCTCTTTGGATTCAGGTTCAGGCATTGGACAAAGGACTGGAAATAATCGTAACAAAAGCCCAGCTTTCCAAGGACGGACAAAAACTCGAACTGCCGATCCCGGAAGATAAAAAACAAGAGCCGGCAGATGAAAATCTCGATGCTTTACTTGATGATTTCCAGAAAGAAGAGCAGGCCGAGAGCCGGGAAGATAAGGAGCAAAAGCTTCAGTTCACTTTGCGGTTCGATGATTTTGAGGATCTCATCTCGCTATCAAAATTGAATCTTAACGGAATCAAAACGACCTTGTATTCGTTTGAAGACCGATATTATTTATATGCAGATTTTTATGAGCAAACTGATGAAGAGGTTGAAAATCAGCTAAGCATCCTGTTGGAGTACGCGCACGAATCATCAGTCAGCATTCACCGTCTTGAAGAATACGGCAAATTGGTGATCGCTGATCATGCGTTATATACAATAAAAAACACTTTGCATCATAACAAACCGATTTCTCTCAGCAGAAATCGGTTTTTTTGTTCTGAATGACAGGATGAACGGCTGAAAACCGTATAACGGCTCTCATCCGCAAACAGGATTATGCCTTCTTCCTGCTGAATACAACAAGATTCAGGAAAGGAGAAGATGCAACATGTTCAGTGCTGTGACTGCCGACGGACGGCTCATTCAGCTGGCCGGAAGCTATTCAAAGGAAAAAGCGGCCGAGCTGAGAAAGAAACGCTGGTTCTGCCCCGTTTGCAAAAGTGAGCTTGATATCAAACTGGGACGGGAGAAACTGCCGCACTTCGCTCATAAAAAAAGCAGGCTGTGTCCCGGGGAATCCGAACCTGAAAGCGAATACCATCTGGAAGGAAAAAGACAGCTTTTTCTCTGGCTGAAGACACAAGGGTGCAGTGTCAGCCTGGAACCGTATCTGACTTCCGCTGGACAGCGGCCTGACTTGACGGCAGAAAGCGGAGAAGAGAGGCTGGCTTTTGAATTTCAATGTGCGAACCTTTCGGCGGACTCTTTAAAGAGCCGGACGGCAGGCCTGAAAAGTGCCGGGTACCGGCCGGTCTGGATCATCGGGGCAAAACGGTTAAAACGGATGGCTGCGCAATTTTTCCGGCTTTCTGCTTTTCACTGGCAGTTCTTTGAAGTCAATTCATTTTCCTCCTTAATGTTTTACTGCCCCGACGTCCGCTCCTTTTACAGGCTGCATTCCATCACTCCGTTTTACACCGGCTATTCTTATGCCGGCTTAACCACAATCCCTCTTCACAAAGCAAACCTGAAAGACATTTGTCATCCGGAAGGGCGGCACAGCGTCAGACTTCCCTCGTGGGGGCGTGCCGTTGCCGGCTTCCGCAACAAAAGCGGGCGGTTTTTATCAGAAGATGCCGGTCTTATCCGGCGTCTTTTTTACGAAAGACATCAGGTTGCATTTCCATTTCTCCCCTCTGAAGTGTTTATTCCCGTTTCAGCGGGCTTTGTGTTTGCAAGTCCCGTTTTTGTGTGGCAGAGCCATTTATACTTGCGGCTTGCGGAACTTTTTGAAAAAGGCGCTCCGATCCGATTATCCGGCATGGTTCATGATTTACGGCAAAAAATCAGGCATAAGGAGATCCGGATGCGGTATGGTTCACAAGACAGCCTTATCGGAATGGCGGTAAAACAATATGCTGATTTCTTATGCTTGCAGGATTTTTTAAGGGAAATTGAGAATGAAGTATATATGCCCTCATCTCAGCAGAAGCGCCCTCAAACGGCAGAAGAGCTGCGCCGGCGGGACCTGCTCTTTTTTGGGGAATGAGAATGCTTCATTTCGTTCACCCTAACGTCAAGGTGGTGGCGAATGTGAGGGGCGTACAAGCATTTTGTTTTCGTTTTTTCACTGTATTATTGGTATGCTCGGTCTTATATGCCGCATATGATTTGACAAAAGGCAGTGAAAAGCCGGAAGATAATCACAACACAAGTTTTTGGAGAAACAATCGTTTTTTCAATTGGCTTGAAGTAAAGAAAACGAGGGGGATCACCATGACTGAGGAAAATAAAGCAGCACAGCTGCCTGACAGAAGTGAAGTAAAGGCAGAGCATACATGGAGACTAGAGGATATTTTTCCTAGTGATGAGGCCTGGAATAAAGAATTTCAAGCAGTTAAAGAATTAATTCCGAATTTATCTTCTTTTAAAGGCACGCTTGCTCATTCGGCTGATAATTTATACGCGGCGCTTACGGCACAGGATGAAGTGACGAACCGCCTTGGGAAACTTTATGCATACGCACATATGCGCTCAGACCAGGATACGGGAAATTCTTTCTACCAAGGGCTGAACGACAAAGCCGCAAGCCTGTATTCTCAGGCTGCCAGCGCGACTGCTTACATTGAACCGGAAATTCTGGCGATTCAGGAGGACAAGCTGCACCAGTTTATTCTGGAAAAAGAGGAGCTTAAGCTTTACTCCCATGCAATTGAAGAAATTACAAAACAGCGTCCGCACGTGCTGAGCGAACAAGAAGAGGCCCTGCTTGCGGAAGCCTCAGAAGCGCTGTCGTCACCTTCCAATACATTCAGCGTTTTAAATAACGCCGATATTACGTTTCCGTCGATTAAGGATGAAAACGGCAAGGAAACTCAAATCACACACGGCAACTTTATTAATTTCCTGGAAAGCAGCAATCGTGAAGTCCGCAAAAACGCATTTGAAGCCGTATATAAAACATACGGACAGTATAAAAACACGATGGCGACTACACTCAGCGGCACTGTGAAAAAAGATAATTTTTACGCCCGTGTGAAAAAATATAAATCAGCACGGGAAGCGGCGTTATCCAATAACAGCATTCCTGAAGAAGTTTACGATAACCTTATCAAAACGATCAATAAACATCTTCCGTTATTACACCGTTACATTGACCTGCGGAAAAAGGTGCTCGGCCTTGATGAAGTCCATATTTATGACCTGTACACACCGCTTGTAAAAGATTCGGGAATGAAGGTCACATATGAGGAAGCGAAAGATTATATGCTCAAAGGACTTGCTCCGCTGGGCGAGGAATACGCGTCTATTTTAAAAGAAGGACTTGAAAACCGCTGGGTCGATGTATACGAAAACAAAGGAAAACGCAGCGGTGCTTATTCGTCCGGTACATACGGCACGAATCCGTACATCTTGATGAACTGGCATGACAATGTCAATAATCTGTTTACGCTCGTTCACGAGTTCGGCCATTCCGTGCACAGCTACTATACGAGAAAATATCAGCCGTATCCGTACGGTAACTACAGCATTTTTGTCGCTGAAGTCGCTTCAACGACTAATGAAGCGCTGCTCGGTGAATATATGCTGAACAGCTTAAAGGATGAAAAACAGCGTCTGTACCTGCTCAACCACATGCTTGAAGGGTTCAGAGGCACAGTGTTCAGACAGACGATGTTCGCTGAATTTGAGCATCTGATTCATACGAAAGCGCAGGAAGGCGAGCCGCTAACGCCTGAACTGCTGAACGAACTTTATTATGATCTGAATAAAAAGTATTTCGGTGACAACATGGTGATTGATAAAGAAATCAGTCTGGAATGGTCAAGAATTCCGCATTTCTATTACAATTATTATGTGTATCAATATGCGACAGGCTACAGTGCGGCCCAAGCGCTGAGCAGCCAGATCTTAAAAGAAGGCAAGCCTGCGGTGGAGCGCTATACCGAATTCTTAAAAGCGGGAAGCTCGGAATATCCGATCGACATACTGAAAAAAGCGGGGGTCGATATGACATCGCCTGAACCGATCGAGGCGGCCTGCAAAATGTTTGAAGAGAAACTGAATGAAATGGAAGAGCTTCTTTCGAAAGTGAACCCTTCGTAATTCAAAAAAGCCTGTGCATTAAATGCGCAGGCTTTTTCTAAAACCCCTTAAACGTTTTTCGGTGATTCAGCCGGTACAGGGCAAACAATATGGACAGAAACAGCAGGGGAGATGTAATGTAAATCGGCAGCATGTGCATCATGGCCAGCAGGTTTAAAAAGAAGAAAAACACAATCATTCCGATGATCAATACGGTGCGGAGCATTGATTTCCCTCCTTGTTTATTGATTGATATATTCTATGAAAACAAGCAGTCAGTTATGTTTTGTGACAAAAATATGAACATTAATCTTATGGCTTGTCAAAACTCGACAAGATTTGATATGATAAGGATGTGAAATTGATCACAAACAAACATTACCCCTTTGTTTGACCGTGAAAAATTTCTCCCATCCCCTTTGTTGTCGTTAAGACATATGAAACCGCGCTTATCCCGGCGCGGTTTCTTTATTTGCACAAAAAAAGCCGGCTCCGTAAGGAATCAGCTTTTTTAATGGTCACAACAGGTGACATCCTCCTGGGTGCCGGCCAGAGATTTCCAAAACAGACCGTGCTTTGCTTCCACTCTGGCGACCTTTTTGGCGAATGCCAGTTTTTTCATTTCTTTTTCAACTTCTTCTAGACTCAAATCATAAACGAGTGCGATTTCTTTCGATGCGACAAACCGGAAATATTCAATGAAACATTCCAAAGGCGGCGTTTCAGAAGGCTTCGGTTCATCCCCGAGCATTTCGAATAGGATCTCTTCGTATACGTCATAAGAATAGTTGCCGGGAACCTTCAGCCCTTCATCATCATGCAGGCTGTTAAAGAACGTCAATGTCGGGTTGACGGTGACGTCCATTTCCGCCGCGATTTTCATATCGCACTGAAGCGCTTTTACCGCGCTTTGCGAATGGAGGTCGCGCTTGAATTCTTCAACATCCAATTTCGTCTTTTCGGCAATTTCTAAAAGAACGTCTTCATCCGTAATATTCTGCTTGGAGACAAACAGGCTTTCCTGCATGCTGCGGAGAAACAGAATGCCCGCTTTTCTTCCCTGCAGTTCGGCCGCTTTTAAAGCGAGTGCGGCAAGGTAGGGCGATGAAAGAGGCTGATCCTGCTCAAGCCAAAGGCTTCCGTCACAGGGCATCCCGGAACGGTTCGCAATTTTTTCCCAAGCTTCGGCAAGAAGGTGTTTTTTCCGCTTTTGCTTATTCAGCGATGTAATGCTCGCGGAAACAATGATCCGCAGGGTGAAAAAACGTCCGTATTTGATTTTTAATTTTTTATGGCGGGCTCCAGCGACCAGCATTCAGGACATAAAGGGTCGACAAACATGTAAATTTCGAGCGGTTTTTTTGGATGTCCGTGGCAATGGGCGAAGTATTGCTCATGCTGATAATTCGTCAATATGATCGATCCTCCGCTTCTGACTGGTTTACCATATGCCTGGCCGTCAGTTCCAGACGCCCGTACAGAAATTCACGAATATCGCCCTCCAGCCCGACCTGATCCATCGCTTTGCTCATACAGCTTAGCCACGCATCAGCCCTCTCGTCCGTAATCGGAAAGGGGAGATGCCTTGCCCTGAGCATGGGATGTCCGTGCTCTTCAGTATAAAGAGGAGGTCCGCCCAAATACTGGGTTAAAAATTGCTTTTGTTTTCTGGCCGTTTCAGTCAAATCACTTGGAAATATCGGCTTCAGCAAGGGATGAGACGAGACACGCTCATAAAAAGTATCAACAAGTTGCGATAGAAGTTCCTCTCCAATCGCTTCATATGGTGCGTTAAACGATTGTCCCATGTTGACTACTCCTTTATATGGCTAATAGGAATCATAATTCCCATTGCGAATTTATCTTTCAGTTTTACTATCTTCAGTTACTGTATATTTTAGCAATAACATTTTATTTCTACAAACAAAGTGCCTTTCTGTCAGGCGCTTGTATTTCATATCATATCACATCGCCTTCATTCATGTGTAAGATTTCACTCCGCAAAAAAACCAGAGGGGGAAGGAAGCCTCTCTGGTTTACGCGTAATACTGCCGGGTTATGTTTTTGACATATTGCTGTGTTTCCTTAAACGGCGGAATGCCTCCGTACCGATCTACGTTGCCGGGGCCTGCGTTGTAGGCGGCTAACGCGAGAGATACATTTCCGTCGTATTTCGTGAGCATCTGCTTTAAGTACTTTGTGCCGCCCTCAGCGTTCTGGACGGGATCAAGCGGGTTTGACACCCCGAGTGATTCTGCCGTGGAAGGCATGAGCTGCATCAGTCCCATTGCCCCCGCACCGCTGACCGCTTTCGGATTAAAGCCTGATTCCTGTTTAATAACCGCGCGGATCAGCTTTTCGTCCACTCCGTATTTTTCGGCCGCTTTCTGAATGGCGCTGTCTATTGAAAAGTTTCCGGTGCTGATATCAGAAGCCGCATTCGGAGACTTTATGCTCGGGGAAACTGCCGCGGTACCGGATGAAACGGGAATTCTCGGTGAATATGAAGCGTGAGCGGTCCGCACACCGTTTAAAATTCCCGATTCCGGCTGCTGCCGTACGGCTGTGTCCGTATACTGGCTGAGCAGCGCGCTGAAATTGGCGAGCGGGCTTTCTGAAGATTGTCCGCCTGAAGCCGTGCTTGTATGAGAGATTGATTGCAGCGCCATTGACTGCAGCTGGAGAAGGGCCGCCCAATTCGTTATATTCACTGTGTCATTCCACCTTTTTTGTTTCTGTTCATAAAAACGCTGGATTTTATTTTTCGTGATCCGCTCTGGGATGCCGAATTGCTTGAGCAATTGTTCAAACGCCCGTTTTCCTTCATCCCAGTCAGCAGCCTCGAATTCCAATTCAAAGTCTTCTTTCTCTAAATATCGGCTGTGATCTAAAATGATTAAGCCTTTTTCTGATTCTTTTTCCGCGCGTGCGGTCGACAGCGTTCCGAAGCAGCAAATGTGTTCTGAACGGATTCCTAGACCGTCCAGCTGCCGTTTGACGGGGCCATCCGGAATCTTGAAGACGTCAAGATCCGGTGCCGCCGCAAGCTGTTGGTGCGTTTCCAGCAGACCGACCGCGGCAGGTTCTTTTAAAGTCAGAACGAACGAGCCGTCTTTTTCTCGGATGCGGAGTGCTGATTTTTTGTTTCAGGGAAAAATCTTTCGTGTCGAAATAATGATTGACCTGCTGTTTAAAATCATGTTCTTTCATGCAGAGTGCTTCACCCAGCTTCAGAAATTCTGATTTTGTCAGCAGGTTTTTGAATTCAATTTCTATTTCTTGGGTCATGACAGTCTTCCTTTCAGGACGAAAAATTGTATAATTCCCATTATCTCTTTAGAGGTTACGTTTATCAATATCGACCTTGATATGATAAAATAGATGCTGTACTTTGTTAAAAAAGGAGAACATTATGCAAAAGAGAATTGAAATCCAGAATGCATCATTAACAGAAGACGCGCTCCGCTTGAAGTGCGGAGAAGACTTAAGCGGAGCGGAACGCAAAGCCTCAGGTCAAATGCTTGTCGATTCCGATCACTTTGCTTTTGTATACATACTTGAATCAGCTGACTCTTTTGAATATGTCATTATAAAAGAACATGTCTGGCCGGATCTGAAAGAAGCCTTAGACCAAGGAAAACCGGCGGTCCTTGAGGCCGGCGGAAAAACGGTTGAACTTTCAGGGCTGCATGAAGAACTCGATTATCTTCTTGAAAATATTAAAGATAATGCAAACTACGGAGATATGGAAGAAAAAGTGAAAAGCGTATTTCTTTAGAACAGGTTCGGAATTGGGGGATGTACGATGGATGACAAACAATGGGAGCAATTTCTAGCGCCATACCGCCAGGCTGTTGAAGAATTAAAGGTGAAGCTGAAAGGCGTCAGAACCCTTTATGAGTATGAAGATGACCACTCACCGATTGAGTTTGTGACAGGCCGCGTGAAGCCGGTGGCGAGCATACTTGAAAAAGCGAGACGAAAAAGCATACCGCTTCATCAGATTGAAACGATGCAGGATATCGCGGGGCTGCGTATTATGTGCCAATTTGTCGATGATATCCAGATCGTCAAAAATATGCTGTTTGCCAGAAAAGATTTTACCGTTGTCGATAAGCGGGATTACATAGCAGAGCATAAGGAAAGCGGATATCGGTCTTACCACCTTGTCGTTTTATATCCTTTACAAACAACGTCCGGAGAAAAGCACGTTCTTGTGGAAATACAGATTCGGACGCTTGCCATGAACTTTTGGGCAACCATTGAGCATTCACTGAATTACAAATACAGCGGGAACATTCCCGAAAAAGTGAAGCTGAGGCTGCAGCGGGCCTCAGAAGCCGCATCCCGGCTCGATGAAGAAATGTCAGAAATCCGCGGAGAAATCCAGGAAGCCCAAGCCGCGTTCTCGCGAAAGAAAAAAGCGGGAGACCGCCAGTAGGAAAGGAGGGGAATGGCATGAAATTTGCCGTTTCTTCAAAAGGAGACGAGGTTTCAGATACACTGAAAAGCAAAATACAGGCGTATTTACTCGATTTTGATATGACCTTGGATGAAAAAGAGCCGGAAATCGTTATTTCCGTCGGCGGTGACGGAACGCTTCTTTACGCATTTCACAGGTACAGCGACCGTCTTGATAAAACGGCTTTTGTCGGAGTTCACACGGGGCATTTGGGTTTTTATGCCGATTGGGTTCCGCAGGAGATAGAAAAGCTCGTTCTGGCCATTGCCAAAACGCCGTATCATACCGTGGAGTATCCCCTTCTTGAGGTGATTGTCACTTATCATGATGAAGAGCGTGAGGAGCGGTATCTGGCTTTGAACGAATGTACAATCAAAAGCATAGAAGGCAGTCTCGTCGCTGACGTGGAAATTAAAGGCCAGCTGTTTGAAACGTTCAGGGGAGACGGTTTATGTCTGTCCACGCCTTCCGGAAGCACGGCTTATAATAAGGCGTTAGGCGGCGCGATCATCCACCCTTCCATCAGGGCGATTCAGCTTGCGGAAATGGCATCCATCAACAACAGAGTGTTCAGGACTGTCGGCTCGCCGCTTTTGCTTCCCGATCATCATAACTGTGTCATCAAACCGAGAAACGACGTCGACTTTCAAGTCACAATTGATCATTTAACCTTGCTGCATAAGGATGTCAAGTCCATTCTATGCCGTGTGGCAAATGAAAAAGTCAGATTTGCAAGATTCCGCCCTTTTCCATTTTGGAAAAGGGTGCAGGATTCCTTTATCGGAAAAGGCGAATAGAAAGAGGAAACGGATTGGACAACTTTTATATCCAAAAGAACATGACTGCCCGGGAAGCGGGCATGACGGTAAAAGAATATACGGCGCAGCTCGGCATTTCAAAGCGGCTTCTCGCTGACATTAAATTCGGCGGGGGAGACCTGCTTGTGAACGGAGAGCGTGTAACCGTCCGCGCCGTGTTAGCGGAGGGAGACGTGCTTAAGATTGAATTTCCGAAGGAGCATGTGAGTGAAACGCTTTTGCCTGAGCCGGTTCCGCTTGATATTCTTTATGAAGATGACCATGTGCTTGTGGTCAATAAACAGCCGTATGTCTCCTCAATTCCGTCAAGAGAACACCCGTCGGAAAGCATCGCTAACGGAGTGATCAGCCACTACCGAAAAAGCGGCGTGCCATCAACGGTTCATCTTGTCACCCGCCTTGACAGGGATACATCGGGGGCGATGCTCATCGCCAAACATCGGCTTTCCCATTCTCTTTTGTCGGCAGCGCAGAAAAAGGGGCTTGTCAGCAGGCGGTATCTCGCTGTCGTACACGGGATCATGCTGCAGAAGGAAGGAACGGTGGACGCGCCCATCGGAAGAAAACACGACAGTATTATTGAGCGGATGGTAACGCCGGATGGACAACGAGCGGTGACGCATTTTCAAACGGAAAAAGCGGGACATGCGTTTACGCTTGCAGCCCTGCGGCTGGAAACGGGGAGGACGCATCAAATCCGGGTGCACATGAGCTACCTCGGCCATCCGTTAGTCGGTGATACATTGTACGGCGGAAAAAATGAGGGAATTGCCCGGCAGGCTCTTCACAGTGAGCGGCTTTCATTCGTACACCCCATGACCGGAGAAACGCTCGTTTTTCACGCCCCGGTGCCTGACGATATGAAAACATTAATTGAACACATGTAAAGCCCGAACCGTTTATCGGTTTCGGGCTTTTTTCATGCCTGCCTGCCGTGATCCTCGCGAAATCGTGAAGCATCATAGGGCATTGAGCTTTCCACAGAGACGGTTTCATGCTCCGGAAAACGAAAGCCTGTCAGCTGATTGCCGAAGACGCAGCCTGTATCAATGTTGATCGTATGGTTGACGATCCGGGGGCGTTTTACCGGGGTATGGCCGTACACAACCCACGCTTTACCTTCATAGTCGGCAGCCCAGTCTCTTCTGACGGGTCTGCCGTCGGGATGCGTTTCACCCGTAATATCGCCGTACAGAACAAATTCTTTTACCTTACGCGAGTATTTACCGATATCGTCAGCTTTTATGCCGGCGTGGGCGACAACGAGATCGCCATTATGTAAAATGTCATAAAGCGGCGCTGACTCATATAATAGGATAAATTGTCCGGAGACTTCCGTTCTGTCGGCGGGAGACAGCTCTTTCAGTTCGGCTGCCGTCGTTTCCAGTCCGTGCATCACTTTTACGGGGTTTCCTTTTAAGTAACGATACAGTTTGTTGCAATGATTTCCCGGGACATAACGGACGGCTCCTTTTTCATATGCTTTTGCCACAAAACGCATCACTTCTACGGATTTTGGGCCTCTGTCCGTTAAATCTCCCGCAAACACAAGCGTTCTGCCTTCAGAATGGACGGGCGTTCCGTCTTTCACTTCATATCCGAGCTTTTGCATTAAGGCGATCATTTCGTCATAACATCCGTGTATATCGCTGATGATGTCGTAAGCCATTCGTGTCAGCCTCCTTATTAACGGTTTTTTATTTATTATGGGGCTAATTCCTATACCTAATTACGCTGTTTTTGCACAAATTAAAAAAGAATTAAAGAAATAAAGCCTTATCACTTTTTTTTCGCGTTCAGCCTTGTTAGAATATGCGTTATGTTTTTAAAAAAAGTAAGGTTTCGCCCGCTTAAAGCGGGCTTTTATAACCCTTGTTTTAAGGAGGTATTTACAAATGGAACACACATCAGTCGCATCTTTAGTCGTCGTTTTGATCGTCGCTTTTTTGACGCCGCTCCTTTTACATCGGTTTAAGCTCAGCATCCCCGTCGTCGTCGCGGAGATCATCATGGGGCTTATTATCGGAAAAAGCGGCCTGAATCTTGTCGTTCAGGGAGACACGTGGCTGGAGACGCTGTCTGTTCTCGGCTTTATCTTTTTAATGTTTTTAAGCGGCTTGGAAATTGATTTTTCTTCATTTGAGAAAGGGAAGAAAAAACAATTCCTTCCGAACGGCAAGGAAGCGCCCAACACGTTTTCTGCCGCACTGATTATCTTTTTCGGCATCTTTATTTTATCATTGCTGCTGTCCTATGCCTTTGTATTAGCCGGTTTTATACAAAACGCATTTTTAATGACGCTTATTATTTCGACGATATCACTCGGTGTGGTGGTCCCGACTTTAAAGGAAGAACGGATCATGAACTCCAATATCGGCCAGATCATCCTGCTTGTCGCCGTTATCGCGGACTTGGCTACGATGATTCTGCTCGCTTTCTTCTCTTCTCTTTACGGAGAAGACAGCGGAAATATGTGGCTTCTGTTGATTCTCTTTGCCGCGGGGGTCGTGCTGTATTTCTTCGGCAGGATCTTTAAACACCGTTCATTTGTGCAGTCGATGTCTAAAGGCACCGTGCAGATCGGAACGAGAGCCATTTTCACACTGATTATCGTGCTTGTCGCTTTATCGGAATCTCTCGGGGCGGAAAATATTCTCGGCGCTTTTTTGGCAGGCGTTCTGGTATCGCTTCTGTCTCCGAATAAAGAAATGGTGGAACAGCTGGATTCCTTCGGCTACGGGTTTTTAATTCCGATCTTTTTCGTCATGGTCGGGGTGAAATTGGATATTTGGACGCTTTTCCAAGATCCGAAAACATTAACGATGATTCCGCTGCTTCTGCTTGCGCTGTTTATCAGCAAAATGTTCCCGGTGTTTTATTTAAAGAAATGGTACGACAAAAGAACCGTGTTTGCTTCGGGCTTTTTGCTGACGTCCACGCTGTCGCTTGTTATCGCGGCGGCTACGATCGGAGAAAGGCTCCACATTATCAGCGCCAATATGTCCGGCGCGCTGACTTTAGTTGCGGTTATTGCGAGCATCATCACGCCGATCGGCTTTAAGAAATTATTCAAACGGCAAAGCGCGCCGCAGGAAAAAAAGCGGATCACATTTATCGGCGCCAATCAAATGACGCTCCCGGTTACGCTGGAATTGCCAGAGGAGGAATATGAAGTACGGGTCGTCCATGTGTATCAGGAAAATGCCGGGGAAACGCTTGCGGAATCCGTTTTTTCAGTTGACACGATTTCTGATTACGAGCCCGGCACGCTTGAGTCGCACGGTATTTTTAAAACGGATATTCTTGTCGTGGCGACGGGAAATGAAGATGTGAACGCTGAAATCGCCTTACTAGCGAAAGAGAAAGGGACTGAGCGTATCATCGCAAGCGTCGGCTCGGTTGAGCATGAAACAAAACTGAAAGAAGAGGGCATCAGTATTTTTTCTATCCTTCTGTCTACAAAAACGCTGCTGCGCGCGTTAATTGAGGCGCCGGGCGTGATGAGCCTCCTGACGAATGAGGAGTCTTCGTTATATCAGATCAATCTGGAAAACCCGGCGTATAACGGCATCATTCTGCGGGAATTTCCGCTGATGGGCGATGTGATTTTCGTCCGGATTTTCAGAGGTGTGGACAGCATCGTTCCGCACGGAGACACGCGGCTGAAAACAGGAGACCGTCTCATCGTCACGGGCTCGCGCAACTACGTGTCGGAACTGAGAAAAATCCTTGAAGCTTGACCAAATTGCAATTCGTGATAATATAGAAGGCATAACAAATAAATCATTAATCGTATGACCACTAGGGGTGTCCTTCATAAGGGCTGAGATAAAAGTGAGACTTTTAGACCCTCATAACTTGAACAGGTTCAGACCTGCGTAGGGAAGTGGAGCGGTATTTTTTTGGGGTTCCTTTTATCCATTTAAATTCCAAACCACTTTTCCGATGCGGGAAAGTGGTTTTTTTATTTTATCAGGGGGGAAGACATGATGACATTTTCTGAAGAATGCAGACAGGCGGCTGCCGAATGGTGGGACGGAAGTTTTGTTCATCCGTTTGTAACGGGAATCGGTGACGGAAGCCTGCCGATAGACCGTTTCAGCTATTACGTGCTGCAAGATTCCTACTATTTGACGCATTTTGCAAAAGTTCAGGCGTTCGGCGCCGCATATGCCGAAGACTTGTTTACGACGGGCAGGATGGCGGGCCACGCTCAAGGGACATATGAAGCCGAAATGGCGCTGCACCGCGAGTTTACGGAGCTTTTAGGAATTACGGAAGAAGAGCGTGCGGCATTTAAACCGGCACCGACCGCCTATTCTTATACGTCTCATATGTACAGATCGGTGATGAGCGGGAATTTTGGGGAAATATTAGCTGCGCTTCTGCCCTGTTATTGGCTTTATTATGAAGTCGGCGAACACTTAAAAGAGTGCAAACCGGAGCATCCGATTTATGAAAAATGGATCGGTACATACGGCGGAGACTGGTTCAGACAGCAGGTCGAAGAACAGATCAGCCGTTTTGACGAGATTGCTGAAAACAGCACAGAGGAAATCCGCGCAAAAATGAAAGAGAATTTTGTGATTTCAAGCTATTATGAATATCAATTTTGGGGAATGGCTTATCAAAAAGAAGGCTGGTCGGAGAAGGACGGAAAAGAGGTGGAATCCTTTGGAGCTGCACGCGGTAACTGATAATCGCAAACCCGTTGCCGAGCTGGCCGAGGATATTCTATCGATTCAGCGCGAAGTGAGCTTTATCCATATCCGTGAGCGGGATAAAACAGCGGGAGAGATCATGCAGCTTTTGTCCCTTTTGAAAAAGGGCGGTGCGGATAAGGACAAATTGATCATCAATGACAGGGCGGATATCGCGCTTTTTGCCAACATACACCGTGTTCAGCTTCCGTCCCGCAGCTTTTCCGTAAAGCAGGTGCGAAGCAGATTTCCCCATCTTCATATCGGACGTTCGGTCCATTCGCTGGAAGAAGCCATCCAAGCTGAAAAGGAAGATGCGGATTATGTGGTGTTCGGCCATATATTTGAAACCGAATGTAAACAAGGACTTGAAGCAAGAGGCATCAGCCTGCTTTCAGAGATCAAACGAACGCTTTCCATCCCCGTTATCGCAATCGGCGGAATGACACTGCAGACGATCGGACACACAAAGCAGGCGAAGCCGGACGGAATTGCCGTCATGTCAGGCATTTTCTCAGCTGAAAATCCCGAGGAGGCGGCAAAACGGTATGCACGCGCGGTAAGGGAGGCCGATTATGAAGAAACACTATGATACGGCGGTGATCGGCGGCGGAATTATCGGGTGCGCCATTTCTTATGAGCTGGCGAAGACGCAGCAGAACGTTGTCTTGTTTGAAGGCGGAGAAGTCGGCCGAAAAACGACAAGCGCTGCCGCGGGAATGCTGGGCGCTCATGCGGAATGTGAAAAACGGGATGCGTTTTCTGATTTTGCCATGCACAGTCAAAGGCTGTATGAAGCGGCGGGGCAAGAGCTTGAGGAAGCTTGCGGCATTGACATCAGGCGCCATAACGGCGGAATGCTTAAACTGGCGTATACCGAAGAAGATATCGCCCGTTTACGGAAGATGGATGATCTGCCTTCCGTCACTTGGCTTTCAGCGGAAGATGCCCTTGAAAAAGAGCCTTACGCTTCAAAAGACATTCTCGGCGCCAGTTTTATAAAAGACGATGTCCATGTCGAACCGTACTATGTTTGCAAAGCGTATGCAAAAGGGGCGCGGCGCTATGGCGCTCACATATATGAGCATACACAAGTCACCTCCGTAAAACGGGTGAACGGAGAATACTGCATCACAACGTCCGGCGGGGATGTTTATGCTGACAAAGTCGCAGTTGCAAGCGGTGTATGGAGCGGCCGGTTTTTCAGCCAGCTCGGCTTGGGACAGCCTTTTTTTCCTGTGAAAGGAGAATGCCTTTCCGTGTGGAATGACGATACCCCGCTGACCAAAACCCTTTACCATGATCATTGTTATGTCGTCCCGAGAAAAAGCGGCCGGCTTGTCATCGGCGCCACGATGAAACAGGGCGACTGGAGCGATACGCCTGACATCGGAGGAATTGAGGCCGTCATTGCAAAAGCGAAAACCATGCTTCCCGCCATCGAACATATGAAAATAGACCGGTTTTGGGCGGGGCTCAGGCCGGGAACAAAAGACGGCAAGCCGTTTATCGGGCGGCATCCTGAAGACAGCGGCATCATCTTCGCCGCCGGCCATTTTCGGAACGGCATCCTGTTGGCGCCGGCAACGGCTGTAATGGTGCGGGATATGATCTTGGGGCAACAAGTCAAACGGGAATGGGAAGAAGCGTTTCGAATCGATCGCAAGGAGGCTGTTCATATATGATCCTTCAGCTGAACGGAAAACAAATTGATTGGAATCGAAAAGAGGGGACGGTTCAGGATTTGCTTGAATCGTACCAGCTTGATCAAAGAATCGTAGTTGTGGAGAGAAATAAAGAAATCATTGAAAAAAAGAATTATGAAAATACAAGTTTGTGTGACCGCGATGTCATAGAAATTGTCCATTTTGTAGGAGGCGGATGAGGATGTTAACAATAGGCGGAAAACAGTTTCGGTCAAGATTGCTGTTAGGAACGGGAAAATATCCGAGTTTTGAGATTCAGAAAGAGGCGGTGGCCGTCTCGGAATCAGATATTTTAACCTTTGCGGTGCGGCGGATGAACATCTTTGAAGAGTCTCAGCCTAACTTTCTCGAACAGCTTGACTTGTCTAAATACACGCTTCTGCCGAATACGGCCGGCGCCGCAACGGCTGAAGAGGCGGTCCGAATCGCAAGGCTTGCCAAAGCTTCAGGGCTTTGTGACATGATAAAAGTAGAAGTCATCGGATGCAGCCGGTCACTTTTGCCTGATCCGGTTGAAACACTGAAAGCATCAGAACAGCTGCTCGAAGAGGGATTTATCGTGCTTCCGTATACGTCAGACGATGTCGTGCTCGCAAGACGTCTTGAGGAGCTCGGAGTGCATGCCATTATGCCGGGCGCTTCGCCGATCGGTTCCGGTCAGGGAATTTTAAATCCGCTGAATCTTTCTTTTATCATTGAACAGGCGAAGGTGCCGGTCATTGTCGATGCCGGCGTCGGATCTTCAAAAGACGCCGCCTACGCGATGGAGCTCGGGGCTGACGGCGTGCTGTTAAATACCGCTGTATCAGGCGCTGATGATCCGGTCAAAATGGCCCGGGCGATGAAGCTTGCCGTAGAAGCGGGCCGTCTTTCTTATGAAGCCGGGAGAATTCCGGTGAAAGATTACGGAACTGCAAGCAGTCCGCGAGACGGTCTTCCGGTATGACGGACAGATATTCCAGACAGGAGCTGTTTCAGCCGATCGGTCCCTCCGGCCAAGAGAAGCTCCGGTCATCTCATGCCGTGATTATCGGCGCGGGTGCGCTTGGGACGGCAAGTGCGGAGATGCTTGTCAGAGCAGGGGTCGGGAAGGTAACGATCGCTGACAGAGATTATGTGGAGTGGAGTAATCTCCAGCGCCAGCAGCTTTATACCGAAGACGATGTCAGACAGGAAATGCCGAAAGCCGCGGCGGCTGAAAAACGGCTTCGGTCTATAAATAGCGATGTAGAGGTCGAGGGATTTGTCATGGATGTCACTGCGGAAAACGCACCCGGATTGATTCGTGGCGCCTCCCTCATCGTGGATGCCGCCGACAACTTTGAAACGAGACTGATTGTGAACGATGCTGCTGTGCAGAAAGGGATTCCCTTTCTGTACGGCGCCTGTGTCGGCAGCTACGGGCTCTCTTTTACCGTCATTCCCGGTGTCACGCCGTGCCTTCACTGTCTGCTTGAGACATTGCCTTTAGGCGGTATGACATGCGATACGGCGGGAATTATCAGCCCGGCTGTATTGCAGACGGCCGTTTTTCAGGCAGCAGATGCGCTGAAGCTGTTAACGGGCGGATCTATCGAGCATGTTCTCCGTTCCTTTGATTTATGGAAAAATGAACGGTCAGAAATAAACGTCGCCCGTCTTAAGTCGGCTGATTGCCCAAGCTGCGGCACAAACGATTTTCCGTTTTTATCCTATGAAAATCAGACAAAGGCGGCGGTTCTGTGCGGACGGAACACGGTGCAGATCAGAACGGGGATTTCCGAACAGTTTGATCTGCAAAACCTTGCGGGACAGCTCAGACGGGCAGGGCTTGATGTTTCAGCCAACCCGTATTTAATTTCGTTTTGCACAGACAATTTCAAGATGGTACTGTTTCGTGACGGCAGAGCATTAATACACGGCACAAGTGATATCAGCAGAGCGAAATCCTTTTATCATAAATGGATCGGATAATGCGAAAGGAGCGAAAAACATCATGAGCATATGCAAAGCATTGACGATTGCCGGATCAGATTCAGGAGGCGGCGCCGGTATACAGGCGGATCTCAAAACCTTTCAGGAGCTCGGCGTTTTCGGAATGTCAGCCATTACAGCGGTAACCGCCCAGAACACGTTGGGCGTTCACGGCATTTATCCGCTCACCCGGGAGGCGCTGGGCAGCCAGATTGACGCGGTGGCGGAAGATTTGCGGCCTGACGCTGTAAAAACGGGAATGCTGTGGAGCGCGGAAATGATTGCGGAAATTGCGGAAAAAACGGATCAGTACGGGCTTGATCATCTCATCACCGATCCCGTCATGATTGCCAAAGGAGGCGCTTCCCTGCTGCGTGAGGAATCTCAGGCCGCGTTAAAAGAGCTGTTAATTCCGCGCAGCTATGCGGTGACGCCGAATGTTCCGGAAGCTGAGGTATTGACGGGGATGGAAATCCGCACGTTTGAGGACCGGAAAAAAGCGGCCGAACGCCTTTGCAAGCTTGGGGCAAAGCATGTCATCATAAAAGGCGGACATCAGCCTGAACAGGGGAGAATCGTTGATTTATTATTTGACGGTTCGTCTTTTACCCAAATCAGCCACGCTTATATTGACACGAAACACACCCACGGAACAGGCTGCACGTTCGCAGCCGCGCTGACGGCGGAAACGGCAAAGGGGAAAAACATTCAGACCGCGTTTGAGACAGCCGTCAATTTTGTGCGGGAAGCCGTGGAACATACACTCGGCATCGGAGCGGGACACGGCCCGACCAATCATTTTGCCTTTAAAAGGAACAGTCTGCAGACGAGATAAAAAAGAGACCGCTTCAACATCCGCGGTCTTTTTCCCATGCTTTCAATCTGGACAAGGTTATGATATGATAAAAATTAAGATCAGGTACTAAAACTATGTCTTTAAGACGATTACAGGAGGCTTTATACATATGAATTTCTCACTTGAAGGCCGCAACATCGTTGTGATGGGCGTTGCCAATAAACGCAGTATCGCATGGGGAATCGCCCGTTCGCTGCATGAAGCCGGAGCGCGCCTCATTTTCACTTACGCGGGAGAGCGCTTGGAAAAATCAGTTCATGACCTTGCGGCTACATTAGAAAGAAATGATTCCATCATCCTTCCGTGTGATGTGACAAATGACGCTGAGATCGAAACTTGCTTTGCAAGCATTAAAGAGCAGGTCGGCGTGATTCACGGCATCGCGCACTGCATCGCGTTTGCAAACAAAGAAGAGCTTGTCGGCGAATATTTAAATACGAACCGCGAAGGATTCCTGCTTGCGCATAACATCAGTTCTTACTCTCTGACAGCGGTCGCAAAAGCGGCGCGTCCGATTATGACTGAAGGCGGAAGCATCGTTACACTCACTTACCTCGGCGGAGAGCGCGTCGTTTCAAACTATAACGTAATGGGTGTGGCAAAAGCGTCTCTTGATGCGAGCGTGAGATATTTAGCCGCTGACTTAGGAAAAGAAAACATCCGCGTCAACAGCATTTCAGCAGGGCCGATCCGTACGCTGTCTGCAAAAGGAATCAGTGATTTCAACTCTATCCTGAAAGAAATTGAAGAGCGCGCGCCGCTGCGCCGCACGACAACACCTGAAGAAGTGGGCGACACGGCTGCATTCTTGTTCAGTGACCTGTCAAGAGGCATCACGGGCGAAAATCTTCACGTGGATTCAGGATTCCATATTACCGCACGTTAAATAACAAGCAGTCCCTTTCAGGGATTGCTTTTTTCTTTCTTCTGATTTTAATCATTCCGTCATATAAATAAAACATGACAGAATCGGAGGGATGAAGATGTCAAAACAAAACAGAAACGCGGAAAAAAAACCGCTCATGTATATTGTTCAGGCGGATTATTCAGACACGCAATCATCAATGCAGGACATATTAATCAAAAAAAGGAAAGCGCCGCAGCCGCCGGAAGAAGAGCCGATGCATGGAAAGCGGGAGGAAGAATGTAAAACTCAGCCTGAAGGAGCAGCGGCTGTCGAACCAGAAAAGCAAGTACCTGAACAGCACAGCCGCTCAGAAGAAGCCGTTCAAGAAGTTCCGGCGCAAGCGGAGCAGGACACTGCCAAGCCAGACGCCGCTAAAAAAGAGCCTGATGCCGCTGAAAAAGAGCCTGAAGCGGTTCACAATGCCGCCTCAGAGGAAAAGGTTCCGCCAAAGCGCGTGAAAAAGCCGATGAGCAGAATGTCCATTCTTGAAAAAATTGATTTCTTAACGAAGCTGCCGCATAATATGCCGCGGACCCTTTGTCTGATAGAAGCCAACGGGAAAACCTACAGAGGCGTAATTGTCGGCAGAAAAAATAATGCGATCTTCCTGCGGACGACAAGCAACGGAGCGCCGGCAGAACTCGCAATAGACGATATTACCTCGCTGCATCCGCTTGGATTTTAACCATACAAAAAGCTGCCTGAATTCTTTCATCCGGCAGCTTATTTTTATGCTTTTTGATTTAAGAATGTGTGCGGTTGATCAGTCTCGGGTTCAGGCAATTAATGGCGCAGAAGCTATGGAGATCGACTTCAACGCAATAGTTCGTTTTTTCTAAACGGAATACATCGCAGAGAGAGTCTTTATCTGTAAAATCAAGAATGTGCTTATGCTCGTCAAAAGCAATAAGCAGGCTTAATGTGGCACAGCCGTCACAGACCCTTTCAACTCTGAAAAAAACGGTATTAAAGCACGGACCGTTATCCAGCTCGCCGACGTTTCCGAATGCGGTGAACGGTTTCGATTTTGAGGTGAAGATGGCGAACGGCACTGTATCGCCTAATGTATAAGCCGGAGATAAAAGTTTAGAATAACAGCCTGTCGGGCAATCTTCTTCAACCGCATTTTGCAGGTCTTCAATATTTTCTACCGCTTCACGCACACAGTATGTTGTATGCTTGCTCATAATATCCCTCCTGACTTCACGTTTTAAATGGTACCGGTTTAAACGATATCGGAGAGTCAGCCGCCCGGAAGTCCGGGCGGGCTGATGATTGCATCTGTAATAGAAGGTTGGAAGGGGATTCTTCTTTAGGAAAGATGCGAATCAATGACTATCCGTGATGCTTTTTCTCTTTGTGCGGCGCAGGCCGGTTAACAAGCTCGGGTGAAAGGCACTGAATGGCGCTGAAGCAGCTCAGATCAACTTCAATGCAAAATTCTGTTTTTTCTAAACCGAAGAAATCAGGATCACAAGGATGGCAGACGCTGAGGGTGTCGCCGTGCACATCTACGGGGCGCAATACTGAAAGCGTCGCGCAGCAATCGCATAGTCTTTCTACACGAAAGAAAATGGACTCAAAGCACTGGCTGTCATCCGCAAATCCTCCGACGTTCCCGAATGTGGAGAACAATCCGCCTTTTTTATCAAATACGAGAAACGGAATGGTGTCTTTACCTGCAATCGTCGGGCTCAAAAGATTCGTATAGCATCCAGTCGGGCATTGTTCTTCAACAGCCTCTTGTTCTGCTAAAATCTTCTCGACTGCATCGCATACACAACTTTCATCTCGGCCATGGTGTTTTCCGCAGCTCATGGATTTCAGCTCCTTCTTTTAGGGTATTTGACTTTTGTCTTTAACAACATATGTACGCGAGCCTCACTTGGTGTGGGTGAACGTCTATATATTCATCATATGCGGAGAAAATAAGAAAAAGCAGAGCATTTTTAGCTCTGCTTTTTCTTTTTAGAGGACGAGGGTGATGACTAAGATGGCAACCAGTGTATTTGTTGCTGTAGAAATCAATGTTGCGATATCGGCATCTACTGTTGTCACGTTTACGCCGCGGGAGTTTTCGATGAGCAGTTTTTGACGGTTGATTTGTTTGTTAGCTGTTAGCTGCAATAAGTCTTGTGCGACCAATTCAGCGATGACTCCGTCAGCGATTGAAGTGAGAGTGGCTGTTACGACTGCTGCATTAAGAGCTGTCATGACTGAAGTGACTGCCTGAATATCTGTCGATGTCACGTTAATATCACAAGAGTCTCTG
Organism: Paenibacillus lentimorbus NRRL B-30488; assembly: GCF_000411595.1. NCBI lineage: Bacteria > Bacillati > Bacillota > Bacilli > Caryophanales > Paenibacillaceae > Paenibacillus > Paenibacillus lentimorbus. The sequence goes on along the minus strand of NZ_ANAT01000018.1, from coordinate 78,474 downwards.
ATAATAATCGCTTCTTCAGAAACTTGTTTGTTGAGATTCGCCTGTGCCAGGTCTTGGTCGATGAAGGCATTATCTTCGCCGAATCCATTTCCGTTACAGCAAACACTGCATCTTCTTCCTTCTTTTTCCTCTTTTTCTTCTCGCGGATGTTCGCATTCAGGATCAAGTGCAACCCAAGAGTATGGTCTGCTTTCCATATCTATTCCTCCTTTTCTTTTACTATTATTAAATGAGCCGGCCCCTTACTTTGACTCAGGCATCTATCCTGATAAAAATCACTATTTTTTAGTTATTGACCGGGATTTTGGCGTCTTTGCCGGAGCTGTTCGATTAATTGTTCTCTGCGGGTTTGCGGATTTGTCTGCTGTTCTTGCGCTTTTTCCTGCTCTTTTTTCTGTTTCTGGCTTTCAAGAAAAGCTTCTGTTTTCGCCTGCATGTCTTTGACTAATGCGATCAGCATTTCTTTTTCTTCATCAGGTATTTCCCGCATTTTATCCTTTGTCACGCCGTGTTTTTTGAAGACATTGCTGACAAGCACTTTTAAAAGCGGGTCCACTTCTGGTAGATTTGCGAGTTCTTCTTTGAATTTTTCGTTATCTGCCATTTGTTCTCACCTCAATTTTAAAATTTTGAAAAGAAAGAGTTAAAGGATGTCTAGTTCAGCAAAAAGTATATTTAATAATTGAAACAAAATTTGTACAAAGGCCATGATATCGTCTGCTGTCAGTGTGATTTTAATATTGCGGCTGTTCAGGACTTGAATGACGGTCCTCTTTTTTATTTGGCAATCATCCAGGATCAGCAGTTCGGTTGCGATTTGGTCGGCTGTGTCTTCATCTGCGATCGCGAGCTGTGTCGCGAGGATAATCGCCGTAGTAACTGAGGCTTGTATAGAAAGAGCGGCCGTTATATGTGTTGTATCTATTGTGACATTTTCGCAATCAATCACTTCGATCGTCTGCTCGAATTCGTTGGATAATTGTTCGTATATTTGCGGTTGCAGTGTTTCGACTTTTTCTTCAAACGACATAACCTTCACTCCTTTCTCATTCATACTCTATATAATGCAAATGAAACGCCGAGCGGAATAAGAAAAACAACTAAACCGCACCTATTTTTTACCGGACAAGGTGCGATTCATGAAGATCAGGGTTTTCGCATATGTATAAAGAGGTCAAGTTTTGAAAAGGAGTGAACAGGTGGTTATCAATTGGCTTTCATTTATTCTGTTATCGTTTGCCGTTTTCCGGCTGGCCAGGCTTTTCGTATTTGACACCATTATGGCGCCGCTTCGGAGCCTTTTTCACGAGGAAAAAACAGAAACCGCACCCGACGGCACGACAGAAACCTACATTGTCATAAAAGGAAAAGGCATCAGGGCATTTATCGGTGAACTTCTCAGCTGCTACTGGTGTACGGGCGTATGGTGCGCCGCCTTTTTAATTGCGGCGCAGATTGTGATCCCCGAGGCCGCGCAATGGCTGATTTTGCTGTTAGCCATAGCCGGCGCGGCCGGGATCATTGAAGCTGCGGTTTCTCGTCTTCTGCAGGAATAAGGCGGTTCCACCAGCAACTTACCGTCACTTTCGGCATAAACTGGCATATATGACATAAGGAAAGGAAGGATCACCATGAATCAATCAAGCAAACCTTCCCAACACTCTCCATACAAATCAACTGTGCATCAGCCTTACGAAAAAAAATTAAGAAAAAAGGCTGCGGCTGCGGCCAAAAGAAAAACCGAAATAGCCGTTTTTAAAAAACCGGAGCTTCCGGTTTTTTGTTTTTTGCCGAACGCCGGCCTCTGTCCGGCATAGATCATAGGAGGAGGGGATGTTATGAATATATTTGAATCATTCATAAACGGTAAATACCGCCGGCACAATCAAAATCAGCAGGAGCATGACAACTATATCTTATCTATTGAAAAACAGCTGTCTGAGTTTGATGAAGCGGGATCGCGCTTTGAGGAATGGATAGATGTGTTTGCCGCCGAAACAGAAGCGAAACTGAAGAAAAATGAGCATTCTCAATAAAATGAATGAAATCCGCACCGGCCCTATGCATTTATCCAAGCCAAACAAGTCGGCTCACATAGAGTATAGAGAGTAAAGGAGGTGCTTAGATATGGGATTCGGATATGGCGGATTCGGCGGCGGCTACGGTTACGGCGGCTGCGGCGGATACGGAGGCGGCTATGTCGGAGGCGGCTACGGCTCAACATTTGTTCTTGTTGTCGTATTGTTCATCCTTCTGATCATTGTCGGTGCATCCTTTTTTGGCTAAACCTTAGCAAGACTTTGGATAAGCGCGGGACCGTTCAGTCCCGTGCTTCCCTGATGTATGAAGGAGTATAGAGACGGGGCACTCTGAATTTTTTCCTTGTCTTACGGGCACATGTTCCGCTCTTTATTCATACAATATCGTATTACTCCACAAAAGGAGGCACACCATGGATAATCAATTTTTCAAAAATATTGAGAAGAAAACAGGCGTCAGCATGAAGGATGTCATGAACCTTGCAGGATCATTGCAAAATGCCAATTTCAAAGATGAAAACACGGTGAGAGGCGTCATTCAGAAGGTGTCCCAGCTGGCTAACAAGCGTGTTCCGAAAGAATTGGAAGACAAAATCGTTCAATCGATTACAAGCGGTAAAGAGAAACTTGATTTTGGCACCATTTCTAAAATGTTGAACAATAAATAGGCGTCAGCCGGCCTTGCTAAAAAGGCCTTTTTATGTGAGAAAAACCCGGCAGTGATCTGCCGGGTTCTTTATATCCTGAGTGCGCTCCGTCTGTCCGTCCGGAGAAGGGGCTCGAGAAATCTTGAGCTGCGCGCTGTTTTTCCCCGCCTGTACGCGGGACAAGATACATATAAATGCTGCATGGCCCTTGTCATTGCGACATACAGGAGCCGTCTTTCTTCTTCGAGCGGAGCGGGATCGCCCTGTCTCGCCGTCTCAAGCGCGAAGTCATGGGGGATCGAGCCGTCAGCCGCGCCTAAAATATAGACCGTATTGAATTCAAGACCTTTAGAGCGGTGAATGGTCAGCAGTTCGACGCCGTTTTCATCGGTTTTCTGATTCTCAGCGGCGCGCATATGATCGACATGCGCAAGAAAATCGGGAATGGTTTTGAATTTTTTGGCGGCCACTTTGACATCCCTGAGATCATCAGAGCCTTTTTCCAGTTTGTTTCCCTCATTGCCCCGTTTTTTTAAATACTCGGAAAAACCCATTTTGCTTTCTGCAAAGGTGATGGCTTCAACCGGCTTCATTGTCCGGATGCTTGCGAAAAACGGAACGATCTGCTTGATCTTCCCTATTTGAAAAGGCTTCAGGTCAGGCAGTTTCGTCAGTGCCTTAATCATCGTGCAATCTTCCGTGATTGACAGCGCCTTTAACGTTTGCAGGGCGGATTGCTTTAAAAATAAGGCGGGCAGCAGGTCTTTCACCGCATCCGTATCATCTTCATTCTGACTCGCATATAAGTAGGCGAGGATCTGGCGTACGATTCTGCGGCTGTAGAACGTCTGCACGCCACGGTCGGCATGATAAGGAATCGATGATTGGTGAAGTCTTTCATAAATGGCCCGTCCGGCGCTGTTTGTCCGGTAAAGCACGGCAAAATCGTCAGGACTCGCCCCGTTTTGAATTTTCTCTTTCATATCCGAAACGATCATGGTCGCCTCTTCTTCTTCATCGTAAGGATAAAATATCACGGGATTGTGAACGCCGTCTTTGACGGCAGAAAGTATTTTTTCATACCGTTTTTTATTTTTCTTTACGACGGCATGAGCGCTTGAGACGATCGGATGCGGCGAGCGGTAATTTGCCGTTAAGTAAATGGTCTTTGCTGCCGGATAATCCTTTTGAAAATCAAGAATGAAAGACGGGCTGCTGCCGCGGAACGCATAAATGGATTGGTCGTCATCACCCACGCAGCACAGGTTATTCTCCGGGCTTGCGATCATTTGCATAATGTTGTACTGGACAGGATTAATATCTTGAAACTCATCAATCAAAATATGAGAAAATCTGTTTTGGTACTGCGCGAGAATATCAGGCCGGCTTTGAAACAGTTCATAACAGCCTTGGGCCATGTCATCAAAATCAAATTGCCGTTTTTCCCGCTTCTGCCGTTCGTAACGTTCGTAGAGCCGGTACACTTTTTTCTCCCAGTCGTCCGCAAGCGGAATGGTCTCATGGGGGAGATACGTGTTTTTCCAGCAGCCGATAAGCTGTAGCGCCTGGTCGACGGGAAACTCTTTTTCATCCAAATTTTCTTCATAAAGCGCCTTTTTCACATATTGCTCTTTTTGCCACTCCATTTTTAAAAGCTGGCTGCCGTTCCATTTTGAAGAATCATAATGATAGAGTATTTTATAGAAAAAACTGTGGAATGTTCCGGTCACGAGACGGGAGACTTTTCCGGCTGCCAGCCCGTACTCATTCGCCATCCGCTCTTTCATTTCGGCGACGGCTTTTGTCGTAAAGGTCACAAGCAGCATATTCTCAGGTGAAATGCCGAGGTGTTCAATCATATGGGCGGCGCGGGCTGTCAGCACCCTTGTTTTTCCGCTTCCCGCTCCGGCGAGCACCAACAGGGGGCCGTCCGTTTCAGTAACTGCCGTCATCTGTTCGCGATTCAGGCCGATGCCGGGGAATAAAGATGTATCAGCTGCCTCGGATGTTGGTGAAAACGGTTCGGTCGCAGGCACTTTTTTTCGGGCTTTTCCATTCTGAGACGATCGGTTTCGGATTCTCTGAAATCGCTTTTCCTTTCGGCAGGCGGAACATGCCTGCTTCCTTATACTCTTCTTTTTCTTTCTCCGCTTGTGGTTCCTCGGCCGCGCATGCTTTTTCACAGGCGATGAAGTCTCCCTTTTGCCGATGATAAAATGCCGGCTGCTCTAAAATCGAAAGCCGCATTAAGACAGGCTGGTCACAATGTGCGCAAAAAATATTTCCTTTCTGAGCTTCTTCAAAAAGGAATTGGTAATGTTCTCTAGAATATGTATGTAAATGTATCGTTCGGTTATTCAGTCGGGCGCATTTCAAAAAGGGGTCCTCCCATTAAAAGGTGTTCATTCATTTGATAGACAAAGAATATCATAACAAAAGAACCGCGTTTCAAAAAGTAAGATTAAGGGAAATGAAAAGCGAAGGGGAGGGGTACATATGATTTATGCAGGACGGATTCAAAACCAGCAGTATTCTCAATACGCAAACCGGGCAGCAGGTTATAAGCCTGATTACGCCGGTATTACGAAAGCGGCCGCCCTCGCCAATGACAGGGTGTACAGAGAGGTGGAGCGCCGCCAGGAAAACACCGCAGCCGCAGCAAAGAAAGTGCATGAAGAAAAACGTAAGCGCTCTCTTTCCCGTCTGCCGCAAATCATGGGAAAAGGCCGGTTGATAAATCAATACGTGTGAAAAAGCCCGGAAATGTCCGGGTTTTTTTGAGCCGTATAGATGAAAGATGCGGAAAGGAATGATTCAATTTGAGAAAGCTTTCATTATTAATTGCGGGGTTATTTCTATTCGGCCTCTTTACTGCCGGAATGAAACCGGCACACGCGGCGGAGAGCTCCGCAGCAAAAGATGTCACTCTTACACAGCTGGCGCCGCATGTCTGGATGCATACAAGCATCGGTACGGCAGACGGAAGTCCCGTCCCTGCGAACGGATTGCTTCTTGAAACTTCCAAAGGAATCGTACTGATTGATACTCCGTGGAATGACAGTCTCACAGAGCAATTAATGACAGAAATAAAACAGCGGTTTCCCGGCAAAAGGATGACCGATGCCATTGTGACACACGCCCATGACGATCGCATCGGCGGGCTGAACACACTGTACAAATACGGTGTAAAGGTGCACAGCACGAAGCTGACCGCCGACTTCGCCCGGCAGCAGGGATATCACCGGCCGCTCGGAGATTTGAAAAACGTGACAAAGCTGCAGTTTGGCGATATGAAAATTGAAACGTTTTATCCGGGAAAAGGGCATACGGAAGACAATATGACCGTCTGGCTGCCTGAGGATAAGCTCTTATTCGGCGGTTGTTTAATCAAGGCTTTAGAAACAAAGGAAATCGTGCCAACTCCGGGCTTTTATCCGGATCAGTGGCCGCGCGCCGTCCGCAAAGTCATGAAAAGATATCAGGACATCAGCATTGTCGTTCCGGGCCATGGCAGTCCGGGGGATGACCGTCTGCTGCCGCATACGATAAGCCTTCTGAAAGAAAGGTAAAAAGAAGACCGGCGCTCCCATTACGGAGTGCCGGCTTTTTTTATCTCTTCCTGATTTTTATAAAACTGAGGAAAGCAAGTGCAAGCGCCAAAACGGTATATCCCGCTATCGGCCAAATATGCTGATGAAAGGAAGAGTAATCTCCGGATATGACTTCCTGGGCCAGCTCGATCGAGTGAACAAACGGTAAGGCATAAGCGATATGTTTGAATGTGTCACCGAGCAGGCTCACCTCCATCCAAGCTCCGCCCAGAAATTGCACGAGTGTAATATAAATCGTTCCGATACCTGAAATTTGTTTGTCCGTAAACACAGCCCCTAAACATAAACCGAAGAAAACGGACATCATCGCAATCGGCAGCAAGACAGCGATACCTGCGAGAAGATTCATCCACTCGGCGGATAAACCGGCAGCAGCAGCTGCGATAAAACAAATGACGATTTGTAAAATGGCTAACGGCAGCATCGGCATTGCGTAACCGATAACATAATCGGCTGTTTTTAAAGGGGAAGCAAACAAACGGGTCAAAAGGGCGGTCTGTTTGTCTTTTGCGATCAGCAATGCAGAGAACATCGTAAGGAAAGCGAAACCGAAAACAATGAGTCCGGGTGCTAAGTGCTGAATTTTAAAGGTATCAAGCGGCGCATTTTTTTCAATCGCCGTAAACAGAAACAATAGAATAACAGGCAGTGCGATTCCAAGGATGATAGATAAGGGATCACGAAAAATCTCTTTGCGGTTGCGAATGGCGAAATCAAGCATAAAGACCCGCCTCTCCGTCACAAATCGCTAAAAAGGCATCTTCAAATGTGGCTGAATGTGTTTGTTTTTTCAGATCCTCCGCCGTGCCCAGTGCTTTTAAAGTCCCATTTTCTAAAATGCAAATACGGTCTGCCAGGGCTTCAGCCTCCTCTAAATAGTGTGTTGTTAAAATAATCGTCATGTCTCCCTTTAATGTCTCAAGATTTTTCCACAACTCGCGGCGTGAACGGACGTCCAGCCCTAATGTCGGCTCATCTAAGAAATAAATATCCGGTTTTGTAATCATTCCCATTGCGATGCTGAGACGGCGCTGCATTCCTCCTGATAAGGTTTTGGTTTTTGCTCTTTCTTTCTCTTTTAATTGAAACAATTCAAGCATCTCATCTGTTCTTTTTTTGCTTCTTTTTTCGGAATTCCGTAGACTCCGGCTATAAACTCTAAGTTTTCCCGTACGGTTAGATGAGGAGCGATGGCTGTTTCCTGCGGGGACATATTCAATTTCGGTTTTATTTTATCCAGATCAGTCAAAATACTGTGTCCAAGCACTGATGCATCACCCTCATCCGGAGAAAGGAGTCCGCAAAGCATATTGATTAATGTCGTTTTTCCGGCTCCGTTCTCACCGAGTAAAGCGAAAAATTCCCCTTTCTCAACTGAGAACTCAAGACGGTCAACGGCGGCGGTTTCTTTATAATGTTTCGTTAATTGCTTCAGCTCAATCGCGTGCATTTACTCATCCTCGCTATCTGCGTCGATTTGCTTAGCGTTTAAAATATCTTTTGCAAACTCGAAAAAGAGTTCTTGTTTAACAAGTGCGATACCTTGCTGGTCATCCCCAAGCATAAGCAGTGAATCCCCCGGATTTATATCGAAAACATCTCTTGCTTCTTTAGGAATGACAATCTGTCCTTTTGTGCCCACTTTAACAGTCCCGAATATGTGTTTTCCTTTTGGTGCTGTCATGTTTATCCCTCCGAAATATGAATTGTATTTTTTGTGTGAATTGTAATACTTCGTATACTAAACATACATTAACCTTCCATAAAATGCAATAAAATTCATGAAATAGTATGATTTTCATAAAAAAAGCACTCCTGCCATATCAACAGGAGTGCTTTTGATTTTATTGTTTTTATTCCTTTATCATTTCCAGATGGGGGATGCCCGCATCGAGAAATTCTTCGCCGGAAGTGACGCGGTATCCTTGTTTTTCGTAAAACGGAACCGCCTGCGTCTGCGCATGTAAGATAAAGCTGCCGGCACCCTTGGCTGCAGCCGCTTTTTCAAGCGCCTGCATCAGGATGGCCCCGACGCCTAAAGAACGATGGCTTTTCATTACGCAGATGCGCTCTAATTTTCCATGCCCGTCTTTCAAGCGCCATCTGCCGGCTCCGACCGGCTGGCCTCCGTCATAAATGACTATATGCTCTGACGTGTCTTCGAATTGATCAATCTCTTCTTCTTCCGGAACGTGCTGTTCTTTCACAAAGACCTCTTTTCTGACGAAAAAAGCGTCATTCAGCTGTTTTTCAGTTTTTACGATGATGGATTCCAAGCAGTTATTCTCCTCCGCCTAATAAAAATGTTTCGTACACAGTCCATGAGCCGTTATCCAGCTGATAGAGCAGGTGAAAACGGTCGATGACTTCTTCGTGGGAAATGTCCTGCATTTTCAGCTGTCCGAGTACGTCGGAATGTTCATCTGACGACAGCTTCTGGCCGACCGTGACATGCGGAACGAAGCTGTATTCCGGCTCGCCGGATAATGCTCCTGAGTAGCATTTCTCACTCAGAGATTTTAATTCCTCCGTCGGCTCTGCTTTCATATATATCACATTATTCACAGGAGAAAACGAGCTGTATTTTGTGATTTTCAGAACGAGCGGATGCGACTCTTTCGCCGTCTGTCTCAGCTGTGATACGACCTGCTCGATTTCCTGTTCTGTCGCTTCAAACGGATCTCTTACCGTCAGATGCGGCGGAATGAGCGCGTAGCTCGGATCGTAGCGTTTCCGGTACGAATTGGCGAGATCCTGTAATTTTTTTGATGGAAATAAAACAATACCGTATTTCATGAAAGTTCCCTCCTTAAATGAATGGTTACAGCATTTTTTTCAGCGCCGGCGTGATGAGCGGCTGCCAATAGGTCCATTTATGATCCCCGTCGAAGGTTTCATACGTGTATTCGGACTGTTTGCTTTCCAGCAGCTGTTTGAGCTCTTCGTTCGGCGCGGTGAAATCAAGAACCTGACCGTCCGTCGTGTGGACGGCGGTTTCTTTTTCTCCGATTTGATGATAAACGGAAATCTGTTTGAGATCCTCCGACTGCCGGACGGCATCCAGCACGTGCCCGTCAACATACGGAGACTGCATGATGACGTTTCCAAACATATTCGGATAGTCAATCGCCGTCATGAGCGAAACGGTTCCGCCGAGGGAATCCCCGATCATGGTGCGGCCGTATCCGACTTGATAAGTCGGGTATTCTTTGTCGATAAAAGGAACGAGCTCATTGGCGATAAACCGCTTATATGAGGCGAACTTAGAGCCTTCTGGATGGTATGTGTTTCTTCGCTCCCGCACATTTTTATAAGGGACGCCGATAATGATGCAGCGGTCAATTTCCCCTTTTGACATAAGCTCTTCCGCCTGACGCCCGATTCTCCCTAATCTGAAATAATCATGGCCGTCCTGAGCGATGACCGTATGATATTTATACAGGGGGGAGAAGGTGGCGGGCAGGTAGACCAAAACGGTCATTTCCTCTTCAAGCTCATGGGAGAAAAGTGTTTTCTCATGAATGATTCCGTTTTTTGATGCCACTTCGCATTCCTCCAGGCCGCTTCTTGTCTTGATGGTTTTTTCCTATTGTACCATGAATTATTAGAAATTTCTTTCTTCAGATGCACTTCTTGCGAGAGTTCAGATAAATAAAAAGTTGTTGAAATCCATTTTATAGTGCGTTAATATAGAACAATCAGAAAATACAAAACAATATTCTTATCACGAGAGGTGGAGGGACTGGCCCTTTGAAACCTCAGCAACCGGTTTGCTTTGCCGCGGGAAGGCAAAGTGCCAAGGTGCTAAATCCAGCAAGCGATTCACATGCTTGGAAGATAAGAGGAAGAGAAAAGCTCCTTCTTCTTATGAAGAGGGAGCTTTTTTATTTTTGAAAAGGATGGTGCTTACTGATGACGCAGCATGTTGAAACAAAATTAGCCCAAATCGGAAATAGAAGCGAAGAAGCAACGGGAACGGTCAGTCCGCCGATTTATCTGTCCACCGCTTACCGCCATAGAGGAATAGGAGAATCTACAGGTTTTGATTACGTGCGCACGAAAAACCCGACACGCCAGCTCGTCGAAGACGCCATCGCCGTGTTGGAAAACGGTGCGAGAGGATTTGCTTTCAGCTCGGGAATGGCAGCCATTCAAACCATTATGGCTTTATTTAAAAGCGGGGATGAATTGATTGTATCCTCCGATTTATACGGAGGCACGTACCGTTTGTTTGAAAACGAATGGAGAAAATACGGCTTAAGCTTTATTTATGATGATTTCAGCGATGAAGACTGTTTACGCTCCAAAATAACGGAAAACACGAAAGCGGTATTTGTTGAAACGCCGACAAACCCGTTAATGCAGGAGGCGGACATTGAAAAAATCGCCCGGATTACGAAAGAAGCCGGCCTGCTTTTAATTGTGGATAATACGTTTTATACTCCGGTGCTCCAGCGCCCGCTTGAACTGGGAGCGGACATCGTCATTCACAGCGCCACAAAATATTTAGCCGGGCACAATGATCTCCTTGCCGGTCTGGCTGTCGTTAAGGATGAAGAGCTCGGCGACATCATGTTTAATCACCAAAATGCGATCGGCGCCGTTCTCCCGCCGTTTGATTCGTGGCTTTTAATGAGAGGGATGAAAACACTCGGACTCAGAATGCGCCGTCATGAAGAAAACGCCCGTGAACTTGCAGAATTTTTAGAACAGGAAGAAGAAATCGCCGACGTGTTATATCCCGGAAAAGGCGGGATGCTGTCTTTCCGGCTGCAAAAAGAGGAATGGGTCAATCCGTTTTTAAAGGCGCTGAAAACGATCTGTTTCGCAGAAAGTCTCGGCGGGGTGGAAAGCTTTATTACATACCCCGCGACGCAGACGCACATGGACATTCCGGAAGACATCCGTATCGCAAACGGCGTCTGCAACCGTCTGCTGAGATTTTCAGTGGGCATTGAACATGCAGAAGATTTGAAGCGGGATGTAAAGCAGGCATTACAGCAAGTAAAAGAGGGGGCCGTGTCATATGAGTAATCACAATTGGACGCTGGAAACCCAGCTCGTGCACAATCCATTTAAAACAGACGGAGCCACCGGAGCCGTCAGCGTCCCGATCCAGCATGCTTCCACATTCCATCAGTCTTCATTTGAAGAATTCGGGACATATGACTACAGCCGCTCAGGCACACCGACAAGAACAGCGCTTGAAGAAACGATCGCAGGTCTTGAAGGCGGAACGAGAGGCTTTGCTTTCAGCTCGGGAATGGCGGCGATTTCGACGGCGTTTCTGCTCTTATCCCAAGGCGACCATGTCCTCGTCACGGAGGATGTGTACGGCGGAACATTCCGCATGGTGACTGAGGTTCTGTCCCGTTTCGGGATCGAACATACCTTTGTCGATATGACGGACACAGAAGCGGTCGCCCGCGCCATCCGGCCGAACACGAAAGCCATTTATATGGAAACACCGTCAAACCCGACGCTCGGCATCACGGATATTAAGGGCGTCGTCAAACTGGCAAAGGATCACGGCTGTCTGACATACCTTGACAATACATTCATGACGCCTGCTCTGCAGCGTCCGCTTGATCTCGGTGTAGATATCGTGCTTCACAGTGCGACGAAATTTTTAAGCGGCCACAGTGACGTGCTGTCAGGCCTTGCTGCCGTAAAAGATGAAGAGCTCGGCAATCAGCTGTATAAGCTGCAAAACTCGTTTGGAGCGGTGCTCGGCGTTCAGGACTGCTGGCTCGTATTGAGAGGCTTAAAAACATTGCAGGTCAGACTGGAAAAAGCGAGCCGGACGGCTGAGCGGCTGTCTGCCTATTTTAACGGGCATCCCGCCGTCAAAAACGTTTACTATCCCGGCCTTGCCGGACACCCGGGAGCCGATACCCATAAACGTCAAGCGAGCGGAGCGGGCGCCGTCCTGTCCTTTGAATTGGAAAGCAAAGAAGCCGTCAAAAAGCTGGTCGAAAACGTATCGCTTCCGGTATTTGCCGTCAGCCTCGGCGCCGTTGAATCCATTCTCTCATACCCTGCAGCCATGTCGCATGCCGCCATGCCGAAAGCAGAGAGGGAGAAACGCGGCATCACAGACGGCCTTCTGCGCCTGAGCGTTGGAGTCGAAAACGCCGAAGATTTAGAACGCGACTTCGAACAGGCATTGAAAAAAATAACCCCCGCCCAAGTGAGATCATAAACGAAAAGGGCGCCGTCAATTTTGCGACGCGCCCTTTTTTATTTTAGATAAAAAAAGTGTTGACGAATGAGAAATCAGGATATATAATTATAAATGTCAGAGAGACAACAACATACCCAGCAACACATACATATCATGATTCCGTAGCTCAGCTGGGAGAGCGCTACCTTGACAGGGTAGAGGTCGCTGGTTCGAGCCCAGTCGGAATCATAGCCAAAACCCTTGCGTAGCAAGGGTTTTTTACTTTGCTTAATTATTAATTTTGTCATCATTCATCGAGTTGGGGACGAATTGGGGACGAAACTGCTTTTTTGGGCCGATTTTGAAGTACATTCGCTGTATACTTCAAGGGAGGTGAACATCGCCTTTAAGGCGGCGGTCTTTGCCGAAACCTGTCAATACAGAGAAATCCAGAAATTCCGTATCACTGAACGGCTAAAGTGATAACGATCAGCAGCTGGTTAATCCTGCTGTTTTTTTGTATTTGAAAAACGGAATATTTAGTTTTGTATGAAAAATACAGCGGAAACCTGGAGATTATTCACAACACAGGAAATGACGCATGCAGCCGCTAATGAAATCAGTTATATGACCGGTAGCAGCGAATCGACTAGATATCATTTTGCCGTCGATGATAAAGAAGTGATACAGGGGGCCCTCCATCCTAAGGCAAGAAATCATCCTTCCCCTTGCTTTCCGGTTTTTTAAAGTCAAAAGCCCATTAAAACCTGAGGGGAGAGCGTAAAACAGATTCGAACGGCGCTGTCGGCCCTTTATTAAAGCGGAAGAACTTCGGGATTGATGGAGCATATGGAGCGAAGACAGCGAATGCAGTAATTAATCAGAAAACAAAAAGCAAAAGAAAAGCATAGGGGCAAATAGTTGGAGAACCCGCTGAAGCACTTCGATTGAAAAGTTGAGCGGCATCAGTTTTTTGCTTCGGACTGATTTAGAGAAAAAGAAGTATAAGTCAGAGCCCTTCTCAAGATGAGGAGGTTTTTTTTGCAATTTATTTAAATTCACTTACATCAGTAAATGCGGCTGAACGATTCAGTACGATTCAGCTCATGTATGGTTTGAAGCCAGACGGAATTTGCGGACCAAAAACGAAAGCGAAATTGAATTAATAAAAGAAGCCCTTCTTAAAAGAGAGCTTTTTTTCTAACTATGTTGTTTAAGATGCTTTTTAATTTGTTCAGTGACTTGCTTAAGCCATTCTAATGGAGTTATATCATCTTCAGGAAAGTATATACCATCCGCTGCTTCCTCTATAAATTCATTCTTGTCTTCTTCTGAATAATCACTATTTACAAACTCAGTTAGTGCTATTAAATCTCTTTCTTTTAGTTTTTGTGATGCTTCATTTAAATATTCATCAAGTGCATTTTCCGGAGACTCTATATCTTGGTGAAAATGTCCACCGAGAAATCTAAATACAGGATCAGAAACTTTAATTTCAATCATTATATATCACCTCGTTGGGTAGCCTGTTAGTATAAAGCTACCATCTTTATTTTTCTTTAATACTATTCTAGCATTAGTCATATCTTTAACTTCATTTGAACCTTTACGAACTCCTCTACCTATAACTTCGGTTCCTCTATAAGGTAACGGTAATGGATCGTTAACATCACTTTTTAACCACTCTTCAATTTCCTTTTTATGTTTAGTTAATGTTTCATTAGCGACTCTTTCTGCAGTTGGCCTATCAGTGAAACTAGAAGAGGCACGTATCTTCTTGTTTATCTGTAGCCTCTGTAATAACTCTTCATCAGTCTTCCCAACATGTCTTTCTATAAGGTGTCCGCCTTTTGCTTCATGAGCAGCTAAACCCCCGCCCGGTGCGAGAGGACTGCTGTCTCCTTGTTTAACACTATGTATGCCGTTATTGTCAGAAGTCACAGATTTACTGAGCACACTCTCTTTCTGATCTTCAATAATACTTTTCAATAAAGGCGTATTCTTCACATTGTGAGTATTTTCAATATCCTGTGCTATTCCGGCAAGCGCGGGTTGGTACTTATTTTTCGAAACGGAATTGATATAATTTTTCCTTTTTCAATCCCGGTTTTTACATGTTTTGCCGCTGCTTTTTCACCGGCTTCCAAGACGTTATCCACTTTGGCGGCGCCTGTTTTGGCGAGCTTGCTTGATACTTTTACAGCTGAGCCGGAACCTTTTAGTCCGACGATGCTCCCGATGGCGTAACTGATGTAATGGGATCTTGAATACGCATCCCCGTTAACCATTTTATCATTCCATGAATCCGCCAGGTTTGTCCATATGATTTTTGCGTAGGAGGGTGTGTTCAATACAGCCGATATGGTTTTAGCGACTTTTTGTTCATCAGAGAGATGGTAAAAATCCCATGCGCCGACAGCGAGATCTTTGACGCCTGTTATGGTGTCTTTTCCCACATCATAAAGGCCGACGCCTATTCCTTTGACGATATCCCAAGCTGTTTCTCCGACTTCTTCGAGCTGTTTTGCTTGTTCAAGCTGCATCACATGTTGCACCTGAGCGGGTTCAAGGTTTTCATAGCCGATCTTCTTCGCGATTTCCAAATACTCATCCGGATCGGTGACACCATCGGCCAGCTTTTTCTTTAGATCCTTGATTTCCCGCTCTTTCGCTTCTTCCTTTTTAATCGTCAAATAAGCACCTGAATGTCTTGCAATCTCTCCTTTCTTCTTATGGATGTCGCTTTCTCGGTATGCCTTGGCGTTGTAGTGAAGCGGCGTGGCGCTTTTTCCTTTGCCCGTGGCATTTTGAAGCTGCTGGAAGTCAGCTTGGATGAACTGTTCGTTCGCTTCGGTTTCTGCGTATTCATTCATTAGATCGTGATCAAGTCTGCCGAGCTTATGTATTGTTTCGCTTCTTTTTTTGTCTGCTGAAGAGAGCTTCTGATCCGTGTTTTCGGTTGAAAACAATTCGAGCGAGATGATGTCTTCGATCTCACCGAGGATGGAGCGCATGTCTTTTTTCTGCTCTTCCATAATCGCCTTTGATTTACTGAGGGCATGGGTGAGCTCGTGCTCCAGAAATGATTCCTCCACATGCGAATTGGAAAGTCCGGCATCTTCGACCTTGCCGGGAAGGCTTGTGAGAAATGCGATTTTCATATCGATCAGATCAAGCCAGCTGTCTGTGACGCCGGCGTGGTCCTTGAAAAAAGCTTTGATGTTATTTGCGCCCCGGCCTGAGAAATCATTGTCACCAAGATCAGCCATGCCTTGAAACGCTTTTTTCAGATTAACCATCTGGCCGCGCAGTTTTTTGTATTCACCCGCGCGCTGTTTGGCGGCGGCCAGGAGGGTGGTTGCTTCGAAAACTTTCATGACCATATCCTTTCATGCGAAATACTTCAACAAGATATTACCATGGAGGAATGAGGTCAATGTACTATCTAAAATGGTAAAACGAATCATTTGACTCACTTCTTTGTCCTTTTAATTATGTGATTAAGCATTTGAGAAGAGAGCTTATGGATGAGAAACCGGAGTGCAGGGAATTACTCGGCAGCGTTTGAATTAAGTGAATTGGAAAGATTAAGCCGGTTAAAAAGGCTGGAACATATTTTTAGATAATGAATAGTAGTGTGTAAAAGATGAAAATGGCGTAATTCAAGATGCAGGTGAGTTATTAACCGGAATTGATATATTAACGGAAAATAATGTATAATGTACCAGGCAGCTTTGAACTCATTGAAGGTGATGAAGATGAAGAAATGGAAAGTTTTTATAAGATAAATCCTAGCTGAAGAGACTTGATTGAATGAAAATTAACATAAGTCTATTTACCCTGTTCTTTTTAGGAGGAAGGTATGTCAATATTAACAATAATAGAAATCGCATTAGTGGCAACTGTATTAGGTTTATTTGCATGGACTTTTAAAAAAGAGAAAAATACTGATGAAGATGTATTCAATTATGCTAGATATATGATTTATTTGCTTGTAGCTGAAGTTGCATTGTATGCCGTGTTTCAGATGGTTTAAGTTTAATAAACACGTTTTTACTCTAACAAAGAGAGATGTGAACAATGATAAATATCTTAACTAATATCTTAAAAAATGACAGATTAGATGAATACCCATTATTACATAGAGAGTCCCGATTTCTGGGGTAGCATATAGTGTTTTTAGAGAAGAAGAGTTTATTGGAATGAGGTGGATGGCATTTGACTAAAAAAATCAGAGACAGAATGCCCCGTTTTAACCTATAAATCTAATGATTAAACACTGGAGGTTTTTGTATGAATAAAATTACCAATACTGGCAAGATGCAAGATATTGGTGGTATTAAGCTCTATTACGAATTTTTTGAAAGGCAAAATGAAAACATTACAGTCATATTTGAATCAGGGTACGGATGCCCTTCTGCTTCTTGGGACCCTATAAAAGGTGAAATTTCAAAATTTGCGCAATTTTTCATCTACGATAGAGCAGGTTTAGGAAAAAGTGAAAAAGACGATAGACCAAAAGACAGCAAGCAGTCTGTTGAAAATCTTCGTACCCTTTTACAAAATGCGAATATTAATCCACCATTTATGCTTATAGGGCATTCATTTGGAGGAGCAAATGTAAGGTTATATGCTTGTACATATCCAGAAGAAGTAGCAGCGGTTATTCTCTTAGATTCCTGCCATGAAGATCAAAACAAAATTATGCCACCACTATTTAGTGAAGAAACAAGATCTCTTTACTTTAATCAATTTTCAGTAGAAGGTTCTTTAAGTGAAATTCAAGATAGTTTTGAACAAATAGAAAAATGCACATCATTAGGAGATATTCCACTTATAGTTGTCAGCGCTGGTTTACAGTCTTATCATACAACTGAATCCTTCGCTGCGTGGAATCTATTTCAAAGAGACTTTCTGCGTTTATCAACAAATAGCAAACATATTGTTTTGAAGAATGCATCCCACGGTCTACATGTTGATCAACCCCAGATTATTGTTGACATTATTAAAGATACATTGAAAGAGATACATGAATAAGTTTAGTTTAAAAACTCTAAAAGCAGTAGATGAGGGCAGTCTTGTATTGGTTAGAATAGGTAGCAATCCTTAAACACCGTATCAAAAGTGCTGGATTGCACGGAATGGAAAATTCTATAAAGCGATATATTTAGACGTATCGAAATTATTTCTTAGAGGAGAAAGCTTATGGATTTACTTAATTGGACTTACATTATATCTACAATTATAGGAGCTGCTGGGTTCATAAGTTTATTGTGGTTCTCTTATTTTAATGATAAAGGTGAAAAATAAAGCAGAGCATTGAGTGAATTTGTATATTGACTATGAAGATCAACGCTAAAAAGTAAGGGGGGGATTAATGATGACAGAAGATTTTTATTGCGATGAAGTATTAAGCGGAAAAACAAAAGTAAATAAAGTTTTAGAAACCGAGAATGTATTGGCGTATCATCATACAAGACCTTTTTGGCCGGTGCATATTGTTGCTATTCCTAAAAAACATATCTCTTCTTTAATCACTTTGGAAGAAGACGACAATGAACTTTTACTCGAGTTGCTGGGTGTGATTAAAAAGGTTGCGGCGAAGGTGACAAAAGAAAGTGGTTCTTGCAGGGTGCTTACAAACTTAGGAGATTATCAGGATTCAAAGCATCTGCATTGGCATATAGCTTCAGGAGATCCATTGAGATAAAAGAATCCTTTTAAAGTGGACTCCAAGGAGCAGTTGATTCTAAATAGCCAAAAATTGAGGATATAAAATGAAATTGTATAATGAATTTATAAATATAGCTAAAACTCTTAATAAAGAGTTAGACATTACTCCATTATTATATGGCTCTTTAGGTCTTGAAAAGGTAACTGGGTTGAACTTTTCACCAGAAGATATTGACATCCTTATTCCTTTAATATTTTTAGAGGAACAGTGGGAAAAACTTAAAAAAATTATGGAACTGCAAGGATATAAATTGGTTGATTTACATGAGCATGAATTTAGGAAAACTAATACTAAAATAGGCATTGCTTACATTGAGGATTTAAAACCATTTGCAGATGTAGACTATCATAACCTAGGGGTTTTTGAAGATGACGGAGCCAAATATCATTTGCTGACTATTGATGATTACCTCAAGGTTTATAATATGTCTTTATTAGATGGGTATAGAAGAACAAAGAAGAGTAATAAAGATCAAAGTAAAATTAACATATTGAATAAACTGATACAGTATTAATTAAATATTTGTACATTAACATGGCGGCAAAACCATCACCTCTTCAATCCATTTTTACATCTCTTCGTTTGGAGTTCAATAAAGAAATATCGGCCGCATACTCAAGACCCCCTCACCATTAACTTTGAGGGGGTCTATTTTATTTATCTTATTAATTTGAAATATGCGTTGACCAGCAATTCATATTCAGAAAGATCAATTGTTTTTAGATTCACCGTTCTTTTTACTATCGGCAATCTTTTTGTCGACTAAATCACTCTGTTTAATTTGAACGGTTGTTAGAACATCATGTGATGCACCTCCTTTACAAAGCATACACACATATGAGAGGGCTGAAATTCACCCCTATGAATTGGGATACGGCTTCTCGCATGGAACCAACATGCGGCAACTGGTCAACAGTTTTAAAAACTTCATCATAACAGGGAAATGCGGCGGGCATTGGGAATATAAAGGAATATAGGCTTACAGCAATGAAGGATGTATGAAAATCCGTCAGACGGCGAAGGAAAGGCAATCTCCATGTGTTGTGACAGTTCGAATGCGGGTGTATGGAACTTCCCATTCATCCGAGTTATGTCAGAGGGACGAAAAGACTTTTTTTGAGGAGGAAGCGGAATGATTGAATTTACACGGCCATCACCTATGAAGAAAACATGCACGATGCACCCGGGAAAGGAATCTGTCAGATCGGTTTCGTTTACTGATTTTAACGGCAATTCTGTAACAGTAACCCTTTGTCAAATGTGTCTGGCTGAATTAAAAATGAAAGCCGCGACTGAATACAGGAGCATGACAGAGGAGCGGGCCAAACTGAATCGTTTCAAGATTGGTGATCGTGTGTATTTAGAGCATTTGGGAGTCGTCAGCGAGATAAAAAACATGGAAGGCGTTCAAGTGGCAAACAGGACAGACACAGACGGAGTCCGAAAGGCTACCCCTAAGGAAATCGCAGAATATAAAAAACAGGGGAAGCAATGACGGTGAAAAAACGATTCAGTCAATTATTTATCAATTGTGTTACTTATGAGAGCGGCGGCCGTTGCGCCGCCTGCTTCCGCCGCGTGGTCCAGATGGCAAAATGAATTCGGGTAGAGCGGCGGGGCGGCTCCGGCAAGAAATCAAACGCTGTATCACATGGGTTCTTCTCGAAATATCTGCCGGAAATTAAAATTTCAGCTGCTTTCCTAACTGTCACGGAAAACATCTCACAGGAAATATATTGACTTTCATCCTGTTTGTAATGTTAATTAGAAGATGTATACAAAAACATTATAATGAGGAGGTCTGGATGTGAAAAATAAAACGAGAATACAAGTTGGACTATGCATTGGACTTTTATGTTTAAGCTTTACCGGTTTCAATCCTTTATTCGGCTCAGCGCATGCTGAAGCGAAGTCTATAGAAAACACAAAAATGACAAGCTGTATAACGAATCAAAAATTTGTTCAGCTTGAGAAAAAATTTGATGCCAGGCTTGGGGTTTATGCGATTGATACGGGTTCAAACAAGACAATCGCCTATCGCCCGAATGAGCGGTTTGCTTACGCATCAACCTATAAAGTTCTGGCCGCAGCTGCTGTTCTGAAGAAAAGCTCAAATGAAAAACTTAATGCCATCATCCGCTACAGCAAAGACGATTTAGTTACATATTCTCCAATCACAGAAAAACACCTGGATACAGGCATGAGCCTGAAAGAAATCTCAGAAGCCGCTGTCCGTTACAGCGATAATACTGCCGGGAACCTATTGCTGCAGCAGCTTGGCGGCCCTAAAGGTTTCGAAAAGTCATTGAAACAGATCGGGGATCATGTAACGAAAGCGGATCGATTCGAGACGGATCTAAACTCTGCGATTCCCGGGGATCGTCGTGACACAAGCACAGCAAAGGCACTGGCAACCGATCTTAAAGCGTTCACTTTGGGTAACACTCTCACGACTGACAAGCGCACGATCTTAACGGATTGGATGCGGGGCAACGCTACCGGCGATGAACTGATTCGGGCAGGCGCTCCTGCAGGATGGGAAGTCGGCGATAAATCCGGAGCCGGAAGTTACGGGACGCGAAACGACATTGCGATCGTGTGGCCGCCTGACAGAGCCCCGATTGTTTTGGCAATCCTGTCAAACCGATTTACGGAAGATGCCGATTATCATAATGCTCTTATCGCTGAGGCTGCAAAAGTCGCTCTTAATGATCTTAAATAAACATTGCCGTTCATTTTTATGGACGGTTTTTTATATGTTGAGAATGCGGTATGCCGGTTTCGATGTTATAATGTAAAGCCATAAAATGATGGGAAGAGGGGGAGTTTCGATGCATTACATAACGGCATGCTTAAAAATTATCAGTGATAAAGACCTTAATGAAATAATGAAGGAATTCAAAAAACTTGAGGAAGAAACGAACAAAGAAGAAGGCTGTATTCAGTTCCATGCTCATCCGCTTGAACCATCAGAACGCAAAATTATGCTTTGGGAGATTTGGGAAAACGAAGAAGCTGTTAAAGTCCATTTTACGAAAAAGCACACAAAAGACGTTCAAAAACAAGAATTAACGGAAGTAGAATGGTTAATGAAAAGCAATGTGAATGAGTAAAAGGCTTTGTATGTTGTTGGCTGACTCTGCCGGTAACAATCATCAGTTTCATTCATTAAAACCCTTGCTGCGCAAGGGTTTTTTACTTTGAAAAGTTCTTTATATCGCAGTCTTTTTATGGGTAAGGAACAGACTTGGAATGAAGATGGCCGCAAGGATGATGACGGATACTAAGAATCCGGCATGGTAGCCTTTTAAACTGTTCGGAATCGTTGGCTGCAATCCTTGTATGACAGTTGCGGTAACGGTTGCGATCACAGCTGACCCAAAGCTGGAACCGAGGTTTTCAATCATATGAATACCGACACCTGCTTCCGGAAGCTGTTTGCTGTCAAGACCTGTATAAGCGTCACTCATGAATGGGAGCATAATTCCTCCAAAACTGGTGCCGCGGATAAATAATACGACGGAAATCCAAATCATACTTGTGTTATCGGTGATAAAAATAAGGGGGATAGATCCGATCAGCGAAAGAACAAGACTGACCGTAACCACGTATTTCGCACCGATCTTATCAATCATTTTTCCGATCAGCGGACGAGTCACGAGCATTCCGACTCCTTGAGGGATTAAAGCGAGTGCTGCTCCGACTGCCGTGAACTGACGAATGTTTTGAAAAAACAGCGGAAGTATTAACATCGGCCCCATGATGGCAATATTCGCTAAGAACAACCCAATTGAAGAAGCTAAGAAGCTCTTGTTTGCAAACAAATTCATAGGCAGCACGGTTTGGTTTTTCTTGATCAGATTATATACAAGATAAATGACTGCTGAAACAAGACCGATGCCCGCCCATAAAATGGTGTCGCTATTGTTAAATGATGCATGATCCGCCGCTTTCGTAATACCGTACATCAATGCCGCGCTCATTAATGACAAATTGATAATCCCGAAAATATCGAGTTTACGATCTTTGTTGAATGGTTCAAAGTCTGGAATGGTTTTCATCATAAGCGGTGCGGCAATCAAAGTGATGAACACGTTGATGTAAAAAATCCAATGCCATGAAGCGCCTTGGACGATGAAGCCTCCGATGACAGGTCCTAAGATCGGGCCGAAGATCATAGGGGTGCTGACAATTGCCATCACTTTTCCCAGGTTTTCCGGACCTGCCGTTTTAACCAAGAGTGTTGACATAAGCGGAGTGATAATGCCGGCGCTGAATCCTTGAAGCAAACGGAAGAAGATGAAGCTGGAAACGTCACGGCTCATTCCCGCAAAAACAGAAATGACACCAAAGGCGATGACTGAGCCGATGAAGATTTTCTTACCGTTATATTTATTCATAAGCCAGCCGGATACGGGTACTGCAATCGCAAGTGCTAACATATAGCCTGTAACGGACCACTGAATGGTATCCAATGTTGTGTTGAAGTCTTTGGTCAGTTTGGCGATGGCGATGTTTACCATCGTAGAGTCAAGCATTGGAGCAATTGCTCCCAGTGCAATAGCCCAGGCGGCTGTGAGAACTTCTTTTGGCATCCGAAGTTCCTTTCTTTTATGTGTTGACATATTATTCTCCTCTCAAAATTGCTGTATTTGTTTCCTTGTCAACAAAATAATAGAGTGATTTTGTTTCTTTGTCAACAATAAGAGGGATATAAAAAGGCAGCCCGTTTTCATGGAGCGGGGCTGCCTATGGTTTTATTCCGATTTGATGTCTGCACCAAGTTTCTTTATTTCTGAATCCAAATGCCTGCTGTATGTTTCCACGAAGCTCAGCATCGTGTCAAATTGTTCATCAGTTACTTGTTCAAACACGATTTTGTCCCGTTCTTGAAACTCTTTGTGCAATTCCTCGTGAATTTTATAAATGACTTTTCCTTGCTCGGTAAGCCTGAAATAGATTTCTTTCTTGTTAAGCGGCTTCTGATAGCTTTCGATAAGGCCTTTATTGATAAGCTTCTTCGTTAATTTACTTATAGCGCCTCTTGTCATATAAAGGGACTCCGCAAGTTTTGTCACATTGGCCTCTTCAATTTTTTCGATGAATTCGATGCAATGCACTTCAGAAGGTTTATGCCCCTTAAGGCTTTCTTCCATCTTCAGCCTATTCAGCCACACCATCTTGTTAAAAAAGTCCCTGAAATTCGTGAGGAGCTGTTCTTTTTTGTCCATGGCCCGTCCTCCTGCTTGGTGGTGCTTACACAATATTATAAAATGTTTGTTTCTTTTTCAACAATCGTAAAGTTATTATTTAGGAACTGAGAGATAGTGCGCAGAAATTAAGAAGGAGGGGGAACAGAAGAAGTTTTTTATTTAAAAAGCGGTTTTTTAACCGAAACGTGGTTTTTCGGGTATGTTTCTTTCCGTATTCGTTACTTGCTCTTTTTCATAACAGGCCAACTCTGCAGCCTTACAAAAAAGCAGGCTGCGAAAAGAGCCTGCTTTAGAATTGCATCAATCATTTTCCTGTTGCGGCGTCATGAAAAGCGTCAATTGCGGTTGTGTATTTCAAGACGTTTTTAGACACTTTGGCGGTTGCGCCTAATGGATATGCGTCTGACAGAACGCTGGAGTGAGCTTCGGGTTCCCAGTAAAATACGCCGGTTCCTTTGCCGTTCGGAACGGCTTTCACCAGTTTTATGGTGTCTTTTATGGTCCAGTAGGAATCTTTCGGATTATTTTCATCTCCGCCCAGTTCAACCACCATGACTTCCTTGTTGTAGCGTGAGGCGATATCATTCAAATTAGATGATAAATGGCCGGTGAGCTCCCAGTACGGCTTACCTTCCCAATAGGGATAGAACGAAACGCCGATGATGTCGGTTTTTCCTCCGTTTTTAAAGAATTGATCAAACCACCATCTGAATAGGCTGTTGTCCGTGCCGTGTGCCAAATGGCTGATTACCTTGGTGGCCGGGCTGACGGATTTCACGGCGTCATAGCCTTTGTTCAGTAAGCCGGTCAATTTGCTGAAATCGCTCGTGCTGCCGTCGGGCAGTAAAATTCCTGAATTCATTTCATTTCCTACTTGCACCCAATCAGGGGAGATGCCGTGATTTTTAAGTTCTTTCATGACATCGTATGTATGGTTATACACGGCTGCCTGCAGCTGGCTGTTTGAATAGCCGGTCCATTGGTTCGGCTTGATCTGGTGGCCGGGATCAGCGAACACGTCACTGTAATGGAAGTCAACCATTACTTTCATTCCTAACGCTTTTGCCCTTTTGGCCGCCGCAAGTACGCCCGCTTTGTCACTATAGCCGAGCATGGTCCATGTTGTGCCGTCTTTCAGCCAATAATAGCTGCTTGGCGGATTCACAAACACTCTCAGTCTCACGGCATTTATTCCGTGATCTTTAAGAATCTGCAAGGCATCTTTCTGTTTCCCGCCGTCATCCAGCCAGCGCACACCTTCATCCTCCATTTGTTTCAGCCATCCTATATCCGCGCCATAGGCAAACGGGGCATCCGCTTTTGCTTTAGGAGACTTCTCAAAGAATGTAAAAGCGGTGAAAATGAGAGAAAGACAGATTGCGTTTACAAATACACGTTTCAATCGGTTTTTGAACATCACAATACCTCCTGATAAAAAAGATTGTTGATTGATTTCACTCTGAATGTTTCAGCTGCCATTCTCCAATAACGTCGTGAAACGCTGAAACGCCTGAATTCCTTCGGGTGTCATTTTAAAAACGCCTGCATCGGTCAGCGCGCGTAAAAATACATTCGCGGTTTCTTTTTGTAAAACAGCGGCTGCATTTTCCGGTGTCACGTCTTTATCCGCTTTGATGTTTTCGGCCCACGGAAGATGAATGTCCTTGATGTCATGAGGTTCATTCAGTAAATACTTTTTCACTTCTGCCAGCTCATCTTTCAGGCGGGGAGGTAAAACGGCGAGCCCCATCACTTCAATCAGACCGATATTTTCTTTTTTGATGTGATGAACGTCTTGATGCGGATGAAAAATGCCATCCGGATAATCTTCGGAGGTGCGGTTGTTTCTGAGAGCGAGATCAATTTCAAAATCCGTTCCCCTGCGTCTGGCAATCGGGGTGACGGTATTATGGGGTTCATTTGTCTTCGCGATGATGCTGACGGTTTCGTCTGAATATTCCCGCCACTTTTCAAAAACATACGCAGCGGCATCTGTCAGCAAATCCGGATCTTTTGCGCGAAGGCGGATCACTGATACCGGCCACTTTACGGTTTCGGCCTGAACGTCTGGAAAATGACGCATATGAAAAGGGTAGAGGGAACCCGCTTTTGCCATCGGAAACTCATGGGCGCCGCCTTGATAATGATCGTGTGAAAGAATGGAACCTCCTACGATCGGCAAGTCTGCGTTTGATCCCGCAAAATAATGTGGGAAGATTTCCGTAATGGCCAGAAGCCTTCTGAAGCTGCCACAGCTGATGTTCATCGGCTTGTGCACGCTTGAAAGAAAGATGGCATGCTCGCTGTAATACGCATAAGGAGAGTATTGAAACCCCCACTGTTCTCCCGCTAAGTCAAGCCTGATGATGCGGTGGTTTGAACGGGCGGGGTGATGCGGTGTTCCGGCATACCCCTCGTTTTCCATACAGAGCAGGCATTTCGGATACCGGTTTTCCGGACTGTTTTTACCGCGGCGATGTCTTTGGGGTCTTTTTCCGGTTTTGATAGATTAATGGTGATGTCCAATTCCCCAAAAGGTGTTATTGAGCGGTACACGATATTTTTTCGAATGGCCCGCGTCTTAATATAGTCGTTGTTTTGGCTCAGTCGGTAAAAATAATCTGTTGCTTTTTTCGGGCAATCTGATAACAATTCGCTGAAGGCGGCATTGATCAGAGAAGGGGCCGGTGTGATCACGTCCATGATTCTGCTTCCCAGCATGTCTCTTTCAGCCGGCGTATCGTTTATGATTGACCGTTTTACCGCGTCTTTCACCATTTCGTCCACATAGTGAAGCCTGTTTTGTTTCTTGATACGTTTCGGTTCTGCATAATCCGTCAGTCCGAGCAGATCGAGAAGTCTGTTTCTTGTATAAATCACATCTGTTCCATTTATGTCGCCTAAGACAGTGCTTTCTTTCAGAAACCCTGCCACTGATTCAAAAACGTCAATGACCGCCGCCTCCATTTCATTTGTCCTTGTATCCGTTAGGATGATGCCGATGCCAATTCCATGCTGACGCAATGATTTCCGATATGTCCGTTTGTTTCGGATTCCAGCCGAGAATGTTCCGCGCTTTATCGCTGGAAGCGATGAGGGCGCTTGGATCACCGGGTCTTCTTGCGGCCGCTCTTACTTTTATGTCTCTTTCGGTCACTTGCCGGGCCGCTTCCGCCATTTCTGATACAGAAAACCCGCTGCTTGATCCTAAATTGAAAATGCCGCTGTCTCCGCCGTTTTGCAAATATTCCAGAGCGAGAATATGGGCATCGATTAAATCGGAAACATGAACATAATCGCGAATGCACGTGCCGTCTTTTGTATCATAGTCAGTGCCGAATATCAAAACCTCCTCGCGCTGACCGAGCGCGGTTTGTAAAAGGATAGGGATAAGGTGGGTTTCCGGATGATGATCTTCTCCGATGGAACCGTCCGTTTTCGCGCCGGCAACGTTAAAATACCGAAGCGAGACATATTTTATGCCGCAGGCGGTTTCACACCACTTCAGCATTTTTCTGCCATGAGTTTTGATTCGCCGTATGCGCTTTCCGGCTTTTCAGGCATGTCTTCTGTGATGGGCACTTTTTCAGGTTCGCCGTAAACAGCGGCGGATGAAGAAAACACAATGTGTTTCACCCCGAATTCCTGCATGACCTCCAGCGTAATTTGCGTACCGTACACATTATTATTGAAATATGAAAGAGGGTCTTTCATTGATTCGCCGACAAGGGATTGAGCGGCAAAATGGAGAACGCCTGTTACGTTCTCCTTCGCAAACACAGAGCGAAGAAACGGTTTGTCACGGATATCTCCATGGTAAAAAACGGCTTTTTCATGAACGGCTTTCCGGTGGCCTGTCTGGAGATTATCCACAGCTATCGTTTTAAATCCTTTGTTTACTAATTGATCAACCGCATGAGAACCGATATAGCCGGCTCCGCCGAGAACGAGAATCGCCATGATTTATTTTCCCCTCCATTCAGCCGCGCCATCGCTTATATCCGCGATGTAGAAAGAAGCTTCAAGACCTGTCCTGCTGCGGTATTGAGATGAAACGGCGCGGATAAAGCCGGCGGTTTCTTCACTTTCCACAATGGCTATGGCGCAGCCGCCGAACCCCGCGCCCGTCATCCGCGCTCCGAGTGCTCCTTCTTTCCAGGCTGCTTCAGCGAGCGCGTCTAATTCGTCACCGGTCACTTCATAATCATCGCGTAACGAACGGTGGGACGCATTCATCAGCTCCCCGAACGTTTTCAAATCATTCGATTTGAGAGCTTCCGCGGCTGAGAGGGTCCGCTCGTTTTCATTGACCGCGTGCCGGGCTCTTTTACGCAAAGTTTCACAGGAGAGAAGGGGTTCGAGTTTGTTGAATTCTTCTCCCGTCAATTCCGCAAGTGATGCGATATTCCGATATTGCCGCAGTTCCGTGAGAGCCGCGTCGCATTCGCTGCGGCGTTCATTATACTTTGAAGCCGCCAGCTCCCGGCGCTTGTTCGTATTCATAATGACGATTTTATATCCGTTAAAAGCAGCCGGAATCATTTCGTGCTCAAGCTTATCGCAGTTTAACAGAATGGCCATGTTCTTTTTGCCTTTTTGCACTGCGAATTGATCCATAATCCCTGAATTCACGCCGATAAATTCATTTTCGACTCTTTTTCCGATAAGCGCCAGTTCAGTATCGGAAACATCCAGGCTGAATAACTTTCTTAAAATGGAACCGGTTAACATTTCAATGGAAGCAGAGGAGCTTAAACCGGCTCCGTTTGGAATCGTACCGTGAAAAAGAATATCCATTCCGCTGTCTATTTGGCCGCCGGCTTCAAGAAGATAATGGATCATCCCCTTCGGATAATTGGCCCAGCCGTCTTCTTTTTTGTATGCTGTGGCGGAAAGATCAAGGCAGACAATGCCGCTGTCAGGAAAGTTTTCTGAGTATAACCGGATCTGGTGATCTTCGCGTTTTGCGCATACGGCATATGTTCCGATCGTAATCGCGCATGGAAGAACGTGGCCGCCTATATAATCCGTATGTTCCCCGATCAGGTTGATCCGGCCGGGTGCGAAAAACAGTTCTCCGTTACTTCTCTTGAAAATGTCTTCGAATCTTGATTTCAAAAGTTTGGCATCCATGATAAACCTCCGATTCTATTTTGAGGTATGCTCCAGTATGAACTGAATGGCTTTTTGTGAATTTCTGGTGAGGCTGATATATTCCGCTCCTTTCGTTGCGATGAGTTTCACATGCAGGCGGTCCGCATCTTCTTTAATGTCATCATAATAAGAGCCGACTTGCGGAGCCAAAATGATCATATCGAAGTCTTTCATGATGTCGTAATGGGATCCGTAGGCGCCTGCTGAGGCGGTGATCGGCACGTTGTATTCTTCGGCTCCTTCTGTCAGTGCGTTCGCAAGCATGGCGCTCGTTCCCGCTCCGGCGCACAGCACTAACACATTGGTGCCGTGTTCCAAGGCGGATGAGGATTCCTGAAAATTTGTGCTGATGACGGAAGCCGCGTCTTCTGAGGCGCCGACTATTACGGGCTGTATCTCCCGGGATTTTTGCGGCGCGGTTTCAGGCTCGGTATGTTGGGCTTCTTCCGCCGCTAATACTTTGTCATAAGCTTTACAGAATGGCAGGTATATCAGGAAATCGACAATGATTAATACAGCCGTCAGAACAAAAGCCGAGAGCCCCATGCCGGTTCCGAGAATCAAGCCGGCGGGCGCCGGGGTGGCCCACGGAAGAACATACATAAAACTGTTCATTCCGATGACATCCACGAAAAATTTAAACAGACAGACATTCACCATCGGCGTTACAACAAACGGAATGAAAAAATAAGGATTTAAAATGATCGGCGCAGCAAAGAGAAGAGGTTCGTTTACTGCGAAAGACACCGGAACTGCGGATGCTTTTCCGACTGCTTTCAATTGCTTGGATTTTGCGAAAAGCAGAAAGATAAACGGAACAACAAGGGTTGCGCCGGTTCCTCCCATTGTGCCGACGAAGTTCCCGAGTCCGACGGTCAGCACGTTGGACGCCTGCTCACCGGCATTATGAAGCTGCAGGTTCGCCTCCACATTTGCGTAAATAATAGCTGCGATGGCCGGCTCCACAATAGATGGTCCGTGAACGCCGACAAACCAGAACAGCGCCATCATTCCCCAAATGACACAAATCCCGAGATAACCGTCTGCGGCGGTAAAAAACGGCGATAAGAGAGAGGAGAGAGCCTCTGCAAAAGATACGTTCAGCGTATTCCTGATCAATAAATCAACGATCACCATGGCCAAAACGGAAAAAGCGAACGGAAAAACATCTTTAAATGTTTGTGAAATGGTACCCGGCACTTCTTTGGGCATTTTAATCGTAATATTTTTCAGCACGCAGAATCTGTAAACGTTCACTGTTATGAAAGCGGATACAAAAGCGGCTAAAAGACCTTTTGTGCCGAGATATTCCGTGGAGAATCCGCCGTCGATTTGAGTGACGCTTAAAATGAGAAACCCGACGACTGAAGCAAGCAACGCTGAAACGGGGTTGATCCCTTTGTTTTTCGGCATTTTTCGGTTCATTGATTCACTCAGGCATTTCGCACTTGTTGCCGCAACGATCAGACCGAGGGCGCCCATTGAATAGTTATAAACTTTCCAAAGCCATTCAGAAACACTTTTAGGCCAAGTGAAACCCAACACTTCCGGCACAGCGGCGGTGAGGATGAAAATGCTGGCGAATAAAATAACCGGCATGGCAGTTAAGAAGCCGTCGCGGATCGCGCCTAAATAAATGTTTCTTGAGATTTTTTCAAAAAACGGTTTTCCCTTTTCGATTTGCTTGATGATACCGTTCATTTTTCCACTCCTTATCGGCGGCTTCGGTAGAGTTCTATAAAATCCTGAATAAGATCACGGAGCAAAAGGGTTGTCATCAAGTGGTCCTGACCGTGAACGAAAATAAACCCTAATTCCATGTCCTTGCCGTCAGCTTCTTCAGCTAACATTTTCGTTTGCGCATTGTGGGCGAGGGTTAAATTTTCATCGGCGCTTTTCAATGCTGCTTCCGTGTTTTCGAAGTTTCCGCCACGGACTTCTTTCAGGACTTTCAATAAAGTGCTTCTGGCGTCGCCGGCATAGGCGACGATTTCAAAACCGAGCATCTGCAATTCTTCCTTTGTCATGAAAAAACCTCCTAAAGATGGCACACATGATGAAAAGATACTCTTTTCACCATGTATGATCGTTAAATGATTGTTTTTGTTTCACTTACAAGTTTGTACCAGTAGGCCGATTCTTTCGGATACCGTTTTTGGGTGTCGAAGTCGACGTAAAAAAGACCGTAACGTTTGTTGTAGCCGTTGGTCCATGAAAATAAATCCATTAAGGACCATAAGAAGTACCCTTTTACATTGACTCCGTCGGTAATCGCTTTACTGACGGCTTCTAAATATACTTTTAAATAGTCGATTCTTGCCTTATCCATAATGATGCCGTCTTCAAACTCATCTTTATAGCCCATGCCGTTTTCGGTAATGTAAATTTTGTTATATTGCGGATAGTCCCGTTTGATGCGCATCAGCATGTCATACATGCCTTCAGGGTAAATGAGCCAGTCCCAATCGGTCCGCTTCAGGCCTTCTTTGTAAATTCTTTCGCCGATTCCTTTTACTTTATAGACCGAAGTGCCCTTATCGCCCGTTCCGTTATGGTGAATAACGGTTTCTCCGTCGTACGCTTTGACGAAATGGCATTGATAATGATTGATGCCGAGATAATCATTGCGCGTTGAGGCTTTTTTCATCACGTCAAAGTCACTGTCTGAAAACTCGTATGAAGCGCCGTTTGCCTCACAGATTTCATCCAGAGCACGCATGGTTTCCTCAGAATAATAGCCGAGGTAGGTGGCATCGAGGAGGAATCTCACTGATAACGCGTCATCCAGAAAACAGGCGTGGCGGTCTTCTTCTGTGCCGCTGGCGGGATATTTTGTTTCCAATGAGTGGACGACCCCGATTTCTCCCGGATAACCGCCGTCTTTAAAAAGATTGACGGTCATCGCATGCGCTACCATCATGTGATGGAGGCATTGAATGACTTTTGTGATATCACTTTTAACAGATGGCGGGAAAACCCCGAGTAAATACTGGTTGGTGGCTGTGGGATAAATTTCGTTAAACGTGCTCCAATATCTGATTTCGCTGAATTCTTTAAAGCAAAACTCCGCATAGCTGACGAACGCTTCTATTGCAGCGCGGTTGAGGAAATCTCCCTGATCAAATAATCCTTTCGGTGTATCGAAATGATGCAGCGTGACAAAAGGGGTGACGTTGCGTTTATGGCACTCTGAGAAAATACGATGATAGTAATCAACACCTTCCTGATTGATTTTGCCCGTGCCGTCAGGGAAAATTCTCGTCCAGGCTATAGAAAGGCGGATGCCGTTTATTCCGAATTTTTCACATAGTTTAATATCTTCCGGAAACTGGCGGTAAAAATCACTTGCCGGATCAGGGCTGAATCTTCCCTGTTTTTCAAGAAATTCATCCCAGGCCACAGGCCCTTTGCCGCCTTCTTTTGTGGCGCCTTCCGCTTGATATGCCGCAGTCGCCCCGCCGAAAATAAAGTCATGAGGTAATTTGAGCATTACTGAATCCTCCTTCGCCAATGTGTGAATCGGAGTTTGTTAATGTTTGTAATTGTTATCTTTTGTTTAATAGTAAACGCATACATTTTTGTTGTCAATAGCTTCATAAAGAAATAACATCTGCGTTTATAGAGGTTATATAAGTTTTTCGTTGTTTTACATGTTGATTATGTTGTTTGTTAATGTTTATTTTTGTTGACCGGATTGCCGCAGTATGTTAGATTGTGTGTAAAGTTGAGGGGATGATTGAACATGTTAAAAAAAGAGCGGCTTTTAAAAATCATCGATATTGTAAACTCGCGGGGGTTTATTACGGTGAGTGATATTATCGATGAACTGGAAGTTTCTGATATGACAGTGAGAAGAGATCTGGACGAGCTGGATAAGGCCGGAAAAATCGTACGTATTCACGGAGGCGCACAGAGCATATCTTATTCCATTGATCACGAATTATCGCATAATGAAAAACTGGGTGTTCAAATGGAGGAGAAGGGGAAGATCGCGGAACTCGCAGCTTCCTATGTAAATGACGGCGATACCGTTTTTTTAGGGCCCGGCACGACGATTGAACTTTTAGCCAAACACCTGCTGCATAAGCGAATCAGGATTATCACAAACAACTATCCCGTATTTGATATTTTGAAACATGGCGACATTGCGGATACCATCCTGATTGGAGGCGACTTCCGAAAAAATACCGGTGCCTTCGTCGGCCCCATCGTGAACGGCAATCTGCAGAAATTCAATTTTACGAAGGCTTTCATCAGCGCCAACGGCATACATAATGATGAGATTTCTTCTTACAGCATTGAAGAAGGGGAAGCTCACCAAATCGCGCTGAATAATTCGCGGACGAAATTTTTGCTGGCGGATAATAAAAAATTCAACCGGGAAGATTTTTACGTGTTCTATAACTTGCACGATATGGACTATCTGATTACGGATGATAAAGTCATGAAAGATGTTCAAATTCATTACGAGCAATATGTAGATGTCAAAATCGCAAAAAATAAAAAAGGCGGGCGGTTCGATGAAAGGGGTTATTTTTGATTTCAACGGCACGATGTTTCAAGATTCGCATCTGCACGAAAAAGCATGGTTTTTCATGGTGAAAAAATACGCACCGAAAACCATTTCTGATGAAGACATTTTCGTTAACATTCACGGGAGAACAAACAGTGAAATCCTGACGTATTTTATTTCCGGCGATTTAACAAATGAAGAAATCAAGAAGCTGTCTTTTGAAAAAGAAGCCTACTACAGAGAATTATGCCTTGAAAACAAAGACGAGTTAAAGCTGACGAAGGGACTGACCGGCGTATTGAACCATCTGAAAAAATCGGAAACACCGATGACCATCGCCACGGCTACGGTAAAGGAAAATGTCGAGTTTTACTTTGACGTCTTTCATTTGGATCAGTGGTTTGATTTTGACAAAGTCACGTTTGATGACGGGAGCTTCCCCGGAAAACCGGCGCCGGATATTTTTCTCATCGCATCGGAAAAATTAGGCCTCAAACCTGAAGAATGCTTAGTCATTGAAGATGCCTTTTCAGGGCTCACAGCGGCAAAAAAAGCAGGTGCGGGCAAGATTATGGCCATTGACCCGCTCGGAAAAAACCGCGCGCTATTTGAAGAAAAACAGCTGGCGGGTGACGGGATACTGACAGATTTCACCTCGTTTTTTGAGGTGATTGCCGGACATTCTGTTTGAGAGATCAGCCGGTTTTCATGCGGGTATGGCTGTACAGGCTGCAGACTCCGTTCGCAACACGGGATGTTTTTGTGTTTGGCGCTTCTCGTGAAGAAAGGAGTTTCGCTTTTTATTCGGAGTCACTTTTAAGACAGGGATATCCCTGTCTTTTTAATTCCTCGTATTTCTTCCAAAGAAGCGCCA
This sequence comes from Paenibacillus lentimorbus NRRL B-30488, assembly GCF_000411595.1. NCBI lineage: Bacteria > Bacillati > Bacillota > Bacilli > Caryophanales > Paenibacillaceae > Paenibacillus > Paenibacillus lentimorbus. Next base: position 44,526 of record NZ_ANAT01000018.1, on the reverse strand, counting down.
AGGTGCCTATTGCTGACTGTTTATATGTTTCACGATAAAATCCTGAGCATACAAGAAAACCAGCCATCCTGTAAGTCCAAGCCCTGATGCGGCAATGAAAGACAGTGAATGGCGAAGGGCGATGCCGATAATGACCAGCATAATGACTGTAGAGGGGATGCCGGAAGCCACGCTGAATGCAAAATGACTTAATGTCTCCTTCGTTTCGCCTTGGATGTACAGCCAAATCATGCTCAGCATACTGACAATTGGTAAAGCCGCTATAATACCTCCATAACTCGGGCTTCTTCTTGATATTTCAGTGATAACCCCAATAATAGCAGCGGAGACAATGATTTTAACGATCGTAAACATCTTCAGCACGCTCCTTCATCAAACTGAATGCTTTTAAGACAAGTGTTCGTTCTTCATTATTCATGTTGTCAAAAAGAAGCTGTTTAAGCTTTTCTTCATCAAGACCGGAATGCCGGTAAAGGACATCCGCCCCCAAACTGGTAAGTTTTAAAATGACTTTCCTCTCATCTTCAACACTTCTGGTTTTATAAACATACTTTTTCTTCAGTAACCGCTTTATATGTTCCGAAGCGGTATTATGCGATACTTGAATCGCTCCGGCAATGTCTTTTATTCCGACTGCCTTCTCTTTTTGAATGACTTGCAGAATCCGTACACCTTGGTGAGTGATTTTTTCATGGTGCTGATAACGGAGCCGATAGTAAATATCTGTCCAGAGGTCATTTAATCGTATAATTTCGTTAGACATCATAAGCCACCTTTTATCGTTTATTAAGATTATATCTTATATTACGATATATTTTCGCGGATTGAAAGCAATTTTTGAGCATGAGGGAGCGGCATTCGTTCTGTTTTTAGAAGATTGGAAGAGACAAGCGGCCGCAGCTTCAACGAATAAACTTATTTAATATACTCTCAATAAGTCATTTTCCTTATTTTAAGAAACGGCAGCTTAATACCTTCCGCATATAAATAAGAGCACTGACAATATGATAAAGAACCAAAGTATATATTCAAATGCAGTTTTTTTCAGCAGGGCAGTCCTGTGCTGATTGAAAAAGATACGGGGGATAAAAAGCGGGTAAGAAGATAAGGAAAGGAGAGAGACGGATGGAACTTGATTTTGTGATTCGTCTGGCGGTTGCGGGTCTGCTTGGGGCTCTTATTGGATTGGAGAGAGAATTCAGGGCGAAGGAAGCCGGTTTGAGGACGCATTTTTTAGTGGCCGTCGGCAGCGCCTTGATGATGATCGTTTCCAAATACGGCTTTTTTGATTTGTTATCCAACAGCCATACGTCCTTTGATCCGAGCCGGGTGGCGGCGCAGGTCGTCAGCGGTGTCGGATTTTTAGGAGCCGGCACGATTATTTTGCAGCGGCATGTCGTGCGGGGGCTTACGACGGCAGCGGGGATTTGGGCTACGTCGGGGATCGGGCTGACGATCGGGGCAGGTATGTATGTCATCGGCATCAGCGGCACGATTTTGGCGTTAATCGGGCTTGAACTGTTAAATTTTCTGTTTAAACCGGCGGCGCATTCTTTGTCTGTCAGTTTCAGGATTGAAGAGAAAGCCGTCATGCATGATATTTTAACTTCTCTTGAGGAAAAAGGAATTCTGATTACGTCCTATGAATTGAATAAGGCGGTGCTTGAAGTGAAGGGAAGGGTGAAAAGCAAAAGCGGGAAAGCAGCGGTAATGGAGAAAGTTCAAGCCCTCCCGTATATCCTGTCGGTCAAAGTTGAATAGCAGACAGGGGAAGCCTCCTGTCTGCAGTCATTTCTTTTCAAACATTAATACCAAGGATAGAACGGGATATACGGCCGCGGATAGTATGGATACGGTCTGGGGAAATAATAAGGCGGCCGCGGGTAGTATGGATATGGTCTAGGGTAATAATAAGGCGGCCGCGGATAATGATATGGCACCCGTTCGTGGCTCTCGGCTGTGTATTCATGATCGAAAGGATCGTACAAGAGGAAAACCTCCTTTTCAAATGTTGGTTCCGTTTACCTTATTCCTGTATGCCCGGTATGGTGTATGTACAATGGGCAAAAAAAGACGCCGGTTATCATCCGGCATCTTTTTTTACACTTTCACATCAATTGAATGGCCGGCAGTCGGGTGCTGGGACGGCAGCATTTTCACTGTTTCTTCCGCCGCAGCCTGTGCATGCTGCATGACCGTTTTTGTTAAAGCGATATTTACATTCTGCGCCAGAGATGCCTGATGCATTGCGATTGATAACGCAGGGATATCCATAGCTTCCACCTCCTTATCCCTTCATATCGGCGGCGTGCTCCGATTATGAAGAGGGCTGGCGGTTTCTTTTTACGGCCCATTCTAAAAGTGCGGCAGCGCAAACCCCGAGGGTATAGGCGAAAATGTCACTCCAGATAAATTGCCAGCCGAGGATCAGCCCGCCGAGCGTGCTGCTTCTGATCGCGTCAATCCACGGAGCATGATACAGCTGGCTGCATTCAATCAGAAAGCAAAACGAGAGGCTCAAAATTGCGGCTGTTTCCGTCCGGATGTGCCGAAACAAAAGCCCGAATCCTGTAAAAATCATGGCCGCCCACAGGGCATCTCCTAAATAAGCGTTTATGATGCCGGGCAATAGGGCGGTGAAGTATGCGGTTCTGGACAGCAAACCGAGGGCGATGATAAAAACGGTACATATTCCGTATGTCAATGGATGTCTATTCACTTCACACTGTTCCCCTTTTTTTGTACTCCCATGTATTGTAAGGAACAATGGAGAAGCTGTCTATGAAAAAAAACGGCCCGGGAGGCCGCTTTTTTTGCGTTATCTGGCTTTTAGGTTGACATGATCTGCTTTTTGATCACTGCCGATGACGAAGCGGAGCTCATACTGCCCCGTATGGTAGACGTAATCTGTTTCACCCGTTTTTGGCACTGTCAGGATTTTGTCAGCGCTGCCGATTTGTTTGCTTAAGACGTCAGGTGTGACGCTGCCGAGGTTTAAGCGCCGCTCGACCCCCGTTCCGAAATAGCGTATTTCCGAGATTTTTCCGTTTTTATGATAGGAAAATCCATAACCGGGGTTTCCCATGTTCCAGCTGTATAAATCAAATGGATTGCGGCTGTCTGCTTTTTGTTCCGGCTCGCCGATTTTATCGTAAACGTCCTGTCTTGTGCTTTGGTTGATTTTCAGGCCTTTCACATTTTGCGGCATTTCCCCTTTAAATGCCGATTGGTAAAGGCTGTTCACCAGTTCTTGTGCACGCTGGTTTTCCGTTTTTGAAGCGGCTGCGGCATGGACGGGCTGTGTATCCGAAAATGCTTCTGCTCCGAAAGCGCATCCCGTGAGCATCACTGCCGATAATCCCGTGACAAGTGTTTTTTCTTCAACATGTGAACGCCTCCTTTTTACCGCTCATACCCGTATGTTTCCTGAGATAAACCAGATGTTTTAGTGAAAGGCCGGTTGGGAATCATAGAGGATGTATAGAGGGGTACAGAAAGGGGAAAAGAAAATGGCTGATACAAAGAAAGTTACAATCAATGGGGTTGAAATGGAAGCGCCGGACGGCCAAACCGTTTTGCAGCTTTTGAACAATAGTTCAATTGACGTACCGCACGTGTGTTATCACCCGAGTCTCGGGCCGATTGAAACGTGCGATACCTGTATCGTCAATGTTAACGGGGAACTGGTGCGTTCGTGTTCCGCGCAAATAAAGGACGGAGATGTCATCGATACGCTTTCGTCCGATGTAAAAAAAGCGCAGATTATCGGCATGGACAACATTTTGCACAACCATGAATTGTACTGTACGGTCTGTGATTACAACAATGGGAGCTGCGAAGTACATAATACTGTAAAGGAAATGAAAATCAATCATCAAAGCATTCCGTTCGATCAAAAACCGTATCCTAAAGATGAATCAAATCCGTTTTACCGATATGATCCCGATCAGTGCATTTTGTGCGGACGCTGCGTCGAAGCCTGTCAGGACGTACAGGTAACCGAAACGTTAAGCATTGATTGGGAGCGGAAACGCCCGCGGGTCATTTGGGATCAGGATGTGCCGATCAATGAATCATCATGTGTTTCCTGCGGACATTGTTCGACGGTATGTCCGTGCAACGCCATGATGGAAAAAGGCATGGAAGGCGAAGCGGGCTATTTAACAGGTATCAGCCAAGAGACATCTCGGCCGATGATTGACATCACAAAAGGCGTCGAAACCGGATACGGATCAATTTTAGCCATATCGGATATGGAATCGGCCATGCGGGATGAAAGAATCAAGAAAACGAAAACCGTATGCACATACTGCGGTGTCGGCTGCAGTTTTGATATATGGACGAAAGGAAGAGACATTTTAAAGGTAGAACCTCAGGCTGAGGCGCCCGCAAATGGAATTTCGACGTGTGTGAAAGGGAAATTCGGCTGGGATTTCGTCAATAGTGAAAAGCGCCTTACCAAACCGCTTATCCGGGAAGGAGACTCATTTCGGGAGGCGGAATGGGATGAAGCGCTGCAGCTGATCGCTGATAAATTTACCGATATAAAAGAACATTTCGGCCCGGACGCGCTTGCTTTTATCACCTCTTCCAAATGCACGAATGAAGAATCATACGTGATGCAGAAGCTTGCAAGAGCCGTTATCGGAACAAATAATGTCGACAACTGCTCACGCTACTGCCAGTCTCCCGCCACGGCCGGATTGTTCAGAACGGTCGGATACGGCGGCGATTCAGGATCAATTACAGATATAGAAAAAGCTGAGCTCGTGCTGATTATCGGTTCAAATACATCTGAGTCTCACCCCGTCCTGTCCACACGCATTAAACGTTCTCATAAGCTGCACGGACAGAAGCTCGTCGTCGCTGACTTGCGAAAACATGAAATGGCCGAGCGCTCCGACGTGTTTTTCCAGCCGCGTGCCGGATCAGATATTGTCTGGCTGAATGCCGTATCGAAATATCTGCTTGATCACGATTTGGCGGATACTGAATTTCTGAAGGAGAGAGTGAACGGATTAGATGAATTCGTGAAAAGCCTTGAACCTTATACGATGGAATATGCGGAGAAACATACCGGTGTGGACAAGAATACCTTAATCAAAGTGGCCCGGATGATTCATGAAGCCGGCAGCGTATGCGCACTGTGGGCGATGGGGGTCACCCAGCATATCGGAGGAAGTGATACGAGCACGGCCATTTCCAACATGCTTCTTGTGACCGGAAATTACGGCAAGCCCGGCGCAGGCTCATATCCGCTTCGGGGCCATAATAACGTGCAGGGAGCCAGTGATTTCGGCAGTATGCCTGACAGCTTTCCCGGCTATGAAAAAGTAACGGATGAAAAAGCCCGCAAAAAGTATGAACAGGGCTGGGGAACAGACCTGCCGAAAGAAATCGGAATGACAAATCATGAAATGATCGAGGGCATCCACTCGGGAAAACTGAAGTGTATGTATGTAAAAGGGGAAGAAATGGGGCTTGTCGACTCCAATATCAACCATGTTCATGCCGCCTTTGAAAAGCTTGATTTCTTCGTTGTGCAGGATATTTTTCTCTCGCGGACGGCCGAGTTCGCCGATGTGGTGCTCCCGGCAAGCCCGAGCCTTGAAAAAGAAGGGACGTTTACGAATACGGAACGGAGGGTGCAGCGCCTTTACGAAGTGTTTGAACCGCTGGGCGATTCAAAGCCTGATTGGCAGATCATTACGGACATCGCCAACCGGCTGGGCGCTGATTGGCGCTATGAACATCCGGCAGACATTATGGAAGAAGCGGCAATGCTTTCGCCGCTCTACGCAGGCGTCACTTACGAACGTCTCGAAGGCTACAATTCACTGCAATGGCCCGTTGCAGCGGACGGAACCGATTCACCGCTTTTATTTACGGACAAGTTCCCGTTTTCAGACGGCAAAGCGATTCTATATCCCGTTCAGTGGACCGAGCCGAAAGAATTTGGTGAAGAATATGATATCCATGTGAATAACGGGCGGCTGCTCGAGCATTTTCACGAAGGGAATCTGACTTACCGATCAAAAGGAATATCCGAAAAAACACCGAGTGTGTTCCTTGAGGTCTCTCCCGAACTCGCCGAAGAAAGAGGGCTGGAAGACGGAACGCTTGTCCGTCTGACATCACCGTACGGAAATGTGAAAGTCAAATGCGTCATCACAGACAGGGTAAAAGGCAAACAAGTCTATCTCCCGATGAACGATTCAAAAGACGCCGCCATTAACCTTTTGACAAGCAGCTATGCGGATAAGGATACCGATACACCGGCATATAAAGAAACATCAGCGAAGATGGAGATTTTGAAAAAAGAAGGCGTTAATCCGCTTCCGAAAATCAATTTCCGTTATGGAAACCCGCAGCCGCAGATCGGTGTCCGGGTTGATCGGAAATGGGCGCGTCAAGATTATGTATTTCCGGGAGACGCCGTAAAAAGGGGGAAACAGCAAAATGGCTAAAGCAATCAGCGGTATCCGAAAACAGACCGTCACAGAAGAAGACAAACGAAAAAAGGACTTAGAAGAGATTGAGACGGCTCTTTTACGAAATAAAGACGCGATTTTGGAATCTCTGCACATTCTTCAGCACATGAACGAGCGCGGCGTTTTGGCGCTTCTGCGCGGGCTCTTCGGCCAAGGAGACAAAGTGATGGATATCCTCGTGAAGAAGGCGAATACGCCGGAAACGGCCAATATGCTGAAAAATCTCCTGCTGTTAAGCGGCGTTCTCGGCATGCTCGATGTAAAACAGCTTGAGCCGTTTATCGTTAAAATCAATGCGGGCGTCACAAAGGCTGTCGAAGAAAAAGACAGCGGCAGGAAGACGGGTTATTTTGATATCGTCCGCGCTTTAAAAGACCCGGAAATCAACAAGGCCGTCACTCTGCTGTTTTCTTTCCTGAAAGGCATGGGCGCTGATACGGACGATATGGAAAGAAATACGCAGCCTCCTGAAGACCAAAAGCAGCACCAGAAACCGCAGACGAATGAGTGAACATTTCTCCCGAGCCTGGCCGAAGGCTCGGGTTTTTTGTGCGCTTCTGCTGTTTTCTTGGGAGAAATTTCACCTCCGGATTCATGACTTTTGTTGTGTTATGTTAATAGTTAAGGTTATGAATAGAAAAAAATTGAAAATATGTGCTAGGATAAAATTCAAGGTGCGTCAACTATTCAAATATGAAACAATCAGGAGTGATGTAACATGAGTAAGCTGAGGAGCACGAGACAAGCCATCCAAAGAACCCTGATGAAAGGAAAAAACGGCCTGGACGTATACAACCCTTTTCCTTGGTATGAAAAAATGAGACGTGAAAGCCCTATATACTTTGATGAAGAAACGAAGGTTTGGAGTGTGTTTTTATACGATGATGTCAAAAAAGTCATCAGTGATAAAGAGACGTTCTCAAGCCGCATGACTGATGTGAAAAGCTCGATTGCAAAGTCCATGCTGAATATGGACCCGCCGAAACATACCCAAATCAGATCTGCCGTCAATCGCGCTTTCACTCCCCGCGTCTTGAAGGAATGGGAGCCGAGAATTAAAGACATTACCGATCATCTCCTGAAACAGGCAAAGAACAAAGGGCGGATTGATATCGTTAAAGATCTCTCTTACCCTTTGCCGGTCATGGTGATTTCAGAATTATTAGGCGTTCCGTCCGAACGTATGGATCAGTTTAAAAAATGGTCGGATATTCTCGTCAGCATGCCGAAAGATGCGAGTCCTGAAGCGGCGGAGAAAAACCAGCAGGAACGTGACCAATGTGAGGCGGAGCTGGCGGCGTTTTTTGCGGGAATAATAGAAAGCAAACGAAAACAGCCCGGCCAAGATATTATTTCTATTTTGATAAAAGAGGAAGAAGAGGGAGAGAAGCTCACGCCAGAAGATCTGATCCCGTTTTGCAATCTGCTTTTAGTGGCGGGAAATGAAACAACGACTAATCTCATTTCAAATGCGGTTTACAGCATATTAGAGACGCCCGGCCTTTATGAAGAGCTGAGACAGGACCCTTCTCTCATCGCGCAAACGGTGGAAGAAACGCTGCGTTTTCGCGCTCCCGCTCCGTTTGTCAGAAGGACGGTCCGGCACGACACTGAGCTGCGCGGACGCCGCTTGAAAAGCGGGGAGATCGTTCTCTGCTATGTTGCATCTGCCAACCGTGATGAAAACAAATTTGAGAAGGCGGGCGTATTTGATATTCATCGCCAATCGAATCCGCACCTTTCCTTCGGATTCGGCGTACACTTCTGCTTAGGCGCTCCGCTTGCCAGACTTGAAGCGGAAGCCGCGCTGAAAGGAATTGTAAAAACCTTTTCACACCTTGAGCCCGTCCGGATTGAGCCGATCCGAAACAGTGTCATGTACGGGCTGGAGTCTTTAGAAGCGGAGATAAACGAAAATGAAGGAGAAGAAAAAAGATGAGAAAAACACACATCGCCATTATTAATGTGGCCGCTCACGGTCATGTCAATCCCACGCTGCCTGTGGCCGAGGAACTTGTCAATCGCGGGTATAAAGTGACATTCGCTACGACTGAGGAATTTGAAGCTTCCGTTGCCAAAACGGGTGCTATTCCCGTTTTATACCGCACAAGCATAAAGGCGGACCCGAAGACGATAAAAGAACGGGTAAATAAAAGTGACGCGTTTGTAATGTTTCTGGAAGAAGCGGTTGAAGTGCTTCCGCAGCTGGAAGAGCTGTACAAAGACGACCTTCCTGACATCGTCCTGTTTGATTTTTTAGCGCTTGCCGGAAAATTGTTTGCGGATAATGGCGGCATCCCGGCCGTAAAGTTCTGCCCGAGCTATGCAATGAATGAGTATTTTCAATTAGGAAGAGACGAAGAAACGATGGAAGCGGCCAAACAGGCGATAGAAGAATATCAGGAGAAAATTGAAAATGAACAAGTGAAACGGATGACAATGGAAGAATTTTTCATGCCTGAAAAATTGAATATCGTCTTTATGCCAAGGGCCTTTCAGCCGAAACAGGAAACCTTTGATGAACGATTCTGTTTTGCGGGTCCGTCTCTTGGAGAACGCACAAATACGGGAAGTCTGGAAATTGATGCAGCCGATGACCGTCCGCTTATGCTCATCTCACTGGGAACGGCGTTTAACGCCTGGCCTGAATTTTACCGAATGTGTATTGACGCGTTTCGGGACTCGGACTGGCGGGTTATTATGTCAGTCGGCACAACAATTGATCCGGAAAGTTTTTCGGATGTGCCCGATCACTTTATCATCCGCCAGCACGTTCCGCAGCTTGATGTGCTGAAGAAAGCAAAGCTGTTCGTATCTCACGGCGGGATGAACAGTACAATGGAGGCGATGAATGCGGGTGTTCCGCTCGTTGTCGTTCCGCAAATGCACGAACAAGAGGTTACCGCAAAGCGTGTGGATGAATTGGGGCTTGGCGTGCATCTGCCGCCGAAAGAAGTCACTGTGGCCCGTCTGCAAAAAGACGTTCAGAACGTATACGGCGATAAAAACATCCTCAGCCGCGTGAAAAGCATGCAGCAGAAAATAAAAGAAACCGGCGGCCCTAAACAGGCTGTTTGCGCCATTGAAGAATTTTTGAAAAAGGCGGCCGTCGAAAATTGATGGAGAAACAGGCAGCGCACCGGAAGACCGCTGCCTGTTTTGTTATATATTTTCTTCATGCCGCATCTCCGGCATTCCCTCAAAAATTTTCCGCCCTTCACTGAGCTTTTAAACAGCGTGTAGTCGCAATTGTCACATCGGCCGCTGTGAACATCAGGATATTCATTGAACTCATAAATAACCGAAGTATCGTATCCTTTTGTCTCGAACTCTTTTTTTGTTTCCATGATTGAAAGTCCCTCCGCGAATCAAATCGTTCTGCCCGGTTAATGATACAGCAACTGCACGGGGGATTCAACGGGAGCATAGCTTGATTTTCCCGGCTGATTGCGTAACAATAATAGAAATAAATGACGGCCTGCCATAGGGCGCCCGGCATCTGAAGGGAAGAAGAAAACAGCGATGGGAAAAGGATTGAACGGGAAACGGATTGCCATCGGCGGTTCGCGGAAAACAGAAGAGATCACAAAATTAATAGAAAAGCAGGGCGGAACGGCGGTCATCCGTTCCCTCCAAGGAACCGTATACCTGGCGGAGGATCAAATGGAACCCGACGTAAGAACATTTGCCGAGCAAAAAGCCGACTGGGTGATATTCACCACAGGCATCGGTACGGAAACGTTATTGTCGGTATCGGAAAAAATCGGTCTGAAAGAAGAATTTTTAGCGGCCGTTCATGAAGCGAAAATCGGCTGCAGAGGCTATAAAACATATGCGGCCTTAAAAAAGCTCGGCATCACGCCGCATGCCTCAGATGAAGACGGTACAACAAGAGGGCTGATCCGCTCCTTGGAACGATTTGACTTTAAAGATAAAAAAGTCATGATACAGCTTCATGGCGAGAAAGCGCCGGTTTTAACGGAGTTCCTTGAGAAAAACGGAGCGGAGGTATTCCCTGTTCTGCCGTATCAGCATATTCCGCCTGAAAGGGAGACGGTCGATAAACTGCTGGGAGAGCTGTTAAACGGAGAGGTCGATGCCGTATGTTTTACGACAGCCATTCAAGTGCGCTCTCTCTTTGATTATGCAAAAGAAAAAGGATCCGCAAAGGAATTGCAGCAGGCATTCGAAAAACACGTGCTTGCCGCCGCAGTCGGCAAAGTGACGGCTGAAGCGATCCGGGATGAAGGGGTAAAGAGGGTCCTTGCTCCGGACATTGAGCGGATGGGAGCGATGATTATTGAATTATCCCGTTACTATGAATCTCTGACCTTGTCATAAACCACCATTCAGCAGGGAAAAAAGCTTACGCTTCCCTGCTGAATTTTTTTAATTGCCAGTGTTCCGTGAAAAGGGAAGGATATGTCAAGGCGCTGAGTATGATACATGTAAGAAGAGCGGAGGCCATCGTTGTAAAAACGATCAGCAGCTGAAAGCGCACCGCCTGTATCGGATCAGCCCCCGCTAAAATCTGGCCCGTCATCATGCCGGGAAGCTGAACGAGACCCAATGTTTTCTGGCTTTCAAGCGTCGGGATCATACTGAGCTTCATACTGGACGTCAATATCTGCCGGACGGCCTGCTTAGGCGTTCCTCCGAGAGAGAGAATCAGCTGGATTTCTTCTTTCCGCAGGTCTGCTTCCGAACTGAGCCGGCTTAAAAACAGGCTTGAGAGCACCATGGAGTTTCCGATGACCATGCCGCTTATCGGAATGACATATCTTGAAGTGAACGGAATGATGTGAAGGATCAGTAAAAGTCCCTGCGTCACGGTTTCCGCGATCGCCAGTGTCAGAAAAACGCGCCAAAATGAGCCGATCCGCATTTTTTCCGTTTGGCGACATTGTGCGAAGCCGCCGTGAGCATGAGAAGCACCATTAATATGATAAATATCGGGTGATCACCGCGAAAAATCAGCGACAGCACATAGCCGATGATGAGAAGCTGAATGACGGCCCTGACGGTTGCGACGATCATATCCTTTTCGACGCCGGCTTTAAAAGATTTAGACAGGAATAAAGCGATAATGACAAATATACTTGTTAGTAACAGTGAAAGATCATTCATATCAGCACCCGCTCCCTTGTAAAAGCGCCCGGGCCTTTTCGTGTTTCGGTTCCTTAAAGAACGTTTTCGTTTCCGCGGTCTCTAAAAGCCGTCCCTCAGCCATAAACCATACCGTATCGGATAATCGTTCCGCTTGTTCAAGGTTATGGGTGATCCACAGGATTGTCAGCTGTTTTTGCCGATGGAGTTTCGTAATCAGTTTCTCAATGGTGAGAACGGATGAGGGGTCGAGCGCCGAGGTGATTTCATCCAGCAGCAGGATGGACGGCAGTCCGGCGAGAGTTCGCGCTAATGAGAGCTTCTGCCGCTGACCTCCGGATAATTCATTTGCATTCCGATCCAGAAGCCCGCGCGGAAGGTCTGTAAAATCTGCGAGCTCTTCAGGGGTATAGTGCTGCGCCCCGTGGAGTTTTTCTGCGAGCAGAAGGTTGTCCCGCACCGTGCCCTCCGTGACGGGAGCTGATTGAAATGCAAGGCCCGCGGTTTTTCTGAGCTCCCTGATATCCCAGCGCCTTATTTCTTTTCCGAATACAAGCACTTCCCCTTCATCAGGTGTATTCATCAGATTGCAAAGTGACAGCAATGTGCTTTTTCCCGCGCCGGAAGGCCCTATCAAGGCCGTGATAGAACCTTTTTGAATATGTCCGGTTACACGGCTCAGGACATCAAAGGACGTATTGTTTTGTTCAAGGCGTTTGCCGGCTGACAGAAAAGATATTGCCGGAATTTCTTCTTTCATTTGGGATGACACCTTTCGTAAAAAATCAGGAACCAGTGAGATTGGCTGACGTTTGCTCCGCCGTTTTCTGGTCTGTCTGCCGGGAAGCGAATGTATGCATGACCATTCCCCCAATAATAATGAACAGTCCGGCAAATGAAAGAAGTGACGGAAACGCTGCGGATAAAAAGACGATTTCGCCGATCAGTGCAAAAAGAACCTCTCCGGACTGTGTCGCTTCAACAGCAGCGAGCTTCTGCGGCTCATTCCTCACCATATCGGTGGCGCGGAAAAATAATACTGTTGCGATAACGCCCGAGCTGAGTGCGACGATAAAGGATTGGAATGTCTGTCCCATTGAGGGAAGCCCGTCTCTATGCCAGCCGAAAGCGGCGATCAAAAGCCAAAACGGAAGGCTTGCGAGCGTCATGCCGAGCACCCGCTGAAACGTATCGAGTTTTCCGCCGTATTGTTCCAGCATTTTGCGGTTGCCGAGCGGATAGGCAAACGCCGCGATGACGACCGGCGCCACGCTGAATGGTATCGTGCGGCCGGACAGAGAACCCGCATGCTGAAGCTGAATCAGCCCGGCTCCGATCAGGATGATGACGGAAGTAACCAGCGAAATCAGCGGGATCTTTTGTCTGACGGAAACCGGGCCCGCCGGTGAATTTTTTGTTTCATAGAAAAACGGCGACAGAAGCACACCCGCGACAATTGTAATCTGCCACGTGCCGGCGATCAGCCAGCCAGGCCCATATGCCGCCGCAAACGTAATCGGGGCATAAAAAAGCACGAACCCGGTAAAACTCCACTTCAGCCAAAAAAACGGTTTTTTCCGGATTTCATGCCAGAGCGGCGCCCATTTTCCTTTCGCATAAACGATCAAAAATAAAAACGGAATCATAAAAAGAAAACGCAGGGAAGAGCTCCACATCCAGCTTCCGCCGGAAAGCTCCATCGCCCTGTTTAAAATAAATGTGACTGCAAAAAACAGAGATGCCAATATTCCGATCACGATGGCTTTCATTAAATCCCTCATTTTGACACATATTTTTTTATACTATACTATTCACCGGCAGGCTTCGCAATGGAATATGAGAAAATAGCGTTTTAATAAATGATGAATGGGAAACAGACATATACGGAGGTGAACACAATGCAGAAAGAGGATATTCAAGTGCTTTATTTCGAAGATGACGGCCGCATTCCGAATAACCCGAATCTTCCGCTTGTTATTTATAAAGCGGTATTTAATGAAGAAACGGTACAGAAAGCAGAGTCCGTCCTCCGCCGGCACGATTGGTCTAACAGCTGGACGGGCGGAGTATTTCCGTATCATCATTTTCACAGCACCACGCACGAAGTTCTTGTCGCGGTAAAAGGAACCGCGGTTTTGAGGTTCGGCGGGGAACAAGGGGCGGACGCCGTTCTTCAAACGGGAGACGCAGCGGTCATTCCGGCCGGCACCGGACATAAAAAACTGTCGGGCAGTTCTGATTTTACCGTGATCGGAGCTTATCCGGGCGGCCGGCAGTACGATACAAAAACGGAGAAAAATGATAGAACTTCAGAAGAAATCAGCCGTGTCCCGCTCCCGGAATGTGACCCCTTTACGGGAAAATCGGGCCCGCTTTTAAAATTGTGGGAAAAATGACAGGGGAAAAGCGGACGGTCTGTAAAAAAATAGCCTAAAAGAAACGTTATTACACCCCCGCCATATAAATAATTTCATAAACGAAACAATTCACGTTCAAATTTTGTTCAAAAAGTGTTATTATATAAGAGTAAATCAAATTGGGGTTTTTTATGTTTGCTATTTTCAGAGAGGAAAAAGAAATTTTGACTTATTCAATTGTTTTTGTTGATATAAAAATAATACTGGATATGGCAAAGTGAAAAACTGGGTAGTAAACATTTATTTTTGTAAATGATTGTGCATGAATTCACAATCTTGCTTTTTCATGCTTTTCTGCATGAAGGGGGAAAGGCTACCCTTTCCAAAAAAATCAGCATACTGCTTATAGTAAAGGAGAATCGGATATGCCAGAAACAATCGATCAAACAAATGCATCTGTCAGCCAAGGCCAACGCGATCTTATTGATCAGCTGCTAAAACCTGAAGTTCAAGAATCACTGACTGTTTTAGTGGATCAGCTTCCAAAACTGACTGAGTTAGTAAATATTTTAACGAAGTCTTATGATTTTGCACAGTCTGTAGCGACAGACGAAGTATTGAAGAGCGATACAGTGGGTGCGCTTACAGAAATTCTTGAGCCGGTGAAAGAAACAGCGAAAGAAGTTGCGGCTACTGCGATCGAAGCAAAAGACCGCGCGGATGCTAGCAATGAAACGATCGGACTTTTCGGCCTGCTGCGCATGCTGAAAGATCCTCAAGCTCAAAAGCTGTTCCGTTTTGCTAACAGCTATCTTGAAATCATGAACGAAAACAAAAATAATCTCAGATTCAAATTGATATAAAGGACGGAGGATATACGATGTCAAAACATATTGTCATTTTAGGCGCTGGTTACGGCGGAGTTCTTTCTGCTTTAACCGTTCGCAAACATTACAGTAAAGATGAAGCACGCGTAACCGTTGTGAACAAATACCCGACTCACCAAATCATTACGGAACTGCACCGCCTTGCAGCCGGCAACGTGTCTGAACAGGCTGTTGCTATGCCGCTTGAAAAACTTCTGAAAGGAAAAGACGTCGACATTAAAATCGCAGAAGTCAATTCTTTCTCAGTTAATAAGAAAGAAGTTGCCCTTTCTGACGGTTCTAAGCTGACTTATGACGCGCTTGTTGTCGGACTTGGTTCTGTTACGGCTTATTTCGGCATTCCTGGACTTGAAGAAAACAGCATGGTGCTGAAATCTGCTGCTGATGCCAACAAAGTATACAAACACGTGGAAGACCGTGTGCGTGAATACTCTAAAACGAAAAACGAAGCTGATGCAACAATCCTTATCGGCGGCGGCGGCTTAACAGGCGTCGAGCTTGTCGGTGAGCTTGCTGACATCATGCCGAACCTTACGAAAAAATACGGCGTAGATCCGAAAGAAATCAAACTGAAATTAGTAGAAGCAGGTCCGAAAATTCTTCCTGTTCTTCCTGATGACCTTATCGAACGCGCGACAAAAAGCCTTGAAAAACGCGGCGTTGAGTTCTTAACAGGTCTTCCTGTTACAAATGTTGAAGGAAACGTTATTGATCTGAAAGACGGTTCAAAAGTCGTTGCCAACACATTTGTATGGACAGGCGGCGTACAAGGCAACCCGTTAGTCGGCGAATCCGGCCTTGAAGTGAACCGCGGCCGTGCGACGGTTAACGATTTCTTACAATCTACTTCTCACGAAGATGTATTCGTTGTCGGAGACAGCGCTGTATACTTTGCGCCGGACGGCCGTCCGTACCCGCCGACAGCGCAAATCGCTTGGCAGATGGGTGAACTTGTCGGTTACAACCTGTTCGCTTACTTAGAAGGAAAAACGCTTGAAACATTCAAGCCTGTAAACTCTGGTACGCTTGCAAGCCTCGGACGTAAAGACGCGGTTGCCATCATCGGAGCGAACTCTACTCCGCTGAAAGGCCTTCCGGCATCTTTAATGAAAGAAGCAAGTAACGTACGTTATTTAACACATATCAAAGGATTATTCAGCCTCGCTTACTAATCCTTAAGATCACACAGAAGACATTGCCGGACTTTTCTCGGCAATGTCTTTTTTACATGAAAATGTTAACAGATACAATTTTCTGAAAAATGAAATAAAAATGATTGATATGTGAGAAAGAGGAAGCTAAAATAAAAAGAACCATTTTGTTAACGTTAACATTTTTTAAGAGGGAGGATGAGAGTGTGAAAGCTTTTATGGGTGATGACTTTTTACTGGATAGTAAAACGGCCGTAAAGCTGTACCGGGAATACGCTGAAAACATGCCGATCATTGATTATCACTGTCACTTAAGCCCAAAGGAAATCTATGAAAATAAAACCTTCGCAACCATTACGGAGGCATGGCTTTACGGTGACCACTACAAGTGGCGGATCATGAGGGCCAACGGCATTGAAGAGCGCTGCATTACCGGAAACGCTTCAGATGAAGAGAAGTTTTTCGCCTGGGCAAAAACGGTGCCGATGGCGATAGGCAATCCGCTGTACAGCTGGACGCATTTAGAGCTGCAGCGCTGGTTCGGCATTTATGACGTATTGAATGAAAAAACGGCCGCGGCAATTTGGAAAAAAACGAATGAGCTCCTGCAGGGAGACGGGTTTGGCGCAAGGGATCTCATTCTGAAATCAAATGTCAAAGTCATTTGCACAACCGACGATCCTGCCGGTGCGCTGACATACCACGAACTGTTGAAAGAAAGTGATTTTCCGGTTCAAGTGCTGCCCGGATTTCGGCCTGACAAAGGACTGGACATCAGCAGCCCGGGTTTTGCCGATTGGGTCCGGTCGCTGGAGAGCGCTTCCGGAATGGCTGTCACCACCTACCAATCGTATTTGGATGCGTTGGAATCCCGCGTCCGCTTCTTTCACAGTGCCGGGGGAAGAGTGTCGGATCACGCATTAGATCAAATGGTTTATGCCGAGACGACCGAAGAGGAAGCGGCCCGGATTTTTGCCGCCGGATTAAGCGGAGAGCATGTGTCTTTTGAAGATGAAAAGAAATTCAAAACACGGACGCTGCAATATCTTTGCGGTCTTTACGCCGAACTGGACTGGGCGATGCAGTTCCATATTAACGCGTTAAGAAATACCAATACAAATAAGTTCAGCAGCCTCGGTCCTGATACGGGATATGACTCGATTAATGATGAACGTATCGCAAAACCGCTTGCCCGGCTGTTAGATTCCGCCGAAAAAAAGCGGCAATTGCCTAAAACGATTTTGTATTCTCTGAATCCGAATGACAACTATATTATCGCCAGCATGATCAACAGCTTTCAGGATGGGAAAACACCGGGGAAAATTCAATTCGGCACAGCCTGGTGGTTCAATGACACGAAGGATGGAATGCTTCAACAAATGAAAGCGTTATCAAACACAGGCCTGTTCAGCCGTTTTATCGGGATGCTGACGGATTCAAGAAGTTTCCTGTCCTATCCCCGCCATGAATACTTCAGGCGGCTTGTCTGCACGCTGATCGGCGGCTGGGCGGAACAAGGCGAAGCGCCCTGCGATATGGAGCTTTTAGGGAGGATTGTCGAGGGAATTTGTTACCGGAATGCTGAGGAATATTTCCGCTTTTAAAAAATGGAATGAAAGAGGTGGCCTATGAGTAATGTGCCTGTCGTGACAGCACCTGCCGCAAAAGTGAAGGAGCATAAGCTGAGTCTGAAAGAAAAAGTATCCTATGGTTTCGGAGATTTTGGGAACGGATTTATGTTTGATCTCGGGCAGATCTATTTGCTGAAGTTTTTCACAGATGTCGCAGGCATTCCGGCAGCGTTCGCCGGCAGTATTTTTTTGGTCAGCAAGCTGTTTGCGGCTTTGACTGATCCGATTGTCGGCTCGGCCATTGACTACAGAAAAAAGATCGGACCCCGGGGGAAATTCAGGCCGTACTTATTATTCGGAAGTATTATTCTTGCGGTCATGACCGTATTGATTTTTGTGTCACCGGACGTGAGTGTCACCTGGAAGCTTGTGTACGCCTATGCTTCTTACATGCTGTGGGGGGTCGCTTATTCTTTCGTCAATATTCCGTACGGCTCCCTCGGTGCAGCCATTACACAGGATGCGGAGGACAGAACGGCGCTTTCCGCATTCCGCCAGATCGGCTCTCTCGGCGCGCTGCTCATTACAAGTGTCATCGTCATCCCGATTCTCGTTCATTTTGATAACGTTCACATCGGCTACCCGGCAGTTATGGGAATGATGGCCGTAATCGGAATCGCGGGATTTATGATCTGCTACCGAAACTGCATAGAAAGAATTATCGTCCGTGAAGCGCCGAAAGAAAAGCTGTCCGTCATGTCGGTTTTCAAATGCTTTATCGGCAACAAACCGCTTCTGACTGTCGTTTTCATGACGATTTTCTCAATATCGGCATACAACATTAAATCCGCTATGCTTGTTTACTTCGCCCAATACAATCTCAACAATGCGGAGCTGATGTCCTACATGAGTTTTATCATCATCGGCTCTTCATTTTTAGGTGTGTTGTTTATGCCGAAACTCGTCAAACGCTTCGGAAAAAAGCAAACGGTGATGATCGGTTTTGCCGTCAGCGCCGCGGCTGATGCGCTGAATTTCTGTCTCCCGTCAAATGTATATATCTTTACGGCGTTAGCGAGCATTGCTTTTATCGGGATCAGCATACCAAACGGCATTACGTGGGCGCTTGTGTCGGACATTATTGATTACGGAGAGTGGAAGACGGGTGAACGGAAGGAGGCGACGACATATTCGCTTTTTAACTTCTCCAGAAAACTCGCCCAATCTTTATCAGGTTTTCTTTCAGGCATCGGGCTGAGCGTTATCGGCTATATCCCGAATGCCTCTCAGACAAAAGGCACGTTAATCGGGATTAAAGGGCTTCTGCTGCTGTACCCGGCTTTCGCTTTAGCGTGCGCCATGCTGATTATCGGTTTAATGTATAAACTGACGGACCGGCAGCATGCCGAGCTCGTTCAGGACTTACATCATGCAAAACCTCAACTTTAGTGATTTTATGGACTGTCCGTTAATGGTACAATAGAAATAAATGCCAGCATACAGAAAGAAAGGAAAAACGATGGTAACCATAAAAGATATCGCAAAACTCGCCAACGTATCCCACACAACCGTATCCCGGGCACTTAACGGCAGCCCCCACATTAAAGAGCATACAAAACAGAAAATATTAGAGCTCGCTTCACAGCTGAATTACACACCGAATGTAAATGCAAAAAGCCTTGCCATGCAAAAGTCCCATACGATCGGACTGTTTTTTACAAGCATCACCAACGGAACCTCACACAGCTTTTTTTCCGATACCATCAAAGGTGTAAACCGCACAATCAGTGAGGAATACAATTTGTTCGTCCGCGCGATTGACGATCTGAAAAGCTTTGAAACCATTACGCCCATGAGATATGACGGAATCATTTTAATGAGCCAAAGCGACAGTGATAATTCATTTATTTATCATATCCGCGAGAAAAACATCCCGCTCGTCGTGCTGAACCGGGACATTGATGACCGGAGCATCACGAATATCCTGTCAAACGATAAAGAAGGCTCCAGACAGGCGGTCGACTGCCTGATCGCAAACGGACACAGAGATATCGCGATCATTGAGGGAAAGGAAGGATTCAGGTCAACTTCTCAGCGGAAAGAAGGCTATTTGACATCTTTAATTGATCATTCTATCCCGATTAAGCATGAATACAGTGTAAAAGGCCGCTATGATATGGAAAGCGGCAGTCAGGCGATGGAAAAACTTTTGGCGCTTCAATCACCGCCTACGGCTGTTTTTTGTTCAAACGATGATATGGCGATCGGGGCGATGAATACCATTTTCGCCAAAGGCCTGAACGTTCCGGAAGATATATCCGTTATCGGGTTTGATGACATCGGCATTTCCCAATACATGACGCCGAGGCTTTCGACAGTAAAACGCCCGGTTGAAAACATCAGCATACTCGGCGCAGAGAAGATTTTGGCGCTTATCACCGACCCGGATACGGCGGCGGAAAAAATATACGAAAACACCGAGGTGATGATAAGAGACTCAATTAAAAAACTCACATAACAGCCCGTCTGAATATCCGGGTTTTCGTACGGGAGAATGTTAACGTGTGCATAAATGCAGAAGGAGGCGGACAGCTTGCGGCAGCTGAATAAAAAGATGTGCGTTGAATACATTCAATATCCTGAAAAAGTCCTTCAGTTCGGCGAAGGCAACTTTTTGCGGGCCTTCGCTGACTGGCAGATCGATCAATTGAATCAATTGACGGATTTTAACGGAAGCGTGGTCGCCGTACAGCCGAGAGGCTCTGAGAAAATAAAACGTTTAAACGAACAGGACGGTTTGTTTACGCTTTTTTTGCAGGGGATAAAGGACGGAAAACCGGCTGAAGAACACACGATCGTCAAATCCATCAGCCGCGGCATTGATCTTTTTTCTGACTATGATTCCTTTAAACGGCTGGCAGCACAAGAGGATCTTCGTTTTATCATCTCCAATACGACAGAAGCGGGAATTACGTTTGAGAAAGGCGACCGGCTTGAGGATAGACCTCAAAAAACATTCCCTGGGAAATTAGCGGCGTTCCTTTATTTCCGCTATAAGGCATTTGCGGGTGACGCCGAGAAAGGGTGCATTGTGCTTCCATGTGAACTGGTCGAAGAAAACGGACGGAAACTGAAGGCGGCCGTGCTTCAATATGCCGGGCTGTGGGAGCTGGAGCCTGAGTTTACTCAATGGATTCATGATGCGAACATCTTCTGCAATACCCTCGTGGATCGGATTGTTCCCGGATTTCCTGTTGATACCGCGGAAGAACTTACCGATTTTCTCGGATACGAAGACCGTCTGCTTGTGGTCGGTGAGCATTATTATTTGTGGGTGATAGAAGGGCCGGAACAGCTTCAGAATGAGCTTCCTTTTGCTGATGCCGGGCTGAACGCACTGATCACGTCTGACCTTACGCCTTACAGGACAAAAAAGGTGAGAATCTTAAACGGCGCTCATACGGCATTGGCGCCAGTGGCTTTATTATACGGACTGCAAACCGTCCGGGAAGCGGCTGAGCACGAGGTGACGGGCAGATTCATCGAAGAGCTGATCAATGAAGAAATCCTTCCCGTGCTGCAAATGGAGGGTGTCACCCAGTATGCGGCAGATGTGTTACACCGGTTTAAAAACCCTTATATCCAACATTATCTGCAAAGCATCAGCCTTAACGCCGCCGCGAAATTCAAAACAAGAAACCTGCCGACGCTGAAGGCTTATATCGAACAGGAGGGACGGCTTCCTGAGAGGCTGGTGTTTTCATTCAGCGCCATGATCTATTCATACTGGAACGGGCCGAACAAACCAGCAGACGGCGAGGAGGTTCTGAACCGTTTTCAAATGGCGCGGTCCCGTTGCAAAGATGATATGTTTCAAGCGGCATTTTCTATATTAGGAGAAGAGCGATTGTGGGGAAAGAATCTGAACCATCTTCCGGGGCTGACTGAACGAACGGCTTTTTTTCTCTCTGTCATTCATAAGCGGGGGATGAAGCATGCGTTACATGAATGCTGCGGCAATAAGGGGGAAGTGAAATGAAAGAGGTCATAAAAATCCATAAAAACGATAACGTGCTTCTCGCTATGCGCCATTTTAACAAAGGGGAGCGGCTGCATGCAGACGGACTGACGATTGAAGTGAAGGACCTTGTAAAGCGGGGGCATAAAATCGCGCTGCAAACCATTGAAGAAAACGGCAGCATCATTAAATACGGTTTTTCAATCGGGCGTGCGACAAGGCGGATTTCGGCCGGCGAGCATATTCATACCCATAATCTGCAAACGAATTTATCCGATGTGCAAGAATACACGTATTCACCGCGCTTCGAGGACAATCCTTTTACAAATGAGAACCGGATATTTCAAGGCTACAAAAGAGAAAATGGTACATCCGGCGTCCGGAATGAACTGTGGATCGTGCCTACAGTCGGCTGCGTAAACGGCGTCGCTGAGAAAATCCTGCAGCGCTTCGTAAAAGAGGCGAAAGACATTGCGCCCTTTGACAATGTGCTGGTTTTAAAACACCAATACGGCTGCTCCCAGCTTGGCGATGATCATGAGAATACGAAACAAATGCTGATTAACGCCATTCGCCATCCAAATGCGGGCGGTGTGCTGGTTTTAGGGCTGGGCTGTGAAAATAATGAGCTGGCGGCAATTAAGGAAACGCTTTCTGAAGTGAACGGAGATCGGGTGAAATTTCTCGAATCACAGGCTGTCACAGATGAAATTGAAGCGGGGGCAGCGCTACTTAAAGAGATACACCTTGCGGCAAAGGGAGATAAACGTGAGGAGATTCCGCTGGCAGAATTGAGCATCGGATTGAAATGCGGCGGGTCGGACGGTTTTTCCGGCATCACCGCAAACCCTTTATTAGGGAGATTTTCAGATTACTTGATTGCACAGGGAGGGAGCACGGTCTTAACGGAGGTGCCTGAGATGTTCGGCGCTGAGACGATTCTCATGCAACGTGCGGCGAGCGAAGAAGTGTTTCATAAAACAGTCCGATTGATCAATGATTTCAAGCAATATTTTATGAAACACGAGCAGCCGATTTATGAAAACCCGTCACCAGGGAATAAGGAAGGCGGCATTTCAACGCTCGAAGACAAGTCGCTCGGCTGCACCCAAAAAGCCGGTCTTGCACCGGTTTCTGATGTGCTGACATACGGTGAAACACTGAAAACAAAGGGATTGACACTGCTCAGTGCGCCCGGCAATGATTTAATCGCTTCTTCAGCGCTCGCCGCGGCGGGCTGTCACATCGTGTTGTTTACAACCGGAAGAGGCACGCCGTTCGGCACATTTGTCCCGACTGTGAAAGTATCAACAAATACCGATTTATTTCAATCAAAACCGCATTGGATTGATTACAACGCGGGGAGATTGGCGGAAGACGAAACAACAGAAGATCACATTGTAAGAGATTTTATTCAATACATTATTAACGTTGCAAGCGGACAATTCGTCAATAACGAAAAAACGATTTTCGGGAGCTTGCAATCTTTAAGTCCGGTGTGACGTTATAAGAGAAAAGGCGATCTGACAACAGACCGCCTTTTTTAGATTAATTTTATCCCGCTGATTAAAATAATCGCCGCCATCACAAACTGTAGCGGGCGCGGTGAGAATTTCGGCGAAAAGAAGCTGCCGAGAAGCACACCCGGCACAGAGCCGATCAACAGATTCAATACAAGCAGGTAATCGACGCTTCCGAAGCTTGCGTTTAACAGACCGGCAACAGTTACGAGCAGAAAGGCATGTGCGATATCCGTTCCCACCACTTCTGCCGTTTTCATTCTGAACAGGTATAACATGGCGATCGCAAATAATGAGCCGGACCCAATAGATGTCAGGCCGACGATGAAGCCGAAAATGACGCCGATCAGTATCATGAGTGTCCGCTTTTCTTCAAGTGTTTTTTGCTGCCAGCGGTTCGGCCGCAGTTTTTTATCGAAAAAAAGGCGGGCGATAATGGAAATAGCGACAAGGGTCAGCACGTAGCCGAGCGCCTGTTTGATAATCTGCTCCTGATGCTGGTGAAAAGCGGGAAACAAGTGAAGAATACCGATGGCGGCTGTTGCGCTGGGAATGCTCCCGAGCGCCAAGTAGCCGACAAGTTTAAATTGAACGGTGCGCTGCTTCCAATGAGAAACGACACCGAACAGTTTGGTGATGGAATTATATAAAAGGTCAGTGCCGACGGCGATTGAGGGGTTGATCCCCAAAACGATCAGTAAAGGAGTCAAAAGCGCCGCTCCTCCCACACCCGTCAATCCGACCAGCGTTCCGACAAAGAAACCCATAAACACAATGCTTACAGTCATCTGTGTGCCTCCTGAATAATCCTACTATTTTTATCAGATTATATATGATTAAGAGGCGGTAATCAATTAAATTTTCGGAAAATTTTATACAGAACAAAAAAATCCGCCAGCCTGCTGTTATGTCGCAGATCGGCGGATGATGGCCGGATTATGATTTTTGCTGATAAAACGGAAGTTCCGTGTGGCCCATTTCTCTGACATACACGAAAAGATTGCCTTTATGATGAATTTCATGCTCCATGGCAAGCTGAAGGAGAGCCGCGCCGGTTATTTTTCTGCCGAAAGAGGCAGTCAGGTCAATTTCGCGGTTCAGCTGCTCTTCAGTCAGCTGTGACAGGATGTTTGTCGTTTTTTCAGTACATGCTTCAGCCAGTTTGACGAGGTCTGTTTCCGCTTCTTCTTTCGGTTTGTTCTGGATAGCTGATCCGTTTCCGTCGTTAATGACGTTTGCAAACATAAGAAAAGAATAAACGATGTGTTTTACAAGTTCCTGAGCGGACATTGATGTCTCTGCCGGCTTGTAGTCGTAATGCTCGCGGCTGATTTTTTCCGCCAGCTCAATCGTCACGTTTCGATGTGACAGAAAGTGGCTGACCAATTGATTTTGTGCTGTCATGTGAAAACCCCCATTTAATACAGAATAAAAGCTGCAAGGATATGCTATATCAACGGCACGGAAGAAACAAGCAATAAGCTTGTGATGGAGATAAATCGTTGCGGATATCCGAAATTCGACAATTGCGGTCTTTTTGCGTTCTTCTTTTTCTAGCAAATATGATAAAATATGACATATCTCGGTCATTCCAAAAGGGGGGATTTATTGAGGATGAAGCAGACTATTCCGTCCTCTTTTGTCGGGCTCAAAATTAATGAATGGTATACCCATATCCGGCAGTTTCACGTCCTTGAGGCGGAGCGCGTCAAACGTGAAGTAGAGAGAGAGATCGAGGATATGGAAGAAGATCAGGATCTGCTGCTGTATTATTCATTAATGGAATTCAGACACCGCGTCATGCTGGATTACATCAAGCCCTTAAAGGAGGACCCTTCTCAGCCTGAGTTTTCAGAATTATTGGAAGACATTGAAGGCAACCAGTATAAACTGACAGGACTGCTTGATTACTACTTTAATTTTTTTCGAGGAATGTACGAATTTAAACAGAAAATGTTCCTAAACGCCATGATGTATTACAAACGGGCTGAAAAAAACCTTGCACTCGTTTCTGATGACATCGAGAAAGCTGAGTTTGCTTTTAAAATGGCCGAGATTTTTTACAACCTGAAACAAACCTACGTCTCCATGAGTTATGCCGTTCAAGCCCTTGAAACGTACCAATCGTATGAGACGTACAACGTCCGCAGAATCCAATGTGAATTCGTTATTGCAGGGAATTATGATGACATGCAGTATCCAGAAAGAGCATTGCCCCACTTAGAACTTGCTTTAGATCTTGCAAAACAAGAAGGCAATCCCCGTCTTATCAGTTCAGCCTTATATAATCTCGGAAACTGTTACGAAAAAATGGGAGACCTCTCTAAAGCAGCCGAATATTTTGAGACATCCGTTTCCATTTGCAGGTCAGAAAAGTTCGATAATCTTCCGCATTCTATTTACTCATTAACACAGGTTCTTTATAAACAGAACACTACAGCCGAAGCAGAGAAGCAATACCGCCTCGGGCTCAGTATCGCCCGCGAATACAATGATGAATTGTTTGTCAATCTTTTCCGATTTTTGCATGCGTTATACGGCAAGGAAATGGATAACGCATCCGTCAGGCGCACGTTTGATTTTCTGGAAGAACACATGCTGTATCCGTATGTGGAAGAATTGGCGCATGACGCTGCCAAATTTTACATGAAACACGGACAGCCTGAAAAAGCGCTCACGTTTTATGAAAAAATGGTGCACGCCCAAAAACAAATCCAGAGAGGAGATTGTCTATATGAAATCTAAACTGTTGTCAGGATTGCTGCTTGTTGCTGTCGGGTTCAGCTTTACACAGGTGATCGGCCATGAAAGCCATTTGGAAAACCAAGCGGACGGCACATTCCATATTGCCGCACGCAACCAAACATAACATAAAGACCCTTCTTTGGAAGGGTCTTATTTTTTGCATGCGTATCCATTCCATTTTTATCCGAATGCAGGGTCTATATACTCAGTTATCTGTCCTACGAATGCCACCTATTGATGAAAAAGGCATAAGGAGAGATGAAGAGTGGGGATTGAAGTGAAAAAACGGCTCGTATCGGCTGATAAATATGCGTTAAAATGTCCGAATCCGATGACGCCGGAGTATATTACCATTCATAACACGGCAAACGACGCATCCGCCGCTAATGAAATCAGCTATATGACGGGAAACAGCGAATCAACGAGCTATCATTTTGCGGTTGATGACAAAGAAGTGATCCAGGGAATTCCGTTGGACCGGAATGCCTGGCATTCGGGAGACGGCACGAACGGTACCGGAAACCGAAAGTCGATTGCTATAGAAATCTGTTACAGCAAGTCAGGCGGCGAACGGTACAGAGCCGCAGAAGAACTGGCGATTGCGTTTGCGGCGCAGCTTTTGAAAGAACGGGGCTGGGGGATTGACAGAATCAGAAAGCATCAGGACTGGAACGGAAAGTACTGCCCGCACCGCATTTTGTCAGAAGGCCGCTGGGATGAAGTGAAGGCGAAGATTGAAAAGAAATTAAGCGGAAGTATGCCGGCGAAAAAAGCCTCTATTTCTTCTTCCGCGTCTGAATACCATGTGAAAAAAGGCGACACCTTATCGGAAATCGCCGCATCGCACGGTGTCAGCGTAAAATCGCTGCAAAGCATCAACCATATCACCGATCCGAATCACATTACAGTCGGACAAGTGATCAAGCTCGCTCAGACGGGTTCTTCTTCAAAAAGTCAGGCTGTGTCTTCCTATCCGCTTCCATCCGGTGTGATCAAAGTGACGAAACCGCTGACGAAAGGGACAAACGTAAAACAAGTGCAAAACGCTTTATCCGCTCTTTATTTTTATCCCGATAAAGGAGCAAAAAATCATGGGGCGGACGGCGTTTACGGCCCGAAAACGGCAAATGCCGTAAAACGTTTTCAATCCGTCAGCGGATTAACGGCAGATGGAATTTACGGCCCGAAAACGAAGGCGAAAATTGAAGAAAAACTGTAATCAATAAAACGGAAGCTCCCCGGGCTTCCGTTTCTTCTTACATACAAACTGCGGCAAGGGCCTTTTGAATATCATAAATGCTTTCATCTTTTTTAAACTGCTTTGAGACAGCGGGAAGTTCCGCGCCTGAAATCCAAATTTTCAGCTCTGAATCTAAGTCAAAGCGGCCGGCGGTTTCTACGCTGAATCTGGAAATGCTCTTGTACGGAATGGATTGAATCTCCGATTTCTTCCCCGTGAGTCCCTGTTTATCAACAAGAATAAGACGCATATCCGTAAAGACAATGATATCTCGGACAAGCTTAAATGCGGCGTTGACATTCTCACCTTCCAGCAAAATACGGGCCAGTTCTGCTTTTGCTTCAGCCGTCGATATTGTCGACGCATTGCCCAGCAATCCATTGATGAACCCCATAATATCTCCCCCTTGATACGTATTCTATCAAATCATACTATAAAAAGGTTTCCATTCCCAGATGAGTAGAGTAAACTGGTGCTGACTGGAAAAGGAGAGCATGTTACACATGAAAGATAGATATGACAATTTCGCAGCTCTTTCCGCTGCTGAATCGGAATACAGAATTATTTATGAAGAAAAAGAGGGAAGTAAATGTATCGTCCTCGCTCCCCACGGCGGCAGGATTGAGCCGGGTGTCAGTGAGCTGGTGCAGGCATTTTCTGACCAAAGCTCAATTTATTTATTTGAAGGGACGAAGCGGTGCGATAACCGTTCTCTCCACTTGACAAGCACACGCTTTGACGAGCCCCTGGCTTTAGAAAAAGTGACCGCCCATCATTACGCATTGGCTTTTCACGGGTATCATGATCTGAAAAAGGCAAATACACTCGTCGGGGGCGCGGATCTGGAAAAAAGCAAGACTGATTTGTGATCTGCTGCGTGAAGCGGGGTTTGATGCCGAGCTGACAGAGAAGAATGATCGGCTGGCAGGTGTAAATCCCGGCAACATTGTCAATCGGACAAAAAGGAAAATGGGGCTGCAATTGGAAGTGAGCACGGCGCAGAGACACGCGCTGTTCAGCAATTTTGGCTGCCGGGGAGAAAAATATACGCCAACCGATCTGTTTTTTCGGTATGTAGAAACCGTGAAGGCCGGTTTTTATAAGTAAATGAAACGGACCCGCACCGTCTGCCCATTCTTTCATACACTAAGATTGTTTGAAAGAATGGGGGAATGAGTATGTTCTATCATATTAAAGAACTTCAATACCGCGCAAAGCCGTCTTGCCCTGATCCGGCTTACGCGAAAAAGCTTCAAGAAGTGCTTGGAGGGCAGTACGGTGAGATCAGCGTCATGATGCAATATTTGTTTCAAGGCTTTAACTGCCGTGCCGATGAAAAATATAGAGATTTGCTGCATGATGTCGGAACGGAAGAGATCGGACATGTGGAAATGCTTGCGACGATGATTTCAAGGCTCTTGGACGATGCGCCGGCTGATGTGCAGGAAAACGCCTATAAAAGTGACCCGGCCGTCGCGGCTGTCATGGGCGGAATGAACCCGCAGCACGCCATTGTTGCAGGTTTAGGCGCGATGGCGGCTGACGCTGAAGGGTATCCTTGGAATGCGAAATACATTATTTCCAGCGGGAATTTACTTGCAGATTTTCGGGCAAATTTAAATGCGGAATCCCAGGGACGCCTGCAGGTGACTCGGCTGTATGCGATGACAGACGATCCGGGTGTCAGGGATATGCTGTCCTTTTTAATTGCAAGAGATACGTATCATCAAAATATGTGGTATGCGGCCATAAAAGAGCTGGAAGAAAGAGAACGGGACATTGTCGTGCCTGCTACGTTTCCGCGTGAACTCGAAAAGCAGGAAGTGTCGTATGATCTGTTTAACTTTTCCAGGGGAGATGAGAGTTCACAAGGAAGATGGGCCCGCGGTGAAGCCTTTGACGGACGGGGCGAGTTCAGATATATTTCCGCCCCGATTGCATTCGCATCTGCGCCTCATCTTAAACCGGCGCCAATGTGGCTTCACAATACTCTTCCTCCGATGTCAAAATGCTGACACACTGCCGGCGGAGAATCGCTAATTTTCAATAAAATACGGCGTTTTTTCTTCAGCGGCATGCAAGTGTGTCTGTCCGCTTCCATAATACACATTCGGCCGCTTGTCGGATAACAGACAAGCGAGCCGCTTCTGAAATTGAATACCTGCTTTACGCCGTTCAAACAGCTCCAGCCTTTTTTCCGCAAATGATGCCGTCACCCGGAAAGCGGCTGCGATTAAAATAACGGCGTGGCTCCTCCGCTGGGGCAGCTCCATGTTTAACAGCATAAAGGTCGGCACACAGAAGTGGTACATAAAATGGTTGGCCTGAAATTCCTGCAGTTCCCTGAACAGCTTGTTCATATGAAAATGGTTCCCGGTATGCTTCAGCACATGGCACAGTTCGTGCGCAAAATCCTGCCATTGCTCTTCGGGTGACTTTTTTTGATTCAGGACGATGCTGTACATGCCGTCCCGCTTCAGCATCATACTGTGCGTATCTTCAAAATGAATCCAAATGTCAAGCTCCTTGGCAATCATCTGCATATCAATATGGAGAGGGGCGGTCATTCCCATGCGGCAATATAAGTTTTTGACGTATTCCTCAAGATGTGTTAAAAAATCGCCCAATTGAATACACCCTTTCGAACATATGTTCTTTTTTAAGCGAGAAAGAAAAGCCCTGATCGGACTTTGAATCAATTCCCTTTTCTTTTAAAAATAAACATTCAGCTTTTATATCGGCTGAACGTTAAGCAGTTTAAAGGAAAAGAGCGGATTATTTATGTTTCGGCCTGCGGTTTTTCTCTTTTTCTTTTAAATAATTAATGAATTCAATGGCCTGCTGCTTGCTTTCCGGGGAAAAGTCCTGCATGTCCCGATATGCGATCTGCAGGTCGGGATCGGCAAACATGTCTTCATCTGAAGGTTCTTTTCCGGTTAACAAATAATCAGTCGACACTTTGAAATAATCCGCAAGCTTTTGCAGCGTGTCGTAATCGGGTTCAGATCGGCCGTTTTCATAATGAGAATATCTGGCGCGCGAGACACCGATATGATTTGCGACTTCTTCCTGCGTTTTCTTACCTCTGAGACTCTTTAATCTTCCGCCTATCATCCGAAATGACCTCTCTTTTTTCAACACCCTAAGTTACTTATGATTATAGATACAAAATGTATCAAAAGAAAGAGATGATAAAAAAAGTATCAAAAAGGTCTTGATGATACGAAATGTATCGTATATAATCAACATCATAGGGATACAAAATGTATCAAAATACGATAAGAAATTGATCAGGAGGGTGAGAGATGCAGGCGATAATCATCCGTTTCAGCAGCAATCCGGCTGACCAGAGATGTTTAGGGAAAGCAGGCGGTTCGATATCTTTTACCGCTTGCGGACTACCGGTATTCCGATTTGATAACCGATTGCAGTATGAACGCTATATAGGTCTGAAGAAAAATGGAGAGGTCCCTTATGAATCGTAAAAGCTGCCCGTTTTTCATCTATTCCGGATTATTGAATTCAGAACATTATGACAAAATAGGGTCCGCCATTTGGCTGTTTTTATGGTTCATCAGCTCAACGACAAAGGAACATGTAAAAGACGGCGTAAAGTGGGGGATCGTCCTCGGACATAAGCCCGTAAAAGCAAGAGAAATGGCCGATGTATTCGCGGTCAGCGAAAAAACCGTCAGGCGGTGGCTCGAGAGCTTGGAACAGCATGAGTATATCAAAACCGTCCGCGCCCCTTACGGACTCATCGTCTCCGTAAAGCATTCGAAAAGATTCACGCCGAAAAAGACATTGACCCGCCCGGAAGCAACTGACCGGACAATATCGGCGGATCACCGGGACAAAAATGTCCGGAGAGAAATAGATATAACAAAAAATCATACTGCTGAAGAAGCGATTAACGACATTGCCGCCCATTTTATCAGATTAAGGTCTGCACAGGAGGGGCGGAGCGTATACCCGTCGCCCCGGGATTATCAGGCCATCGCCCGTATTGTTTCCCTCGGTGCGTCAGCACAAGAAGCAATCAAATGGCTCGGCGAATGCTTTACCGCTTTTGAACAGCGGCGCACCTCTTCAGCTGAAACGATCAAGGCTTTCAGCTATTGCGCCAAGTTTATGGAAGACCGCTTGAATGCACGAATTGCGGGAAGGACAATCACAACAAAAAAGAGAGGAATACGATACATGACAAAACGAACGATCGAGCAGATTCTTGCCGACCTGAAAAACGGAAAACGTCCATTACTGGCGGACAGACCGGAAGAATCAGACAAAAGCCGCTTTGACTGTCCGCTCTGTAAAGATCGGGGCGGTTATCTCAAAAAACAGCTGGGCATGGATGTGTGGGTCAAGTGCCGCTGCGCCGCCGAACGAAAAGTAGAACGCATTCTCGGTGCAAGTGAGATTACAGATGCCTTTCGGAAGCTGGATTTCAAAGGATTTATCACGCGCGGCAAGCCTCAGGCAGTCGTCGACGCATACGAGTGCGCCCTTGAATATGTTGAGAACTTCGACAAGATGAAAAACTGCCGGAAAAACAGCATTGCCCTTTTAGGGCGTCCGGGGTCGGGAAAACCCATCTTTTGACCGCTCTCAGCAATTATGTCATGAGACAGAAGCAGACACCGGTGCTGTATTTTCCTTTTGTGGAGGGCTTTACGGATTTAAAAAATGATTTTGATCTGCTCGATGCAAAGCTTGGCCGTATGAAACAGGCGGATGTGCTTTTTATTGACGATCTGTTCAAACCGCTGAACGGAAAACCCCGGGCGACCGATTGGCAGATTGAACAAATGTACGCCGTCGTGAATTACCGCTATTTAAATCATAAGCCGGTTCTTATCTCGAGCGAGCTGGCATGTGACGGATTGGTGCAGGTTGATGAAGCCTTGGGCACAAGAATTTATGAGATGTGCAGCGATTATTTAGTCATCATTAATGGCAATTCATTTGACGTAAACCACAGATTAGAGGGGGCGAGATAATGTGTAAGCTGTGCGGGCCGAAGAAGGTCATTGTGATGGAAACGGGTTTCGGCGCTGTCTTTCACCCTTGCCCGAACTGCAAAACAGGCACTGATTTAACGCCGGTCATTAAACGGCTTGAACGAATGGTTCAAGACGCAAAAGTGAGGCTTGATGCACGTGTGTAAATATATCAAATGGCTTTTTTGCCTGCTGTTCAGGGCAAAACGGATAGAAAAGCAAATTGAAGCATGGCATGAGGCTGATGGAAAGTGAGGATCACCATTGCAAGAAAAACACAGCCCCGCTCCATGGCGGGCCGTACACAGCGGAGAAGAAAAACCCATTTACATTTATTCCGCTTACAGCGAAGCGGATAAAGAGAAGTTCCCTTATTCAAACGGAAGGCTCATCGCGGCCGTTTTCAACTTAAGTTCATACTCACAGCAGATCAACGCGGCATTGATGGCGAAAGCCCCGGAACTCTTTGAGGCGGCCGAAACGGCTCTCCGCCTGCTCCGGGGAGAAAGTTCTGAAGAAAAAGAAGCGTTCATAAATGAGCTCGGAAGCCTCATACATGAAGTGAACATTTTGAAAAAGACGGAGGACGTAAAACATGAATCCTAAAAAACTGACTGACATTGAACATACAACATTAAAAAGCCAGCTGGAAGAAGGCAAGGTTCGGGTGATTATAGTAGACGGACTGAAGAAGGAAGCATGGCTCGCCGAAGCGCCGGAGCACGGCAAAACGCTTGTCGAAACGCGAAAAGGGGATCTGGCCCGGGTCGAATATGAAATCGGCTTTAAATTGAATTAATCGAAAAAAACAGAATACGTCCAAGACGGAAAGCCTGCGGACACTGATCAATCGCGCACTTGCTGCGCATTGATTGGTGTCCTTTTTTTGTTCCGAAAAAGAGGAGGATCTACATGGAAGACTTACTATTTGAATATAAACGCACGCTGAAAGAGACGAAAAAGTGGTACAAGCAGCTGGAGGCAGCCGATGAAACGGTGCTTACTTCAGAAGAACTGAAAGATAAAAAAATCATCAGAACGATTATTACAGATTTGGAATATGTCATCGAATGGCTTGAAAAAGGCCGGCAGCCCGGCATAAGAAGAGCGATAGACCGCAGAGACGCTTATCAGAGAATGCTCATTAAAGATCCGAGAATCATAGAAACCTATTCGCAGGCGCTGATGTTTGAACCGTCCGCAAATGTGACTGAAGAAGACAGAATCAGACTGCGGGACGCATTAGCCGTTTTAACGGATAGAGAAAAAGAAATGCTGCTGCTCCACAAAGCGGAATGCTTTTCGTATGAACGGATCGCCGCCTTGCTGAATGTAAAGAAATCAACCGTACAAACGACGGTCAAACGGGCGCTTTTAAAAATTCAAAAACAGAAGGAACAAAGAAATCAATCGCCTGCTTCATAAGTTGTCATACGTTTGCCACCTAGAAGTGAACAGACGATCCAAAAAAGCGGCCCGATTAGAAGCCGCTTTTTATTATAGACAATCATGTCGGAGGTGGCGGTGATGCCGTAGCATGAAAAACGCAAAAAGAGAACAGGCATTTACAATCTATCAGTCTCATAAAGGCCGCATCACAAATCGCGCCCTTGCCGGCAAATCAGGCGTATCCGCAAGAACGATCGGCAGATGGAAAAAAGAAGGGCGCTGGGACGAGGCGCTTAATAAGAACGCGGAAAGCGGCGGAAAAAACACCCCGGGCGAAGGTGATGAGTTAAACGAACGCCAGCGGCTGTTTTGTCTTTATTATGTGAAAAGCTTTAACGCCACCCAATCTGCGATAAAAGCCGGGTATTCACCGGAAAGCGCGCATGTGACGGGAAGCAGGCTGTTAAAAACGAAAAAGTCGCCAAAGAAATCAGCCGCATGAAAAAGGAAATGGTCAATAAAGTGTTTGTCGAAGCGATGGACGTTCTTCAAGTCTATGTGAAAATCGCTTTCGCCGACATTACCGATTATGTAACCTTCGGAAAAAAAGAGGTTCAGGCCTTCGGAAAATCAGGGCCGCTCTTTGACGAAAATGATAATCCGATTATGCAGGAGATCAGCTACGTTGACGTTAAAGATTCGCACCTTCTGGACGGAACCATCGTCACGGAAGCAAAACTCGGGAAAGAAGGCATTGCAATAAAGCTTGCCGACA
Organism: Paenibacillus lentimorbus NRRL B-30488; assembly: GCF_000411595.1. NCBI lineage: Bacteria > Bacillati > Bacillota > Bacilli > Caryophanales > Paenibacillaceae > Paenibacillus > Paenibacillus lentimorbus. The sequence continues at coordinate 10,276 of NZ_ANAT01000018.1, read as the reverse complement.
AGATGAAGGCTCTTGAAAAGCTGTCTTTGTACTTTGATCTTTTCCCCGATCAATTTAAACAAAAAATCGAAAATGAAAAATTAAAGCTGGCTCAGCAGAAGATGGAAAAAACAGAAGGCAGCCAAAAGCCGATTGACATTGTCATTACGCGGAAAGAGGAACGGACATGATTGAAAAAGCGGTCAACCCGCGCTTTGAAGATTATTTGTTCAATTGGAATGAAACGTACCAATTTCTCGTCGGAGGCTACGGCTCGTCAAAAAGCTATCATACCGCGCTGAAAATCATCCTGAAGCTGCTTCGTGAAAAGCGGACGGCGCTTGTCGTGCGGGAAGTTTTCGATACGCACAGGGATTCTACGTTTGCCTTATTTGAAGACATTATCACGGAGCTTGAACTGGGACATGCCGTAAAGGCCGTTTCTTCACCGATGCAGCTCAGATTTTCAAACGGAAGCCGGATTATGTTTAAAGGGATGGACAACCCGGCCAAATTGAAATCCATTCATCATATTTCACTGATTTGGATTGAAGAATGCTCTGAAGTGAAGTATGAAGGCTTTAAGGAGCTGATCGGCCGTCTGCGTCATCCCGAGCTTTCGCTGCATATGATATGCACCACAAATCCCGTCGGCACCTCCAATTGGACGTACCGGCATTTTTTTCGTGATGACCAAAAAAAACGGTTCGTATTGGATGATCAGACGCTGTATGAAAAAGGCACCGTCGTTAAGGGAGATACGTATTACCACCATTCCACAGCGTGCGATAATCTGTTTTTGCCGAAAAGCTATATTAAGCAGCTGGACAGCTTACGGCATTACGATCCTGATTTGTACCGGATCGCCCGCAAAGGACAGTTCGGCGTCAACGGCATCCGCGTGTTTCCGCAGTTTCAGGTCATGGAGCACAACGAAGTAACGGAGCGGATTGCTTCCATCAGGCGCCCCCTGTTTCGGACGGGCATGGATTTCGGTTTTGAAGAGTCATACAATGCGGTCATTCGGCTTGCCGTCGATCCGGATCAAAAAGATCTTTATATTTTCTGGGAGTATTACAAAAACAAAATGACCGATGATCAGACAGCTGAGGAGCTTCAGGAATTGGCGGATCAAAAAGAGCTGATCAAAGCGGATTCGGCTGAGCCGAAAAGCATCCAATATTTCCGCAGGCAGGGCTTTTGCATGGTTGCGGCCAAAAAGTTTCCGGGCTCAAGACTTCAGTATACAAAAAAGCTGAAACGGTTCAGACACATCTATTGCTCAGACAGCTGTGAAAATACGATCCGCGAATTGCAGAACTTAACGTACGCAAAAAACAAAAACGGCGTTCTGTCGGAAGATGAGTTTTCAATTGATCCCCACACACTTTCAGCCATTTGGTATGCGCTGGATGACTATGACGCGGCGGATCTGAAAGATGCATCACAAAAACGGAGACGTCCGAATCGGGAAAGGAGGAGATAGGCGTTGCCGAACTATCAAAACGTTAGAGCCACCGTCTTTAAATCAAAAATGGCCGCGCCGCAGGCAAGGCAGATGAACGAAGATCAATTTGCCGATCTGTACGGCGAAGACATCATTTCACCGCCCTATAATCTCATTGAACTGAAAACAATCGCCGAATACTCGACGATTCTTCAGCAGTGCATTGACGCGTATCGGGTCAATATTACGGGTTTTGGGTTCGATGTGGAATATACCTTTGATGTAAATAGCCCAGATTGCTCCCCGTCAAAAAAGGCCCGGGCCGAAAAAAACTGGATGAAGCTGGAGAGCTTTTACAAATGTCTTCATTTTGATGAATCGGCCGAGACGGTCCTCGGATATGCGATAGAAGACCGCGAAAAAACGGGCAACGGTTTCCTCGAAGTGCTTCGGGACGGCGCGGGAAAACCGGCGGGGATTGAATATCTGGATGTAAAACATATGCGCGTCTGCGGTGTGACTGATCCCGTTGAAGTTACATTTTCATATGAAGAAAACGGCGCATCCAAAACGATTAAAAGGCAAAAACGGTTCCGTAAATATGTTCAGATGCTGAACGGACGGAAAGTGTTTTTTAAGGAATACGGCGATCCCCGCATGATGGACATGAGAACCGGCGATTACGTAAAGACCCTGTCTGAAGAATACCGGGCAAATGAAGCCATTCACTTAAAAATCGGCAGCGGCACTTACGGAATTCCGCGCTGGGTCGGCAATATCGTCAATCTGTACGGCGCCCGGAAAGCGGAAGAACTGAATTTTATGTATTTCAAGCAGGGCCGTCACGTGCCGGCCGCCATTACGGTTGAAAACGGCATGCTGTCAGAAACCTCATACAAAGAGCTCCAGGATTATATGAATGACCTGGAAGGGGTGGAAAACGCCCACAAATTTCTGCTGATTGAGGCGGAAGGCATTGCGAAGGAAAAAGACCTTCACGGAGGCGAAGACATTACGCCCGTGTCTGTGGAAATTAAATCACTTGCGGAAATTCTGCAGGATGATGCGCTGTTTCTTGAATATGACGACAAAAGCAGAAATAAACTCCGTTCCGCTTTCCGTCTCCCGCCGCTTTATACGGGCGAGGCGCAGGAATACAACAAAGCCACAGCCGATACGGCACGGAAAATAACGGAGGAGCAGGTGTTTCAGCCGGAGCGGAAAACGCTGATTAATAAGCTCAACACGTTATTTTTGCCTGAACTGGGTCTCCACGATGTACAGCTCACATTAAAAGGGCCTGATTTTCGCGATCCGCTTGAAATTGCGAAGGTGCTTACGCCATTTATTTCCGCCGGAGCGGTCTCTCCTAATGACCTCCGTGATCTGGCGGGAAGAGTGCTCGGCAAGACGCTTGAGGAATGGCCTGAAGAGCACTACAGCCGGCCGGTGCTGAAAGGGAAAAAGGAGCAATCCTGAAAGGGGGTGAAAACATCTCGTGCCGAGAGAATTGAGAAATGCCGTTATCAGTTTTGTGAGCTATGTCGATAAGGCGGCGAACCAAACGGAATTCTTTTTTACAAAATCAGCCGGAGGCCTTCCGTCATTTGAAAAAAAGGTGCAGGTGTTTACAAAAAACGAATCGGATGAGCAGAAGCTTGTTTACGGCATCGTTTACGAGCCGGATGTCCCCGATGCACATGGCGATTATATGACGGCTGAAGAGATTGAAAAGGCCGCTCACGGTTTTTTGGCGAACGCCCGCAACATCGATACAAATCATAACTTTGAAGGCGGGACCGGCGAGGTGGTGGAGTCGTACGTCGCCCCGGATGACTTTGAAATCGGGAATGCTGTGATCCGGAAAGGATCTTGGGTGCTTGTCACCAAAGCTTCCGATGAAGTATGGGATCAGATTAAAGCCGGTATCATTACGGGCTACAGCATGGCGGGAACCGCTGACGTTTACGAAGAGCCGGCAGAAAAGCAAGCCGGCTTATTCGGCGCGGTCAAGCAATTTCTCGACCGTGACCGCAAATCAAGAAACCGCAAGGGAGAGGACTTGAACAAGATGAGAAAAGAAGACGTAAGAGAATCGATTGAACACGCGCTGCACCCGCTTTTAAAGCGGCTTGACAGTTTGGACCAGAACACGGAAGACAAAGACGGGGCGTCTGCGCCGTCTGATGAAGAAAAGCTGAAAACGCTTGTTGAGGACATGCTGGCGCCGATTATTAAACGCATTGAAGCGCTTGAAAAAGTAAGAGGCGCATCAAAGCAGCCGGAAGAAGAGACGGGCGGCCAAGAGCCTGTTAAAAAATCCATTTGGAGCGGACTGCTTTAAGCCCAGTCAGAAGGAGGAACTGTAGAGTGAGAAATCAAGATATCATCAGAAAGGCGGAAATGTCACTTTCCGCTTTAAAAAGCGGCGGTTTAATGAACCCCGCACAAGCTTCAGCATTTATCCGCATGGTGCAGAATACGCCGACCATTTTCAGCGAATCGCGTGTGATTCAAATGGAAAATGACTCGCAGAAATTTGAAAAAATCGGTTTCGGCCAGCGTATTCTGCGTGCCGCTGAGGAAGGAAAAGCCTTAACTGACGATCAGCTGACCGTCCCGGCAACAAGTACGGTGCAGCTGAATACGAAAGAAGTCATTGCAGAAATTAATATCACCTATGACACGCTTGAAAACAATATTGAAAAAGACGGCCTGCAGCAGACGATCATGCAGATTTTGGCGGAGCGGGCGGCAGTCGATATTGAGGAGCTTGTCGTAAACGGCGATACATCTTCTTCTGATCCGTACTTGGCACAGCTTGACGGAATCCGTAAGCAGACTGTATCTCACGTCATTGACGGAAACGGGGAAGAGCTGTCCAGAGCGACATTTAAAAAAGGCTTAAAAGCCATTCCGGCAAAATATTTGCGCCTGCCTCAGGAATTCAGATTTTACACATCTCAAGGCATGGAGATTGAATGGAAAGACCGTGTGGCTGACCGTCAGACCAATCTGGGAGATCTTGCGGTGCAGGGCGGTTTGTCTTCAGCATTCGGCGTTCCGGTCAAAGGAGTATCCAATCTGCAGCCGTACTCAGTCGGAGAAGGTGATTCCCAGTACGATGCGTCTGACATCATTTTGACTCACCCGAAAAATATCATTCTCGGTTTTTCACGGAATATCCGAATCGAAGTAGATAAAGATATTCGCAGCCGCAAATTTATTATCGTACTGACGGCTAAACTTGACAGCAAATTTGAAGAAGAAGATGCAAGCGCCAAAATCGTAAACGTTAAAGAATAAGACGGGGGTGGCAGTTATGTTAATTCAGCCGTCTGACGTTGTTTCATATTCAGTTTATGATCAAGTCAAAAACAGGCCGGAGGCGCTTCTTATACAGGACATTCTGGAGGCTGAGGCGGAAGCGGCCAGAATAGCGGGGCATTCGTTCACTGACCCTGTTTACTCACCGCTTCCCGAAAAGATTAAGCTTGCGTTATTAAAGCTTTCTCAATATTTTGCGCTGATCAACCAGAATGAAGCAGCCGCTTCCGCCTATCAATCTGAAAAGATAGGCGACTACTCGTATACGGTGGCAGGTGAAGGCGGAATCAGAAAACCGGCGGTGCACCATCTGCTCTGTGAATATATCGCGCCGGGTTATTCCCCGGTTTCTGCACACGCAAAGGTGAGACCTTTATGAGCTACGAACGGCTGCTCACTGACAGATGCGATATTTATCATGAGACGGTGTCAGTTCCGAAGGCCGGACGCTTCGGGATTCCCGCCGAAAAGCTCCAGCCTGTCTTTTCTTATCCGGAAGTGCCCGATGCTGAAGACGTGCCGTGTCTGTTTGTTGAAAAACAGCAGCAGCTTATTCAGCTTGAGCCTGATCATAAGGTATATCAGCGGTTTCTCGTTCATTTTCCGAAAGAGGCCGTTGTGCGTGTCAATGACAAAATCATTTGGGAAGGCCAGGCGTATATTCTGGAACTGCCGAAGAAAGCAAGACAGCACCATTGGGAGGTTATCGCTGTGAGAGATGACAGACTATGAGCATAAAAAACCTTGAACAATGGAGTCGGTCGCTGCAAAAGGCATCATCCGGAGAATTTGCCCGTCAGGCAGGCGAATGGCTGGAACAGTCAGGAGAGGATTTTCTCGACTTGGTACGAGAGGAGCTTATTCATTCGGGAGGGATTGATACAGAAAGCCTGCTGTCTTCTTTCCGAAAAGGAGCGCAGGATCACGTATGGATCATTGAAAACGGGGGACTGACCCTTGAAATCGGCACCAATGCAGAGTATGCCTCATTCATAAATGACGGACATTGGACCGTCTCAGATGAAAATGTCAGATGGGTGCCCGGGTATTTTCAAGGCTCCCGGTTCATCTATGATCCGTCAGCTTCAACGGGAATGGCGCTAAAAAAACAGTGGATCAGCGGAAATGGGTTTTGGGACAAAGCCCTTCTTTTGTATGAAACACTCTTCGCCGAATCGCTGGACAAGCGTTTCAATCAGTGGCTTAACACGTTGGGGGGAGATATCGGATGAATCGCGAGACCGGTTCAATCGCCGCTTTTTTGTATCAGCAATGCGGCGTGCCCGTATATGAAAATGAACTGCCTGAACAATTTCAGGTGCCGTCACTTTACATCCCGCCCCCGTACGCTTTTGACGAGAATGACACAGTCTCTACCTTTAAGAAGACATACAGTCTGAATGTGAAGCTGTTCCATGCCGACTCGGTGCAGGCGCTCTATGCAGCCGACCGGATCGCCGATGCGGTGAGAGAATCAAGACAGCTGATTCCGCTGCTAACGGAATCAGGGGAGGATACCGGTGATTTCGTCCGCATCAGCCGTATCGAAACAAGAGTCGGAGACAAAGGCGAGGCAGTGATCACAATCCGCTGGACGAGCCGCTACTACTATCAGAAACAAACATCTCCCGCACTGCGGGATGTGGACATTAACAGCGGGGTGAAACAAAAGTGAAACAACATAAAAAGAAAAACGCCGCAGCGGCGGAACGAGCGGTTCTTTATGACACGGCGGATTTAACAAAGCACGCGAAGGAGCTTTTCGGCGTAAAACCTGAGATTCTCCAGGGGGCTTTATTCGGCGTGAAGCAAAAACAAATGACGAAAGCGCAAGCCAAGTCTTACATTGAAGCATTTTTAACCAAGGAGGTCATGCAATAATGAACGGCGGAACATTTACGCAAGGAAAAGAAAAAGAACGTGCCGGAATCTATTTTAACTTTAAAACAACCGCCCAGGAGCGGGTATCGATCGGTGAACGCGGGATTGTCGCCCTTCCCGTCGCATCCGGCTGGGGGGAAGCGAAAACATTCGTTTCCATTTCAAGCATTGAAGATTTGAATAAAAAAGTGGGGCTCAGTATTGAAGATCCGTCACTGATTCTGCTTCGTGAAGCGAAAAAGAAAGCAAAAACCGTTTTGATGTACCGTCTGACAGAGGGAATCAGAGCAAGCGCCGACCTTTCGCAAGGTGTTAAAGCAACCGCATTGTACGGCGGTTCAAAAGGAAATGACATCATCATCCGCATCAGTGAAAACGTCCTTGATCAGACCGCTTTCGATGTGACCACTTACATGGATGAAGCGGAAGTTGACAAACAAACGGTGAAAAAAGCCGAAGAATTAAAAGCAAACGGCTATGTCACATTTACGGGAACGGGCGAACTGTCGGCTTCCATCCCGCTGACAGGAACTGAGGAAGAATCCGGGGAAACGTTAAACCCGCAGGCAGGCATCCGTCTTGCGGGAGGAACTGATAAAGCACCGGTCAACTCAGACTATACGGATTTTTTAGCTGCGGCTGAAACGGAGAATTTCGATGTCATCGCTCTTCCTGTCGCGGAAAACGATCAGCTGAAAGCGACATTTGCCGCATTCATTAAACGCCTTCGCGATGCGCAGGGACAGAAGGTGCAAGGGGTGACCGCCCATTACAGCGGAGATTATGAAGGCATTATCAATGTTACTGAAGGTGTGCTGCTGGAAGACGGAACCGAGATTAAAGCTGAAGATGCGACCGCCTGGGTGGCAGGCGCAAGTGCCAGCGCCGCATTTAATCAATCCTTAACATTCGTTGAATACGAAGGCGCCGTCGATGTGCTGCACCGCCTGACTCATGATGAAGTGATCGAACGTCTTTCTAAAGGTGAATTCCTTTTCTCTTATGATGCCCGTGATAAGTCAGTCAGCGTTGAAAAAGATATCAACTCATTGGTGACATTTACGGCAGAGAAAAACAAAAAGTTCGCGAAAAACAAAATCGTTCGTGTGCTTGATGCGGTGAATAACGATTTGACACGTGAACTGAAAGCCTTAATTAAATCGAAAAAAGGCACGGGCAGCGATCTTCCTGCGACAAATGACGGCCTTCAATTCGTCAAAACGATGATCATTCAATATTTGACTACGCTTCAGGATGCGGGCGGCATCGCAAATTTTGATTCAGACAAAGACATTACAATCGGGCTGAATGAAGACCGCGACGGCTTTTTAATCGATCTCGCCGTACAGCCTGTGGATGCGGCAGAAAAATTCTACTTTAACGTGGAGGTAAACTAAGATGGCATTAAAAGCGCAAAACACGATTTCAGGAAAAGAAGGCCGTTTATTTCTAGACGGAGAAGAGATGGCGCATATTAAAACGTTTGAAGCAAACGTGGAAAAAACAAATCAGAAGTAAACATCATGGGCCGCCGCATGACGGGACATAAAACAACAGGCGCCAACGGAACGGGCACGGCAACATTCTACAAGGTCACATCCAAATTCGCCGTCCTTATGATGGATTACGTCAAAAAAGGCAGCGACCCGTATTTTACGCTGCAAGCCGTTCTTGATGACAAATCATCGGGCCGCGGAACAGAACGCGTCACTCTGTATGACGTCAACTTTGATTCTGCAAAAATCGCCGGACTGGACGTAGACTCAGAAGCACTCGAAGAAGAAGTGCCGTTTACCTTTGAAGATTTCGATGTGCCGGAAAAGCTTTCTGAAACGTTTTAATTAAGATCGGTATGAGTGAAACAGGCCTTTTTACAGGCCTGTTTTTTATAAAAAAGTAAGGGAGTTTTCATCATGAGCGAAAAAAACGAACAAGTATTTGATCTGTCATTCTTTATGCCGGGTAAAACAGTCGAGGCTGAGGAGATTCGGGTTCCGCTTTCAAAGCGTTTTGTCGATAAAAAAGGAAACATCGTGCCTTTTATTTTTAAAGCCATTACGACTGAGCGCATTGACGAACTGGAGAAGGAAAGCACGACATATAAAAATGTGAAAGGCAGAGGCCGCGTAAAAGACTTAGACAGCCAGCGCTTCTATGCGCGGATCGCGGTTGAATCTACGATTTACCCTGATTTCCGGTCTAAGGAGCTCCGCGACGCTTACAAAACGGCAGATCCGGTCGAGGTGGCAAAACGCGTGCTTTCAGTCGGCGGTGAGTATGCAAATTGGCTGAATAAAGCGATTGAGATCAATGGTTTTGAAGATGAATTAGAAGATCTGGAGCAAGAAGCAAAAAACTGATAAAAGATGGGAATAAGGAAGCCGTGTATCTCTATTACGCGATGCATGAGCTTCATTATTCTCCATCAGAACTGAAAGAGTTATATGAAGCACCGAGACATTTTAAGGCGCTGTTGTACGGTTTAATCGGTTACAAGCTGGACATTCTTGAAAAACAAGCGAAGAAAGGGGGAGCGACATCATGGCAAAGCTGACCGCCCGTTTTGAATTGGAAGATCGGGTTTCAAAGAAAATAAGGAAAATCCAAAATGGCTTCAGAGCGCTTGAGAAATACAGGAAAATGACAAAACGCCAAAGTGAAATTGATATACGCAAAGAGAGTAAATCTGTTTTAAGAACAATTGACCGCATCCAGCGCTCTATGAAAAGAAAGCTGGGCGCACAAATGATCTCTATTTCAGCTGAAGACGGAGCCAGTGCCGTCATTCAAAAGGTGCAAACCCAATTAGCGGGTCTGCCTGCGTCTTTAACCGTTAAAATAGGAGCAAAAGACAGCGCGACAGCGGCATTTGAGAGATTGCGGGATCTGGCTGCCGGTTTTAAAGGATTTACCGTTTCACTGTATGCGTCAGACGAAGTGACCCCTGCCATGGAACGCATCAAACGCTATATGCAATCTGCGTTAAAGAACGGGTACTCTGTCACTATACGCGTCATAGATCACGTCATGAAAACAGTCGGCCGAATTTCAGCGGGCATTGATTCGCTGACGGGAAAAAACAATGTCATTCAATTATCGTTAAACGAAAAGGTGACAGCACAGCTGGCTGCAATGCAAAAGAATATGCCGGACGTCGGAAAAGCTTCTGCTTCTGCTGCTCCTGCTTCGCCGAAAAACGATTTTTCAATGCTTGACTCCATTGCAGACACCTTCATGAAAAAAGTCAATGACATCGCATCCAAATTTTATCCGGAAACAATCATAGCGGAACTGGATAAATTCGCTGAAAGCTTTATGAAGAAAGCGGACGAAATCGCAAGCAAATTCAGCCCTGAGACGATATTAGCCGAACTGGACAAGTTCACAACGTCATTCATGGGGAAAGTAGACGAAATCGCGAGCAAATTCAGCCCTGAGACGATATTAGCCGAACTGGATAAGTTCACGACCTCATTCATGGGGAAAGTGGATGAAATCGCAAGCAAATTCAGCCCTGAGACGATATTAGCCGAACTGGATAAGTTCACAACCTCATTCATGGGGAAAGTAGACGAAATCGCGAGCAAATTCAGCCCGGCAACGATATTAGCAGAGCTGGATAAAGTTTCACAACGTCTATTT